>NZ_JANTPT010000001.1:1843980-2151310 GCF_024753565.1 Mechercharimyces sp. CAU 1602 | reverse complement strand
TCAGGTAAGACCCCTTATAGATGATGAGGTAGATCGGTCCGAGGTGTAAGTGTAGCAATACACTCAGCTGACGGATACGAATCGGTCGAGGGCTTACCCTCTAGATCCTCACTCCCTTGACTCCGGCCGAAGTATTTACTTTTGAAGGTGTGAACCTTCACCTGTCTGGTGGCTATAGCGGAGGGGAACCACTCGTTCCCATACCGAACACGATCGTTAAGCCCTCCCGCGCCGATGGTACTTGGGACGCAGGTCCCTGGAAGAGTAGGTCGTCGCCAGGCTACATAACAAACCCCCTTGTTCCTTCTTGGAACAAGGGGGTTTTTCTTTATCTTTTTTAAGTCATTGACTATATAATTATAAATAGAGGTGAAAAATTTTATATATTCATCGTACCAGCTGAACAATAACTAAGACGAGCGCAATGACAAGCAAGATATGGATCAGACCACCGAAACTACGTTTTGTAATAAGACCGAGCAACCAGAGTACCAAGGCGATAACAAAAATTGTCCAGAGCATCTGAAAATCCTCCCTTAAGTAGATTTTTCATTTTTAAGTATCTTGTGTTGCTTTATCTCTTCCCTTGTTTACAAGTTTGAAACATGAGTTAATAAATTTTTTCTATCACCTCTTCTATGTCAGGTTCATCCATCTGAATATCCATTGGTTTTCCCCACATGCTTATATGACGAAGAAGCTCTGCTGCAGAGAGGAGATGACGTTCATAGTGTAAAGTTACGTGCTCTTCTACGATGTCTACCTTTACTCCATCCAATGAAGAGATATTGGGAGGGTGTGCAAAAGTTATGTGCATTTTGCTGGGTAAGCCTACTTTTGCACGTAACTGCTGTAAGTTGCCATCAAGTAATAGCTCGCCGTGGTTAATGACTAAAATACGGTCACACAAATGTTCTATATCATCCATGTCGTGAGTAGTTAAGATGATGGTTTTTCGTTCCTCTTCCTTTAGTGCTTGGAGAAAAGTGCGTATTCTCTTTTTAGCTATTACATCGAGGCCAATAGTGGGTTCGTCTAAAAAAAGCACGTCGGGGTTGTGGATGAGCGCAGCGGCAAGATCAGCGCGCATACGTTGTCCAAGTGAGAGTTTGCGAACAGGAATATGGATGAAGCTCCCGATTTGTAATAAATCATCATACTTCAATAAGAAACTTTGATAGTCTTTAGATGGAATATGGTACATCTTTTGTAATATTTCAAATGAATCACGCAAAGGGAGATCCCACCATAGTTGAGTTCTTTGTCCGAACACAATCCCCATATGCTGTGCAAGTTGTTTTCGTTGTTTGTGTGGATGTAAGCCTGCGACTGAGATGGTACCCTCTGTGGGGTGGAGAATGCCAGCCAACATTTTGATCGTGGTAGACTTCCCAGCTCCGTTAGGACCGATATAGCCAGCGCATTCGCCTTCTTTAATATGAAAAGAAAGATGATGAACTGCTTTGATCGTCTGATATTGGCGAGAAAACAGGGATCGTAAAGAGCCAAATGCTCCGGGCTGTGTCTGGTATACTTTATATTGTTTACTCAGCTGTGAAACTCGAATCACGGTTAATCCTCCTAACTTCCGGTACTACGATAATGCCGGATGCCGATATGCCAGATGTGTAGAGCAATCAAAATGGAAAGGAGGGCGATGAGCGGCGATAGCCATAAACCATGCCAGCTGCCCCCCTTATGCAATAGATAAGCGACAGGGACATACCCCATATAAGCGACAGGAAGGATGGTGAAGAAAAGCCATTTGATCCAGCCAGTGTACACGCTCATAGGATAACTTGCAGCGTTACTCGGTGCGTATAGTGTAAAGGATTGAAAATCACGAGTTCGTTCACTCCAGAAGGCGAGAGTGGCGGTGATTAATCCTAACGAGAAGAGAATTGCTGTTCCACTAAGGAGTGTGATAGGTAGGTAGAGTAATAGTCCCTGTAGATCCCGTACTCCCCACATGAGAGCTAGGGATAGGCATAACACTCCGATTCCCTGTACAATACCTCCTAAGCGGCTGAGGTCTAGATTGCGAGTAAGTAATAGCGTCAAAGGGGAAACTGGGCGAATGAGCAGAGTATCGAAATCGCCTTGGATGAGATAGGTATCAAAATTGTGAATTTCCGGTGCTAGCAGGCGGTAGAGTGACATAGAGATGGTGGAAATACTGTATAGTAGGCCTACCTCGGCAATTGTCCATCCTAAGATGTGATCAAAACGGTATAATATTGCTGCGAGTAACAGAAAGTCGAGCAACATAATCATTCCATACGAAAAAGAGGAGAAGAGAAAATTTCCTTTATATTGCATGCGAGAGCGTAGACTGGCTCCCCATAACGTTAGGAATAAACGCATGTTAACCCCCCTGGACTTCTAATTTACGACGTGCTAGGTGTGTTAAGGCGAGATTAAACACAGGCAGTAAGATAGCCCAAATGAGTGGGAGAAGCAATACATCCCCATCTGCCTTTTCCAAGAAAATCATAGTAGGATGATATAGTATTCCAGCAAAGGGGAGATAGAGCGCCAATTCTGCTAGTGGAGGTGGCAATAAAGAAATGGGTACCATTTGACCTCCTAATCCAAAGAGAAGTGTAAATAAAATCAGATGGGCTCCACTAACTTCAAATGTCCAGCAGGAGGTGATGCCGACGGTATAAAAGAGATTTAAGCTTAGCCATACAGCGAGTAATAGTGAGAATAACGTCCACACATAGGTGAGTTTATCGTGGGGAAGATAAAAACCGACAGTAAAGCTGAAAGCGAGACCGATTGGAATACTGCGGAAACAGAAGTTGTAGAAGAGGCGTCCACTTTCTTGACTAAGTACATAGAGAAAGTAGGAGGTAGGCCGCATCATTTCTAAACTGATCGCACCTGTCCGAACACGTTCTGGGATAAGAAGACCCATGGATAAGAAGACAGTAAACCATAGTATGCATTGAATAAACGCCATGTAATGTGTTATCTCAACACTAGTAAAAGGAGAAGTCTCTTCTTTTCCTTCTAGTGCGGCAACCCAAATAGCGATATAGATGAAGCCAAATATGATACTGCCTGCGTTATTGATAAAATGAGCCAGCCTGTACTGCAATTGCAGTACAAAGTTCTTTTTCAAAAGTTCAAGATAAACCATTCACTACCCCCTCTGTGCAATAATTGTCTAGATAGACGAAGATTTATTATAGCAAGGGTGGGATAAAAATGGAAGGGAATTTATCTTCAAATAACAAAAAAATCTAACTATAAAAAGATATATTGACGTTTTGCATATACCATGGTATATTAATCTCTGTCGCAATAAACTGCTTCTTAGGATCATGGAAGAGCTATTCATCAATATGAAAAAAGTTCTTGCATGATACTAATAAATATGTTAAGATTATAAGCGTCTGTTGTAAATATTCCTCCATAGCTCAATCGGTAGAGCGTCCGGCTGTTAACCGGCAGGTTGTAGGTTCGAGTCCTACTGGAGGAGCCATGCTCCCATAGCTCAGTCGGCAGAGCGCTTCCATGGTAAGGAAGAGGTCATCAGTTCGAATCTGATTGGGAGCTCCAGAAAGTAAGGCCCGTTGGTGAAGCGGTGAACACACCAGCCTTTCACGCTGGCATGCAGGGGTTCGAATCCCCTACGGGTCACCAAATTTATTATGGACGATTAGCTCAGCTGGGAGAGCACCTGCCTTACAAGCAGGGGGTCGGCGGTTCGATCCCGTCATCGTCCACCATTACTCGGAGGGATACCAAAGTGGCCAAATGGGGCGGACTGTAAATCCGCTGGCTTCGCCTTCGCAGGTTCGAATCCTGCTCCCTCCACCACCAAAGTTTGACTTGTTGGGGTGTAGCCAAGCGGTAAGGCAACGGACTTTGACTCCGTCATGCGCAGGTTCGATCCCTGCCGCCCCAGCCAATCAACATAGTACGAGCCATTAGCTCAGTTGGTAGAGCACCTGACTTTTAATCAGGGTGTCGCAGGTTCGAATCCTGCATGGCTCACCATTTTTTTTTGCGCGGAAGTGGCTCAGGGGTAGAGCATCGCCTTGCCAAGGCGAGGGTCGCGGGTTCGAATCCCGTCTTCCGCTCCACTCTCTCATCCTGATTCCGATAAATACATGTTGTATTTGGATGATTGTTGTGGTAAGATAACACCTGTATCCTATTCCTCCATAGCTCAATCGGTAGAGCGTCCGGCTGTTAACCGGCAGGTTGTAGGTTCGAGTCCTACTGGAGGAGCCATGCTCCCATAGCTCAGTCGGCAGAGCGCTTCCATGGTAAGGAAGAGGTCATCAGTTCGAATCTGATTGGGAGCTCCAGAAAGTAAGGCCCGTTGGTGAAGCGGTGAACACACCAGCCTTTCACGCTGGCATGCAGGGGTTCGAATCCCCTACGGGTCACCAGTATAAGTTGTGGCAAGAAGTCGGGGGTCGGATGGACTTATTCCGATCTCCGACTTTTTATATTAGTCCATATAAGGACGATTAGCTCAGCTGGGAGAGCACCTGCCTTACAAGCAGGGGGTCGGCGGTTCGATCCCGTCATCGTCCACCATTATTCGGAGGGATACCAAAGTGGCCAAATGGGGCGGACTGTAAATCCGCTGGCTTCGCCTTCGCAGGTTCGAATCCTGCTCCCTCCACCACTAAAGGTTGACCTTGTTGGGGTGTAGCCAAGCGGTAAGGCAACGGACTTTGACTCCGTCATGCGCAGGTTCGATCCCTGCCGCCCCAGCCAATCAACATAGTACGAGCCATTAGCTCAGTTGGTAGAGCACCTGACTTTTAATCAGGGTGTCGCAGGTTCGAATCCTGCATGGCTCACCATTTTTTTTTTGCGCGGAAGTGGCTCAGGGGTAGAGCATCGCCTTGCCAAGGCGAGGGTCGCGGGTTCGAATCCCGTCTTCCGCTCCATAATAAAAGTCCTCTACACAGTGTAGAGGACTTTTTAGTATGCGAGGTTTTTTCGATTTTTCACCTCTATGGTACAATAAGAGGACAAGGAGCTACTTTTGCTTTTCATTTACATATATCGTGATGATTATTGCAGGCTGGAGGCGAAAAACAACATGAAGAATAAAGAACATCGAGCTATCTCTATTATTGGCGTCCCAATGGATATGGGACAAGGCCGGCGTGGAGTGGACATGGGTCCTAGTGCTATTCGTTATGCGGGAGCAAAAGAGCGATTACTCGCATTGGGGCATCATGTTGAAGATAGAGGGGATATTCAAGTTCCAATTCAAGATGCATCGCATGAAGAAGATCCGAAACACCGTTATCTTAAAGAGGTTGTCGAAGCGAATGAACGACTGGCGGTCGCTGTTTCGGAAGTGATTGAACAAGAGCGTTTTCCATTAGTACTGGGTGGGGATCATAGTATCGCTATTGGAACCATCGCTGGAGTATCTAAACACGTATCCAATTTGGGTTTGATTTGGTTTGATGCGCATGGGGACTTAAATACAGGAGATACATCTCCGTCGGGTAATATTCATGGGATGCCATTAGCGGCTAGTTTAGGTGTGGGCCATCCTGCTCTAGTACAGTGTGGGGGCATCTCACCAAAAGTGAAGCCGGAGAATGTAGTGATTGTAGGTGCGCGTGAACTGGATGTAGGTGAACAAAAGTTGATTGCTGAAATGGGAATCAAAGTGTTTACTATGCACGATATTGACCGCTTGGGTATGGGAGCTGTGATGGAAGAGACCATTCGCATTGTGTCGACGGGTACCGATGGGGTGCATTTGAGCCTTGATTTAGATGGACTAGATCCAGCTCAGTGCCCTGGAGTAGGAACACCTGTTGTCGGCGGGATGACATATCGTGAGAGCCATTTGGCGATGGAAATGTTGGCCTGTGCTAATATCTTATCTTCGGTAGAATTAGTTGAGGTAAATCCCATTTTAGATACGGCAAATCAGACAGCCAAAGTAGCTGTAGGATTAATGGAGTCCATTTTCGGGAAATTAGTATTGTAGCTGTTATAAGGGAGGGGCCCAAACTCGGTTTGGGTCATTCTTTTTTAGATATTTATGAAGTGATTGGAGTGGATAAGATGATGGAAAAGGATCCAAATCAGTCTTTACGTCGTGATGTACGTCTATTGGGATCGACGTTGGGAGAAATCCTAAAATTACAGGGGGGCGAGGAACTCTTTGCTCACGTGGAAAAAATCAGAGAATTGACGAAAGGAATACGATCGACAGAAGATCAAGATTTGATTCAACAATGCAAGGATGAGATGGAACGACTATCACCAACGATGCGTTTGGATGTGATTCGTGCCTTCTCACTCTACTTCCACCTGGTTAATATCGCAGAGCAAAACCATCGAATTCGGAGGCATCGTCATTATAAACAATCGGATGAGCAGCAAGTACAGCCCCACTCGATAGCAAGTGCTATTCGACAATTAAAAGAGAGTGGAGCCGAGGCTGAGGAAATTAAAGCGCTCTTTCCCTATCTTTCATTAGAATTAATTATGACGGCTCATCCCACAGAGGCGGTGCGCAGAACGATATTAGACCTCCATCATCGCATCGCAGACAAGGTATGCAAACTGGATGATTTGCTATTGACGGATAAGGAGCAAGAGCGGATCGAAAGTGAAGTTCATGCAGAGGTAAATGCTTTATGGCAAAGTGATGAACTGCGTCAGCGCAAGCCTCATGTGTTGGATGAAGTGCGCAATGGTCTTTTTTATCTGGACGAGACCTTATTTGAGGTGCTTCCAGAAGTGCATCGAACGTTAGAAGATGCACTGAAACAGTATTATCCAGAAACCAAGTGGCAGGTTCCTACCTATCTTCGCTTTGGTTCCTGGATTGGAGGAGACCGTGACGGTAACCCATCCGTTACCCCAGAAATTACGTGGAATACGCTTGAACTTCATCGGGAGTTAGTGTTGTCTAAATACGAAGAAAAGGTAAATAAATTATTAGAAGTGCTAAGCTATTCCACGCGTCGCATTCACATCACAGCGGAGTTGAAGGAGTCGATCGCACGCGACCGTGAAGAAGTAGCCTTGGAGGATGTGGGTGAAGGGGAATGGAGGAATGAACACGAGCCCTATCGGCGCAAATGTATGTATATGTTAGCTCGTCTGCAGCATACACGAACAGGGGAAAAAGAGAAAGGATCTTATGTGGATTCTGGAGATTTGATTGCTGATTTGGAGAGAATAGCAGACTCCCTACGTAGTCATCACGCAGAGCACGTGGTCGATTTGTACATCTCTAGCTTTATACGACAAGTGGAGCTATTTGGTTTTCACCTAATGACTTTAGATATAAGGCAACACAGTGCTGTTCATGAACAAGCTATCACTGAAATCCTAGCCTCATTAGGAATCGAGAAAGCATACGATCAATTGAGTGAAGAGGATAAGATGAAGCAATTGACGGAGTTACTGGCAGATCCACGCCCACTTACTGCTTCCTTTATGGTATTTTCTGCACAGACGCAAGAATGTTTACGTCTGTTCGAGACAATAAAACAGGCAAAAGAGGAATTTGGAGAAGAGTCGATTCGTAATTATTTGATCAGCATGACTCAGGGGACGAGCGATCTTTTGGAAGTGGTGCTGTTAGCTAAGGAAGTAGGTTTACATCATAAGACAAAGCAAGAAAGCAATGCACGGTTACACGTGGTGCCACTATTAGAAACGATTGATGATCTCCATCGTGCGGAAGAGATTATGCAAGCATATTATGAACATCCAGCGTATATTCCCTATCATCGTGGGGAGCATCCCACCCAAGAGATTATGCTGGGGTACTCCGATAGCAATAAAGATGGGGGCATGATTACCGCCAACTGGGAGTTGTATCGTGCACAGCGTAATTTGAGACAACTCTCCAATCGCTATGGGTTAGAGGTGAAATTTTTTCATGGTCGTGGTGGTGCACTGGGTCGTGGTGGAGGTCCGCTGAATCGTAGTATTCAAGCCACACCTGCGGGCAGTGTACTGGGAGGAGTAAAGATCACAGAGCAAGGGGAAGTTCTCTCTTCTCGCTATGCCTTGAAGCCGATCGCGATGCGAAGTCTGGAGCAAGCCACGTCAGCATTGTTGCTGCAAACTGCAGCAGCACGTTCGGGAGAGGAGCAAGGCCCTCCTGCTGAGTGGATGGACGCGTTCGAAGTGATTTCGGAGGATGCGCGCCAAGTTTATCAACATTTGCTTTTCCAAGATCCAGATTTTATACCATTCTTCCAAGAGGCGACTCCACTCCCAGAGATCGGAGAGTTGAAGATTGGGTCTCGACCTTCACGCCGCAAAAATAGCAGTGCTTTTAGTGATCTGCGTGCCATACCGTGGGTATTTGCATGGACGCAGAGTCGATTCCTCTTCCCCGCTTGGTATGCAGCTGGAACGGCCCTTCAGCGTTATGTGGAGCGAGGAGAAAATAAAGCAGAACAGCTATCGGTGATGTATAAAGAGTGGCCTTTTTTCCGCTCACTAGTAGATAATTTGCAGATGGCTTTAGCAAAAGCTGATCTTTCCATCGCCAAAGAGTATGCTAGCCTGGCGGAACATTTGCCACGCGGAAAAGAGATTTATCAACAGTTAGAAGAAGAGTATTACTTGACCAAAGAAGTGGTTCTTGCAATCACAAAGCAGAATCAACTGTTGGATCATACCCCTGTGATTCGGGAATCGATTCGTTTACGTAACCCCTATGTCGATCCACTTAGCTTTATTCAAGTTAACTTGCTAAGGGATCTGCGACAATTGCGCATTGATGGTGTAGAAGATGAAGAGAGACTGGAACAAGTCTTGCTAACGATTAATGGAATCGCAGCAGGTCTACGGAACACAGGTTGATCCTCAGAAAAGAATAACGTATTATGACTTTGGGATAGTGCAAGTTAATTCGAAATAAGTTTCGTTAAAAACAGTATCTCCCCCTCTTCTTTTTGCGGACGGATACCATGAGGTGTCTACGTGGGAAGAAGAGGGTTATGCTATGATATAATGGAAAAGTGATGAAAGGAATAGCCGATTTCTAACGGGATCGGGGAGGCGGCCTATGGGAGTATTCAACGGAATAGGACAATACTTAAGTGTCATTGTAGATGTTACCATTGTCAGCTATTTAATATATAAGTTACTCCAGTTACTGCGTGGAACCCGCTCTATCCAATTATTAAAAGGGATTTCCGTTGTGGTTGCTGGGTGGATGTTAAGTGCCTTCCTGCAATTATCTACTTTGCGGTGGCTCATCGAAAATTTATTTGAACTAGGATTATTGGTCATTATTATTATCTTTCAGCCTGAACTTCGACGAGCGCTTGAACAGTTAGGTAGAGGACGGCTTTTTTCTAATCGCGGTTCATTAGGAGAAGAGCAGGTGATAACACGAATAGCAGGTGATATCGCCAAAGCAGCAGCCCAATGCTCTGTACAAAAAATTGGAGCGTTGGTGGTGATTGAAAGAGATACGGGTTTATCTGATTATATAGAGACGGGTGTCCCGCTGGATGCCGAGTTGAGTGCTGAATTACTAACCAATATCTTTATGCCGAATGCACCTTTACACGATGGGGCAGTAATTATGCGTAAAGGAAGGGTAGAAGCGGCGAGTTGCTACTTGCCGTTATCAGAAAACCCCTTTATTAGCAAGGAATTGGGTACTCGTCACCGTGCGGGTATTGGGATTACAGAGATGTCTGATGCCATCGCTCTGATTGTTTCGGAAGAGACAGGTCATATATCACTTGCTATTCATGGTCAATTGGAGCGTGGCCTGAGTGAAGAAGAGTTGTTATCACGACTCTATATCGAACTACGCCCTCCAGAGAAGTCTGCGAGCTTTTGGAGTAAAAGGGGGGAGAAGCGTGAATAAATGGCTGAAAAGTGATCGCTTCTTAAAGGTGTTAGCAGTAGGGTTAGCTATGATGTTGTGGGTAATGGTAAACGAGGAAGCATTATTTTTGTCAAATAGAGATGGGTCACCGATGATTATTCAAAACGTTACTTTAGAAGCGCAGTATGATGAGTCGGTGTATAAGTTGGTGGAGGTTCCTAAGACAGTAGATTTAAACTTGTCTGGGGATCGTTCTGTCCTAAATCAGATTTCGCCAGATCAGTACCGAGCATATATTGATTTAAAGAAACTAAAACCAGGAAAGCATGAAAACATTCCTGTTCAGCTAGAAGGTATCCCAGCACGCGCTCGTGCGCAGGTAAATCCAACTTCTGTGACGGTTGTATTAGCTGAATTACAACAAAAAGAGATGAGTATCGATGTAACCGTCGTGGGTAGTCCGCCAGAGGGATACAAAGCAGGCGATCCTGTTCTCAAACCAAGTAAAGTACTGGTGCGCGGTACGGAATCACAGCTGGAAGAGGCAACATCGGTAAAAGCGGTAGCCAATATCGAAGGAGCAAAAGAGACGATAACCAAGTCAGTTGAATTACAAGTTTATGGTGAGGGCGGTCTATTAAAAGATGTGCAGGTTAAACCATCTGTTGTAGATGTGGAAGTGCCTGTAGCCGCTCCCAATACCTCAGTACCGATGAAGATTGATATTGACCGTCAATTGCCTAGTGGCTATGCGATTGCCGATATAGAAGCCAATGTGGATGAGGTGATCGTATATGGTCCAAAAGGGTATATCAAAGAGCTCTCTACTTATACAGGACCTGGCCTTGACTTGTCCGATGTAAAAAGCGATCGTACTTTTGAACTTCCGATCCCAGTGCGGGATGATGCGGTAAAAGTAGAACCCGAGATGGTACGGGTTACGGTAAAAGTGGTTAAGTCGAAGACGAAGAAGGTTGAAGAATTACCGATTAAAGCGAACGGTTTGGATAAAGAGTTGAAGGCGGAAATCTCCAGTACTGAGGGAGATACCATCGCTATACGATTGGAAGGAGCACCTGATCGCTTGAAAAAAGTAAAGAAAGAAGATATTACGGCCTATATTGACGTTGCTAACTTGAAAGAAGGAACGTATAAGCGAAAAGTGCAATTTCAACTTCCACCTTACATTCGCATACAGGGAAATGTAGAAATGGAAGCAACAGTGACGATACAGCAGAAGTAATTGATGCGTTAAGAGGAGGAGCAAGATGGGACAGTATTTTGGAACGGATGGAGTTCGTGGTGTCGCCAATACAGAATTAACACCAGAATTGGCCTTTCAGCTCGGGCGCTGCGGAGCCTACTATTTGACAAAAGTGAATGGTAAAAAGCATGTCATTGTAGGTAGGGATACACGTTTATCTGGGGAGATGTTAGAAGCAGCATTTGTGGCAGGTGTGACCTCCGTCGGAGTGGATGTGACACGCCTGGGAGTGGTAACTACCCCCGGAGTTGCCTTCTTAACCACTGAGATGGGGGCGGGAGCAGGAGTTATGATTTCTGCATCCCACAACCCTTATCCAGATAACGGAATTAAGTTTTTTGGTGCAGATGGCTATAAGCTGTCAGATGAGAGTGAAGCGGAGCTAGAGAGACTGATTGTGGAAGCAGAAGATAACCTTCCGCGCCCGAGTGGGAATGAGATTGGACGAATCTATGACCGTCCGGAGGCATTTCATCGTTATTTGGAACATGTGCAGGCATCGATTGATACCGACTTATGTGGTATGACGATTGTTGTCGACTGTGCCAATGGTGGGGCAGCTAACCTAGCTCCGCGTTTATTACGAGATTTAGGAGCAGATGTGATTACACTGCATGCGAAGCCAGACGGAATGAATATTAATGTGGATTGTGGTTCTACTCACCCCCAAAATCTTCAACATGAGGTGGTTAGTCGGCAGGCACATGTAGGTTTAGCTTTCGATGGGGATGCAGATCGGTTGGTTGCAGTAGACGAACAAGGTGAATTGGTCGATGGAGATGGAATTATGGCGATCTGCGCCAAGTACCTCAAAGAACGGGGCGAGCTGACCCAGAATAAAGTTGTGGCCACCGTAATGAGTAACATCGGTTTTATGAAGGGATTGGAGCAGCTCGGAATTGAAGTAGAAACAACTGCGGTTGGCGATCGTTATGTGATGGAAGCGATGCGTAAAGAAGGGCTATCGCTAGGAGGAGAACAATCGGGACACATCATCTTCCTCGAACATGGTACCACTGGGGATGGATTGTTATCTGCTGTACAATTATTACGGGTATTGAAGGATCGTGGGCAGTCACTAGGTGATTTAGCTAAGGTTTTTACCAAGTTCCCACAGGTGCTCGTTAACGTTACGGTGAAAGATAAAGAGAGTTACAAGCAGAGTGAAAAGGTACAGACGAGAATCGCCGCAGCTGAGGCGGCACTTGGGGATGATGGGCGTGTATTGGTGCGTCCTTCGGGGACAGAACCGTTGGTGCGTGTGATGGCAGAAGGCCCTGATGAGGAGCAGATCAACCATTTAGTAGCTGAGATCGCTACAGCGATTGAAGAGGCATAGTAATTTGATAGGGGGGTGACATGGAACGAAACATGTTACCCCTTTTTTTCGTTAAGAGAGCGTAGGTAAAAAAGGTTAAGATGATCTGTTTTTACCTGTTGATTAATCACAAATCTCTTTACATTTATTTTGTTTTCGCATAGGATGGATATCATGTGTGTATGTAGAAAAGGGGGTGAGGGGAAGAGAAGAAGCGATGCATATAATCAATTATTGTCAAAGCGCCAGGACTGCGGGTGTACGCAGTTGACGAGGTGGAGGTTGATCGAAGAGTCGGCGGGTGCCTCCCGGTCGGTATCGCGACCGCGGAACCGGAATACAAACGCATGGGGTGACTGATGCGCCAAAAATTTCGGTGCGATACATGAGTTTTTGTTAAAGCTGAGAGGAGATGACGAATCGTATGTGTGGAATCGTAGGGTACATTGGAAGACAAGAAGCGCAAAGTATTTTGTTAGACGGATTGAAAAAACTGGAGTACCGTGGTTATGATTCAGCTGGGTTGGCTGTATACAATGGAGAGACGATTGGAGTGAAGAAAAAGGAAGGGCGTATTGTAAATGTCGAATCTTTGTTAGAGGAACAGTCGCTGCTAGGAAGTGTAGGGATTGCACATACTCGCTGGGCGACTCACGGGAAGCCATCGGATCGTAATTCGCATCCCCATATGGATCATGAGGATAAATTTGCAATTGTGCACAATGGGATTATTGAAAACTTCCTTGAACTAAAAGAGGAGTTGCAGGCAAAGGGGCATACTTTCAGGTCAGAGACGGATACCGAGGTGATCGCTCACTTATTGGCAGATGCTTATAACGGTGATGTAGTGGAGACAGTACAACACATTGTTAAAAAGATGGAAGGCGCTTATGCATTGGCGATCATGAGTGAATACGAACCTGATAAGTTGGTAGCCGTACGTTTGGCTAGCCCATTAATTATCGGTGTGGGTGAAGGGGAGAATTTCATCGCTTCGGATATCCCAGCAATATTGAAGCATACACGTGAGATGGTAATTTTAGAAGATGGTGAGATGGCAGTTCTAACTGACGATCAGATTCAAGTGATGACCACCGAAGGCGAGAAGATTGATCGTGAGCCTCTTCATGTAGATTGGGATATTGTTACTGCTGAAAAAGATGGGTACGACCACTTCATGCTAAAAGAGATCTATGAACAGCCAAAAGCTATTCGGGATACCTTAACGGGCCGGATCAAAGAGGGTATTGTCGATTTGGCAAGCGAACTAACCTTGTCGCAAGCAGAAATGGAGCAGATTGATCGCATCCACTTTGTGGCCTGTGGTACAGCTTACCATGCGGGTATTGTGGGTAAATATGCGTTGGAACAATTGACACGTATTCCGGTGGAAGTTGATGTAGCATCTGAGTATCGCTATCGCGATCCAATCATAACGGAACGTACACTTGTCATCGTAATCAGTCAATCAGGTGAAACTGCCGATACATTGGCTGCTATGCGGGAGGCACAAAGCAGAGGAGCTAAAGTACTAGCTATTACTAATGTAGTGGGTAGTACCATTGCACGGGATGCAGATGAGGTGTTGATCACTTCGGCCGGTCCTGAAATTGCAGTTGCTTCAACGAAAGCTTACACTTCACAACTGGTGGTTATTTATCAGTTAGGCCTTTATCTCGCTCATATTCGTGCTACTCAGCCTCGGACAGAGATTGAAAAGATGGTGGAAGAGCTTCTGTCCCTACCGCTGAAAATTGAAGAGGCACTTAAAGGTGCAGATATCTTGAAAATGTTGGCAACTGAGCTCGCACGCCATAATAATCTTTTCTTTATTGGACGAGGATTAGATTTTGCAGTGGCCTTGGAAGGATCACTCAAATTGAAAGAGCTGACCTATATACACTCGGAAGCATATCCAGCAGGTGAGTTGAAGCATGGTACCTTGGCTCTGATTGAGGAAGGAGTTCCAGTAATCTCACTAGCCACGCAAGCTTTCACATATGATAAGATGGTGAGCAACATTGAAGAGGTGAAAACCCGAGGAGCACATGTACTGGGGATTACGACCGCAGGCAGTGTCGACTTGCAGAGAACAGCGGATGAAGTGATTACCGTTCCGCAAACCTTACCTCTCTTTAGCCCTGTTCTTACAGTGATTCCATTGCAGCTTCTCTCCTATTACGCATGTATAGCACGTGGTTTTGATGTCGATAAGCCTCGTAACCTGGCCAAAAGTGTAACCGTAGAGTAAGAGGAATGATAGAACAAAACAGAGATGGCCGCTTGATCCACAGATGTGGATTAAGCGGCCATTATATTTAATCTAAGATTAAGGCAACAATGCAATAAATTCGAATAAAAGATGATGAGTGCAAAAAGTATTCTTTAAAAAGGAATGCTCTTTTTTATATAGGGAAGAGGATCTTCTTAAGAAATTCTTTTGAAATAGATAAGAGAAATAAGCGGAAAGAGGTGGTAAAATATAGACTAGAAGGAGAGTGGGGGATGGGATGGAGGCATTTACGATCCTCATAACAGATGATGATAAAGATATACGAGACGGGATTGAAATCTACTTGCGCAACGAAGGTTATCAAGTAGTAAAAGCGGCAAACGGAGAGGAAGCGGTAGCAGCCCTTCAACGGGAGCAAGTGCATTTGTTAATCCTTGATATTATGATGCCAAAACTAGATGGAATAGCGGCCACCTTTAAAATAAGAGAATCCTCAAATATCCCAATCATCATGTTGAGTGCAAAAGTAGAAGAGACAGACAAAATCCACGGGTTATCGGTAGGCGCTGATGATTATATGACGAAGCCCTTTCATCCGATGGAGTTGATTGCTCGGGTTAAATCACAACTGCGCCGCTATATTCAGTTAGGAACATATGATAAGACAGCGTCGAGAATAGTCGTGGGTGGATTAACGTTAGATCAGGAGGCGAAGGAACTAGCTTTGGAAGGGGAGGCGATTCGCTTAACACCGATCGAGTACCGGATTACCGAGCTACTGATGCTTCACCCGGGGCGAGTATTCTCTATCAGTGAAATTTATGAGCGAGTATGGAATGAACCTGCGTACAATGCAGAAAATGTTGTAGCCGTTCATATCCGCAACATCCGCGAAAAAATTGAACTGGATCCAAAACGTCCACAGTATGTTAAGGTGGTCTGGGGAATCGGGTATAAAATCGAGGGGTGAGAGGAGGGAGGAGTATGTTAGAAGTAGTTAAGAAGCAGGGTGTGTATACCTATACCTGGTCTGTGCTAATATGGTTTCTCTTTTATATTGTGGGTAGTATAGATGAATGGATATACCGAGGAGGGCTAGCTGGAACTCAGTTCATCGTGGTGGTGGTCAGCTTCAGTGTGGCTCTTTTGTTGCTTTGTTTCCCTCTCCGCTTGCGGCGAGAATGGTTTACCTACCCAAAGGTAGAGTTGATCTACAGTAGCTGGATGTTTGATTTGCGCCTGGTGCTGTTCGCTGTCAATGTCGTGATTGTGTGGGCACAAGCAGTTGAGGTGCTTAATCTGGGGATTTATTCTAAGGGCTATCCGTATTGGAATGATTTTTTATTCAGTGTGCTTCTCTACAGTGCGTTCTTCTGGAGTGCTTTACATCAACTCATCTGGCTATGGAAGGAAACTCGAGGGGGGAAGTTATTCCTACAGAAAGTGAAAGAAGGCTGGCTCGTTATGCAAATAAAAGGGGCGCAAGATGTCTTTTTAAAGATGTCGATGAGTGGGCCTATTATCGTTGTTGGCGTGGTAACCTTCTTTTGGGGAATCGGAACGATCAGCGTCATCTTTATTCCTCAAATGATTATTGTTTATCTACTTTGTGTCCTCCTTATCGGTTTTCCAACAGTGGTGTACTCGATGGCACGAGTTGGCTATATTAATCGTCTCTTCGTGATGACAGAACAGCTGGCAGCAGGAGAACTTCAGGAAGAATTTCCGCAAAGGGGAAAAACGGTGGTTACCAGCCACGCTGTTCATTTAGAGCAAATTCGAAAGGGATTGAAACGTTCTCAACGTGAACAGGATAAGAGTGAGCGTCTCAAAACCGAACTGATCTCCAATGTGAGCCATGATCTCCGCACCCCTCTTACCGCGATGATTACCTATACCAATCTGTTAAAAGATACAGAGCTGACTAAAGAGGAACAACAAAAATATATTCATATACTCGATCGAAAATCAGAGAGGTTAAAAAAATTAATTGATGATTTGTTTGAGGTTTCAAAGATGGCGACAGGAAATTTAAAGCTACGTATAGAAGAGGTCGATCTCACACAACTCTTACAACAAGCTTTAGCTGAGCACGAAGAGGACTTTGCTCGTGCTGGACTTAATGTACGAGTGACACTTCCTGAATCCCCTCTGTATGCATACGTGGATGGACAACGCTGGTGGAGATTACTGGATAATCTCATTGTTAATGCATACAAATATTCGCTTCCGGATACTAGAGTTTATCTCTCTTTGCGAGAAGAGTTGCAGGAGGCTATCTTTATAGTTAAAAACGTAACACGTTATGAGTTGGGAGAAAATGTAGGCGAATTGATGGAGCGTTTTAAACGAGGAGATGTATCTCGGCATACGGAAGGATCGGGCTTAGGGTTAGCGATTGCGCAGTCCATTGTGGATGTGCATGAAGGAAGTATGCGAGTTGAACTGGATGGTGATCTGTTTAAGGTCATCGTGCGTGTGAACAAAGCGCTTATCTAGTAACAACTTATCTGGGGAGGTGAGAGCAATTATGGAGAGCAGGAATTATTCTGCTCTTTGTGATTAGGAGCTATGGGCAAATTTCTACGGCATCTTATTGTAATCATCCTTGTTATTATCCTTAGCTACATGATCTATGACTACCCTGTCTTTTATGCTTCTCTCGATTAGAAAAATCTATAAAGACCAACCTTAACGATATCATGAGAGAAAATGTATGTTGTTAAGGCTGGTCTTTGACCCAGTCACGATGAGACCTAAGAAAGGAAGATACTAGGTGAAAAAGATTTCTATATCAATATTGATCTTGTCAGCTATTCTTTTCGGGTGTCAAAGTCAGGAAGAGACTGATTCCAAGCGTGAGCCACAAGTAACGGTTGCCCCCGCCCCTTCAGAAAAAGCGGATTGGACCCTTAGCTCTACATTTAACACAAGTGGATTGGCTATGGTAGGCATTCCGAATAAACTGGGATTCCCAGACAATGATGTCTTTGTAGCAGGTCAGCCCCGAAAGGTTATGTGGCATATCTGGGGAGATGAAGTGAAAACTGAAGATCGTCCCACGATGGAGGTAAGAGGAGTAAGGAAGGATAGCGATAGAGAAGAGAGATTATTATTCGAAAAGTTAGAACCCGCTGTTCCAAATAACGGAGCTGATACTTCAGTAGTATCCAGCATAACACTGCCTGAAGCGGGAATGTGGCGACTCGATGTTTATCTAGACGGAGTTTATTTTGAAAGTATTGTGGTCGATGTTAAAGAAAGAACAGAGTCATAGTTCCTAGTCCCTTGAAATTATATCTGGAGCCCTACTCACTAAATATGTCTCTTTCGATTACGTAACAGTCCGATTGTTTCGTACATAGGATAACTATCATGGGGCATGAGGGGGCAAATTGATGCCGACCACGTACTATGCGTTTTTATCTGGGGCAGAAGAGGTACCACCGGTACAAACAATAGCGGGTGGGAGCGTTACCTTTATTTTAAGTCCTGATGAAGAACAGTTATCTTTTTTGCTCGATTTTAGTGACCTATATCGTTTTACACAAGCTCATATTCACTTGGGAGAGCGCGGAGAAGTTGGGCCAATTGTTGTCTACCTGTATGACTCATTTAGCCGTCCGATCACGATAGGAAGAGGAAATGTTACTGGTACAATTACAAAGCAAGATTTTGTGGGGCCGCTGAAGGGGGAGTCGTTCGCCGCTTTGCTCGCAAGAATGGATGCGGGAGGCACTTATGTTAACGTGCACACGACTCTTTATCCGCCAGGTGAGATTCGCGGACAGATTAGCTATGGATGAAAGTTGCGGGCGGTCTGATAAAAAGTATTTGGATCGCCACGATCTGTCTATTCTAAGTACATAAAAGGTTTGAGGATATCTTTGCCGACACTCTTATCTTCTATTCTACATATAATATAGTAGATAAGTAGTAAAGGGGGGAGATAGGGTGTCCCGTACTTTTTTTGCTGTCATGAAGGGAGGCAATGAAGTACCTCCTATTATCTCAAATGCTTCTGGTTTCACGGGATTTGTGTTTAATAGAAGTTTAACGAAGGTATCTTACTCGCTTAATATAGCTAATATTGGGAAAATGACGCAAGCGCATATCCATGCTGGTGGTCCTGGGATTAATGGTCCTGTTGTCGCCTTTTTATTTGGTCAGACGGTGCCTGGGGTTAGTATGACTGCAGGTAATGTAACATTTAGTTTGACTAAGGAGAATCTCGTCGGTCCTTTGGAAGGGAAAACAATTGGCGACTTATTTATTTTGATGGGATCAGGAGAATCGTATGTTAACGTGCATACGGAACAAAATCCGCCGGGTGAGATTCGTGGTCAGATTGAGAAAATAACTAGATAGATTGAGTATACCCCCACTCTCCAGTGGGGGTATTTCGTTAGTCGGGAAGGGAAGTAAGCATTTCAGCCATATCTCGGAAGAGCCAACGCATGTCACGTACCCCAATGCCGATCACATCGAGATGATCAACAGAGTTTAGGGTACCTAAGTGATTCCATTTTCCACGCTCAGCACTTCCGTCATATGTGACGATCTGTTCATCAGAGTGGAGTGTGGGGCCATCCATAGAGTTGGTGTTGACGACGCCATCATTTTCCCACCAATCGCTACCTGTATGAATGCCATCCGTAGAGGAACGGTGTCTTCCCATAAAGCGGGAACCATCGTAGAAGATTGGGTTCATAAAGAGCTCGGGTTTGTGATAGCCAGTGAAAATACTGCGGTATGTTTGCTCTGTGCTGAGAGAGAAGTAGTAGACAGAAGAAGAACCTTGTATCCATTCATTTAATTCTTGAGCACCGATAGGACGAGCATCCCATTTGGCTGTATCTTTTGTCTTCCAGATGTTGCTCTTCTTCACTCGATTTACATAGCTGTCAAAGGATTCACCTGCTTCCCTCTTTAAGCCCCAGTGATCGAGTTGAAAATCAAACTCCACGGTGGAGTGGTTACCTTGGAGAGCAGCAAAGACAGCGAGAATTTCTTGGATGTGCGGGATAAGGTTATCTATATAATAGGTGGCTGTGCTTCCGTCGTGTGGAGAGGAAAGAGAGACGGCACTGTGTACCCATTCTTTTTTTCCTTGGAAAAGAGGGGAGAGCTTAGTAGCAGAGGTGGTCGATACTTCAGCCGGATGCCCTTCTTCTAACAACTGAATGAGTGCACGTGAAGTGGGGCCCCCGAGACTATGTCCAATTAAATGAACTTTATTTACTTTACCTGTCTTTGGGTTTACCTCTCCCCACTCTGGATATAGTCCATCATAGGTACGTCCGAAACGTAGATGCCCGTGCTCGGCGGCATGGGCTTCACCGTAGTCGACAGTACCGCCTTTAATTTGAGCATATAGCTCAGCTGCGCGATCCCAGTTACTCGATACTGGTCCGATTTCGGCTACATACACTTCATATCCTTTATTGCGGAGGTCACGTGGAATATTGGTTAGTCCACCCCAGTATGGGATGCCATACAAGTCTTTAAAACCACCTAATCCGTGAACCAGAACTATTGGGTAGTTGTTTGCGTTTTTGTCTGAAGTGAGCTTAATATCCAACTGTGGGTTGATGTTTTTCTCTTGTTCTGCTTCTTTAACCGAGCGGTTATAGGGGTGATCTTGATCTACCTCAGTCAATGGAGTGACAGCAAAGAGTGAACCGCTGAACGATGTCATGCTTAACAGCATGGTAAGCACCAGAATAACAGAGAGTCGAAGGATAGGGAGTCGACGCATTTTTAATTCCTCCTATAGTTAGTGAAATTATCTTTATTTTCAGATTTAAATAAGGGTTACACGCCTGTGGATGGTGATATAGCTGATGCCTGTTGAGAGAAGGATTTAAGTGTTATAGGTGAGGGCAGGAGGCTTTATGCCTCCTATTTCAACCTTTAGAGTGTAAATTTGGAAGTAGATTATTACTCAGGTAAAGAGGAGAGCATAGTCGCCAAATCACGGTACCATGAGCGTAAATCGCGTACGCCAGCTCCAACGATATCAAAGTGATCGAATGATTTCATCTTACCCATATAGTTCCACTTGCCGCGTTGCGGTGTGCCGTCGTAATGTACAATTTGGTCATTTGAACCGATAGTAGGTCCATCCATCGAATTGGTATTTACAATGCCGTCATTTTGCCACCAGTCTGCATTGATCGTAATGCCATTTTCGTTACCCCGGTATCGTCCCATATGAATACTACCAGCGTAAAATAGGGGATTCATTAATAATTCGGGTCGTTGTTTACGATTGAAAAGACTGCTGCGAGTCTGCTCGTTGGCGATGGAGAAGTAATAGACATTGGGAGATGCATTGACCCACTGATTTAACTCTTTGGCTCCATTAGGACTTAAGTCCCATTTGCTCTGGTCTGAAGTTTTCCATACTTTACTCTTTTTAGCGCGTTGGATGTAATCGTGAAAAGATTCCCCGCGCTCCCTTTTTAGGCCCCATTGATCCAGTTGTAAATCTAACTCCGCTTTCTTCTTACCTCCCGTTAATGTCCCGAAACCGGCAAGCAATTTTTGTGCCTGAGGAAGGACTTCATCTACAAAACCGGTAAAGGTGGTTCCGTCATGTGGGGAAGAGATAGTCACAACACCGTGAACCCACGGCTGAGGTGTGGAATCGAACAATGGAGAAAGATCTCCTCCTGATGTGGAAGCGCTTTCATTTTCGTGCCCATTTTCTAATAGTTGAATGAGTGTGCGAATCGTTTGTCCGCCCATACTATGGCCGATTAAGTGAATTTTATTGATACTACCTGTTTCGGGATCGATATCACCCCAAGCCGGATATAGTCCGGAATAGGAACGACCAAAACGATGGTGTCCATGTTGAGCCGCATGTGCTTTGCCATAGTCGACGGTTCCGCCTTTGATCTGTGCATATAATTCTGCAGCTCGATCCCAGTTGCTCGTTACGGGTCCGATTTCAGCTGTGTATACTTCATGACCCCTTTTACGCAGATCGCGCTCATAGTCAGTTAAGCCGCCCCAATACTCAATGCCCAACAACTCGTCAAATCCAACAAAGCCATGGACGAGTACGATCGGATAATTATTTTCTTTTTTACTGCTTACAGGTTCAATTTCAATGCTTGGTAAAATTTTTTGTTCCGATCGCTCAGCTGTACTGAGTGCGGGGTCACTCGTTGGCGCAGCCCATGCCGTATTACCAAGAGGATACAAGAGTAACGTTATGACCAAAGTGAAGCTAAAAAAGATGCGAAAAGAAGTAGTATAGTTCAAATTTAATATCCCCTTCAATATATTTTTGATTTTTAACTAACATCTATTATGACAATATCCAGCGAAAAGGGTACCCCTAATTTAAGGGGGTTTTTAATGAATCGTTCTCGATAGTCTATCCGTCCTTTTATTCGGGAAAAATAATTTGAAGCAAAAGATAATGAGCGGCTGACATCTGTCTGACACACTGTGACGATAGACTCTAGATGTGAACGGCGCCATAGCGCGGTTAATATATAGGAGGAGGATGTACAATATGAATAAAAAGATGGCAACGATGATGTTAGCAGGAGCACTAGCTTTAACCGGTGGTATTGGAGGGTACACTGCATTTGCAAGTGAAAGCGGCAGTGCAGAGAGTAGTAAACAGGAGCAAACAGTAGAGAAAGAGATGAGCGGAAAGAAGAAACATTGTAAAGAGCGTCATGGTTATAAGCTTAATAAAGTGGCACAAGAATTGGGGATTAACATCGAAGGAATGGATAAAGAACAAATTGTAATGGCCGTTGCGAAAGAGTTAGAGATTAGTACAGAGGGTAAGAGCACCAAGGAAATTCGCACGGAGGTTGAAGAGTCTCTATTGATGAGTAAGGCGGAAGAAGCAGGTATTGATACGGAAGGGAAGAGCAAGGAAGAGATTCGTAAAGAGCTGCGTAAATTACGTATGGAAGCAAAAGCGAAAGAACATGGGATTGAATTAGAGGGTAATTCATTGGCTGAGTGGAAAGAACAATTGAAAGAAGTTCGTCAGCAAGAGAATGCTGACGCGAAATAGAGACGCGTTATTCGTTTCTTGAAGGGCTGGTAGTGGGGAAGGCGAGCGATTCCACTTAGTGGGATCCCTTCGCCTTTCTGTTTGTTCGTAGAGGGGGAGCCTGAAGTGAAGAGAGTGTTACTTGCAGAAGATGAGGTGACGATAGCACGAGTATTAGAGGTGTACCTACAAAAAGCAGGTTTTATCGTTTCAGTTGCGCATGATGGGAGAGAGGCAATTTCTAAGTTTGGTGAAGAGGAGCCCGATTTAGTTATTCTCGATGTGATGATGCCAGAACAGAATGGATGGGAAGTACTCCAAACGATTCGTCAACGGAGCAGCTGTCCCGTTATGATGTTAACTGCATTAGGGGACGTGGAGTACCGTCTGCAGGGCTTAAATCATGGAGCAGATGATTATGTGTCAAAGCCGTTTGAGGCGGAAGAAGTGGTAGCGCGGGCACAAGCAATTTTGCGGCGTTCACAAAAGTTATTACAAAATGAAGATGGGATCCAGTACGGATCACTCAATATAAACTTTACGTCTGATCAGGTAACCGTTGATGGTGACTCGATCGCTCTTACACCACGGGATCGGTCGTTGCTTCTGTTTCTAGCCCGTCATCCCAATCAAACGTTCTCGCGAATGCAATTATTGGATCGGATCTGGGGAATGGATTATGAGGGAAGCGATCGAGCAGTGGATCTATCAATAAAGCGGATTCGCAAATCATTATGTCAGTGGCCATCCACAGAAGGAGAAATTCTGACACGCAGGGGGGTAGGGTATCAACTCCGCATCTATGAAAAGTAGTAGGAAGAAACATATAAAACGAACACCATTATTGCGTCATTGGACGCATCGCTATGTATTTATTCTCCTCGTTAGTATGGTGATTATCATTGCCGTGTCCACTTATTGGATGAGAGAAAACGGACGCGAAAAGCAACTAGAAATTTTGCAATTAAACGTAGAGATTTTGGCAGAAGATATGGAGCGTAACTATGTAGCGGAAGACGGGATTCAAGTATGGGAAGGGATGGTTCAGCGTATCTTAGCGGTAGCTAAGCGGGGAGGACCACCTGCTCTTCATCAGAAAAAACAAGACTCTGTCGATATGTATGGGAAACGTGAGGAAGTTGGACAAGCGGGGGAGCCCGTTTTGATCCAGGTTGTTGATGATAATGGAACCCTTATTTTCCCGACGCCAAAAGCGATAAAAAGAAACAAAGTGACGACTGGAAACATAGAAGCAAATTTTGTTACTGAACCTACTACCTATAAATTTACCTATAATAATGAAAGCTGGTATATGATTTCGCAACCTATTTCTTATGAAGAGAAAGTGGTTGCCAATATCCACCTAGCGGTTTCTGAAAAAAATCTTCTACAGGAGGAAAGTGCACCGCCGATTTTGCCTTGGCTTTTAGTGATAGCGGGGATCAGTGTGGTAGGATGGTTTGTTGTTTATTTGTTGTCTCGCAAATTAACCCACCCGATTCGTGAGGTGGCATTGGCTGCAACACAAATTCGTCGAGGCAACTATGATATTACATTGCCGCAAGATGCCAAAGAAGAAGAGATATATCAGCTTACCTCTTCTTTTGCGGAGATGGCTAATCGCTTACAACGATTGGAATCATTACGAACAGAGCTGCTTGCAGGTGTGACGCATGAATTGAAAACACCGATCACTTCTATTAGCGGGTTGTTGCAAGCGGTGGATGAGAAAGTGGTAACAGGCGCAGAGCGTGATGAGTTTGTACAACTCTCATTACAGGAAACGAGACGTTTGCGTCGTATGGTTGAGGATTTGCTTGATTTTAACACGTATGCGACCGGTTCATTTCAAGTGAAGCGGGAAGTAGTCGATGTTAACCAACTTTTACAGCAGGTTGTTCAGAAGTGGCAAGTATCAAAAGGAGAGAGTGGAATTGAAGTATCCTGTAATCTACCTCCCACCCCACTTTATGCTGTGGTCGACCCTGCGCGTACGCAACAGATTTTACTCAATTTAATCAACAATAGCCGTGCGGCATTAAGTGATCAGGGTAAGATTGGTTTGCAGGCTTACCGTGGAAATCATGATGCGATTATGATCGAGGTTAGCGATACTGGATCAGGCATCCCTGTAGAAGAGCAATCCATGATCTTTGAACGCTTTTTTCGTGGTGCAAACAAAAAAGAGCGTGTGCGTGGATTGGGATTAGGTTTGCCAATTAGTAAAATGTTGGCTACAGAGCAAAGAGGAGACTTAACCTTGAAAGAGAGCTCTTCTGAAGGAACGACATTTTTATTAACGGTGGAAGCGGCTAGAAAACCAGATAAGTAACAGGTACAGGCGTATGTTCTGGTCAGTTGCGGTCATATAGCGAAAAAGTAAGAAGAGACACAGTTGCTAGACAAATCTTTTTTTCTCATGCTATACTCGAAGCGACAATGTCAACTGTCGATGCATCCCAAGTTGACAATAAGGAGGGCAAGCATGACGGAGAGAGAAAGTCGTTATGATGCGTACTTAGAGAAAAATCGCCGTTATCTGTGGAACCCATTTACGCAGATGAAAGAGTATTTACACGATGAACCCCTTATTGTAGAAAGGGGTGAAGGGACGAAGCTCATCGATATTAAAGGGAAAGTTTATTATGATGGGAATGCTTCCGTCTGGCTTAACCCTCATGGACATGGACGCAAAGAACTAAATGATGCGATAAAGGAGCAATTAGATCAAATCGCTCATTCCACCTTATTGGGGGCGGCTAATGTACCGGCACTCGATTTAGCAGAGCGATTGGTAGGGATAACACCTGCAGGGCTTAATAAGGTGTTTTATTCGGATAGTGGGGCCGCAGCAGTGGAGATTGGCTTAAAGATTGCTTATCAATATTGGCAGCACCGTGGTGAATCGAAGCGAACTACCTTTATTAGTATGAAAAATGCCTATCACGGTGATACCATCGGTGCAGTAAGTGTGGGGGGAATGGATCTATTTCATGCTACCTTTGAAAAGATGCTTTTTCCGACAGAGAAAGTGTCATATCCATATCCATACCGTTTTCAGGGTACAGAAGCTGAATGTATGCATGCTGCACTGGCTGAGTTGGAGCAGAGTTTACAACAAAATGGAGAGTGCATCGCAGGTGTGATTGTGGAGCCGTTGGTACAAGGGGCTGGTGGCATGATCATGATGCCTGCTGGCTTTTTGAAGAAGGTAGAAGAGCTGTGCCGTGATCATGGGGTGTTACTGATTGCTGATGAAGTGGCAACCGGGTTTGGACGCACGGGAGAGATGTTTGCCTGTGATCATGAAGAGGTTTCTCCTGATATTATGACACTAGGAAAAAAATTGACAGGTGGGTACTTGCCCGTGGCTGCTACCTTAACGACAGATGAGATTTATGATGCGTTTTATGCAGACCCCCATGAAATGAAAACGTTCTTTCATGGTCATTCATATACAGGAAACCAATTGGGGTGTGCTGTTGCACTTGCCAATCTAGATATTTACGAAAATGAGGGTGTGCTGGAGCATGTACAAGCGCTATCCCGCTTTACAGCTAAGAAGTTGCGTCAAATCGCTGAACTGGAGCATGTAGGGGAAGTGCGACAGAAAGGTTTGATGATCGGCATAGAGTTAGTGGCTGATCGAACGAGCAAAGCACCATATCCAGCAGATGTAGGCATGGGAAAGAAAGTGTGTCGCCGTGCTCGTCAACTGGGATTGATTACCCGTCCACTAGGGGATGTGATCACCTTTATGCCGATGCTGGTAACATCAGAAGCGGAAATGGAAGAGATGATTGCGATCTTAGCACAAGCGATTGCAGAGGTGACGGTGTAAGTGAAAGGAAAGGGTATTTTTATTACTGGCACGGATACAGAGGTGGGTAAAACCGTTGTCACTGCGGGAATCGCGCTCGCTCTTACTCGGCGTGGTTATCGCGTAGGTCTTTTTAAACCGGTGCAAAGTGGGCACATGGCTGAGGATCGGAACGGAGATGCTCGTCGTTTACAGCGTTGGTCAGATAGTGATCAACCGCTAGCGGATATTGTTCGCTATGCTTTCCCCGAACCATTAGCACCCATGATTGCTGCCCGTAACGTAGGGGTTTCGCTTCATTTACATGAATTTGTATCTCATGCAGAAGTATTGTATTCACAATTTGATGTCGTGCTGGTAGAGGGAGCAGGTGGCTTAATGGTGCCGATGGGGGAAGACTGGACGGTTGCTCATTTGGCTGGACAGATGGGGCTTCCCCTTGTCATTGTGGCGCGCCCTTCTTTAGGAACGGTAAATCATACTACGTTGACAGCGAAGGTGGCCCGTCAGTATGGGATGACAGAGATGGCAGTGATCTTTAATGGTTCTACACCGCATGTGGTAGAAGAGAGTGCTTTGCAGGATAACCGACAAATGATTGAAGAGCTTGCCGAGGTGCCTGTAATCGGAAGTCTTCCCTATCTAGGTGAAGAGTGGGATTCATCATGGTTGTGTAAACAGATGGAAGAGTGTGTGCAGGTGTCTGAGCTCGAAGCGTGGCTACACAAAGGAGGAAGAATAACGTGAACCAGCAAATGAAAGCGATTACATCGGTGCGATGGGAACAGCTTGCAGACCAGGTATTGGCGGGAGAAAGCTTAACACGAACAGAAGCGTTGTCCTTGTTGGCAGTAGAGGATGAAGAATTACTTACACTATTGCAAGCGGCATTTAAAATACGCCATCACTATTTTGGTAAAAAAGTAAAGCTAAATATGATTATTAATGCAAAGAGTGGTCTTTGCCCAGAAGATTGTGGATACTGCTCCCAGTCAATCGTGTCCGATGCTCCCATTCAAAAGTATCGCTTTTTAGATAAAGAAACGTTGGTTGCAGGCGCACATGCCGCCTGGGAACGAAAAGCAGGTACGTATTGTATCGTAGCAAGTGGTCGGGGCCCGAGCCGGCGTGAAGTGGAGCAAGTAGTAGAAGCAGTAAAGGAGATTAAATCAGAGTTACCTCTTAAAATATGTGCCTGTCTCGGTATCCTTAATGAGGAACAAGCGCAAAAATTAAAAGAAGCAGGCGTAGATCGCTACAACCATAACTTAAATACCAGTGCTGACCATCATGATAAAATTACACACACCCATACTTATGATGATCGTGTAAATACAGTAAAAAAGGCAAAGGGAGCAGGGATTTCTCCGTGCTCTGGTTGTATAGTAGGCATGGGCGAATCGGATGAGCAAATTGTTGATATTGCTGAATCGTTGCGTGATCTGGATGCAGACTCGATTCCGGTTAATTTTTTGCATGCGATTCCGGGTACCCCACTAGAAGGAGTAGAGGAGTTAAATCCTCGTCGCTGCCTAAAAATTCTTGCACTCTTCCGCTTTATTAACCCTACGAAAGAGATCCGCGTATCAGGGGGAAGAGAAGTTAATCTGCGTACACTTCAACCACTCGCCTTTTATGCCGCCAACGCCACATTTATCGGGGACTACCTTACGACAGAGGGGCAACAAGCAGAAGCTGATCATCAGATGATCGCTGACCTCGGCTTTGAGATCGAGGAATGTGCGTTGTGAACCTGTGGGAGAACGAGCTAAAGAAGAGGTTACAACGGATTGAAACAGCGGGGTGTTATCGTCAACTACATCCCGTTGAAGGAGCGGTTGGTTCAGCACTCACCCGCAATGGGAAGAAGCTAATCAATCTATCCTCCAACAACTATCTAGGGTTTGCAGGTTTAAAAGAAGTACAAGATGGGGCTCGCCAAGCATTGGAACGTGGTGGAAGCAGTACTGCATCGCGCTTGATTGTGGGGACGGATGAGGCGACTGTAAATTTGGAAAAGGAGATTGCCGCCTGGAAAGGAAAAGAGGCGGCGCTCCTTTTTGGCAGTGGTTTCTTAGCTAATATTGGGGTATTATCTTCGTTGCTGCGTCGTGGAGATGCCGTGTTTAGTGACGAACTAAACCATGCGAGTATCATTGATGGTATTCGCCTATCTCATGCTGAGCGATACCGTTATCGTCACCGGGATATGGGACAATTAGAGCAGCAGCTAGTAGATGCGGAGACAAGAGGTATCCAACACAAGCTGATCGTCAGCGATTCGGTTTTCAGCATGGATGGGGATGAAGCACCTCTGTTACAACTCATTGAACTAAAAAAGAAATATGGAGCAGCATTAATATTGGATGAAGCGCATGCAAGTGGGGTGTGGGGAGCGGAAGGTGCTGGTTTAGCTCACCACTATGGTGTAGCAGATGAAGTAGATCTTTTGATGGGCACCTTCAGTAAAGCATTTGGCGCTTATGGTGCATACGTAGCAGGAGAGAGGGTGTGGATCGACTATCTGATCAATTCCGCTCGCTCATTTATATATACAACCGCCTTACCACCTGCTACGATTGGTACGATAGCAGCTGCGTTGGAAGTGGTCAGAAGTGCGGAGGAAAGGCGCTGCATGCTGAAACAAAAAGCTGACTGGTTTCGTACGCATTTGCGCGAGCGAGGGTGGGAAACAGCTGGTTCCACAACCCAAATCATACCGCTACTGATTGGGTCGAGTGAACGAGCAATGAAAGTAAGTCAGCAGCTCATCGACGAAGGCATCCTGGCAGTGGCAATTCGCCCCCCAACCGTACCAGCAGGTAGAGCACGCCTCCGCTTCTCATTGATGGCGACGCACACGGAGGAGGAACTGGAGCATGTCGTAAAAGTGCTGGCGCGGATGTCTGTTCCTTCTTCTATTTAAGTGATATCAAGAATTTTTCTTTAAATAAAAAACCCTTTTCCGAAGGAAAGGGCAGGCTGTCGAGAAAGTCTCGACAGCCTGTTTTTTACCCCTTTCATGTTTATTCCAAGTGAAATAGTATAGAGATATACATAGAAGAAGAGAGGAAGAATCGGATGCTACGTTCAACGAATCACACTCAGTCTGAGATGGAATTTGTTTGCATAGAGGAGCTTGTTCCCCAGGATCATCTTCTCCGCAAGATCGACCAATATATCGATTTTTCATTTATCACGGAGAAGGTTCGCCCTCTTTATTGTGAAAATAATGGCCGCCCCTCCATCGATCCTATCGTTCTATTCAAAATGATGTTCATCGGTTATCTCTATGGCATTCGTTCGGAGAGACAATTGGAACGAGAGGTTCGTGTAAATGTAGCTTATCGTTGGTTTTTAGGATTACATTTGACGGATCCGGTTCCTGATCATTCCACGATCAGCTGGAATCGTCGAACTCGCTTTAAAGGAACCTCCATTTTCCAAGAGATCTTTGATGAGATTGTCCTGCAAGCCATGAATCACCGCATGGTGGGTGGACGGGTGTTGATGACGGATTCGACCCACCTAAAAGCCAACGCGAACAAACGAAAGTTTAAAAAAGAGAGGGTAAAAGGACAGACTCGTGCCTACCTAGAAGAACTAAATCAGGCCATCGAAGAGGATCGGAAGGATCACGGAAAAAAGCCATTAAAAGAAAAGGAGGAGGTGAAGGAGACAAAGGAAGTGAAGGTGAGTTCGACAGATCCTGAGAGTGGCTATATGTATCGAGAAGGGAAACCTGAAGGGTTTTTCTATCTCGATCATCGCACGACAGATATCAAATACAACATCATTACCGATGTCCATGTGACGGCAGGAAATGTGCATGATTCTATCCCCTACCTCGAGCGGTTAGACCGTCAAAAACAACGATTTCAATTTGAGGTTGAAGCAGTAGCTTTAGATGCAGGCTATCTTACCAATCCCATTTGTAAAGGGTTGAGTGATCGGAATATCTTTGGAGTCATCGGACATCGTCGGTATTCACCCACTAAAGGACTCATGCCCAAATGGAAATTTCAATATGATGAAACGAACGATACGTATTTGTGTCCAAATAGACAGACACTCGCGTATAGTACAACCGATCGTCAAGGGTACCGTCAATACAAATCGGATCCAAAGAATTGTTCCACGTGTTCTCTACTCACATCGTGTACACGTTCAAGGAACCATCAAAAGGTCCTGACGCGCCACGTATGGGAAGAGCATAAAGAAAAGGTGCGAACGAATCGGCTTTCATCCGAGGGCAAGCTCCTTTACAAAAAAAGAAAAGAGACTATTGAGCGAAGCTTTGCAGATGGAAAAGAACTGCATGGGCTTCGCTATTGCCGGTTGCGAGGACGGGAAAATGTCGAGGAGCAGGCGCTGATGACAGCGACTGCGCAGAACATCAAGAAGATTGCCAACCACCTAGCTCGTATGAACTAGGTGGTTGGGAGAACTTTTTGATTTGAATAGACGATATAGATAATGCCTTTTCATCTATATAAAGTGAAAGAGTGTGGAGAAAATGATCGGTTTCTCCACACTCTGCCTTTTCCGAAGGAAAGGGTTTTTTATGACGGAAATAAAAATTAGAAAATATTAGTGTAAATTATTTGCTTATTTCTCCTAGAACAACTTTTTCTTCAGTGGAATCTGCTCTTCTAAGTAGACCGTCATTAACAATTATTAGTTCAAAGCGGTCGTGGTGGTCATTGTGTGATACAATGTTCGCTTCATTCTTATCATAAGGTAATCTCTTTTTTCACCGATCATTTTTGAGGAAGTCCCCAAAACTTGTTTCGGAAGAACGAAAAAATAATTAAGACAGAGAACACAGATATAAACGCTCCTAAGTAATACTTTATCAGTTGGAGTGTAAGAGCGTTACTCTCTACCTGAATTCGTGCAAGATTGTATTCCATGTTGGGATGCTGAGTAAGCGTGAAGATGCTAAAGATAGCTAGTGACAGCAAAAGTGATGAGAAAGTGATTGCTCTCATGTTTCTAAGCATTATTTAATCCCCTTTTCTTACTCTGTTCTTTTCTGTTCCAGATATGCTGTTTGGTTCTCCATCTGTCCATGAGAGTCCTCCTCAATACGGTAAACTTTCGGTCGAGCCTTCCTCTATGACTTCCTTTATCTATTCTCACTCGGAGACTATATCGACCTATAAGTTGTAGATTAAAGCTATATGGATGGAGTATTACAAAAAGAAATGACCATAGACGTTAGAATTTTCCGTATAGATATGCTATGATTATGGTATAAAGGGGAGAGGAGCATCACATATGTTTAAAACGATGCTAGCATCACTCGGAATTGGCGCGGCTAAAATTGATCTCGTGTTGGATCAAGATCATGTCACGATGGGTGAAGAGGTCACAGGAGAAATAAGACTTCAGGGTGGAGAAGTGGAACAGCGCATGGAATATTTATCTGTTCATTTTTGTGTACAGTCTCATTTCTCTATGGGAGATCAGGTGATGAATGTGGATGAACGGGTGGATACGATTCCGATCGTAAAAAGCCCATTTACTGTGCAAGCTTCAGAAGAACAAACGTTCCCTTTTTCTTTCATCTGCCCAGAATATTTACCCGTCTCATCTATTAACACGAAGTATTATTTTCTGACCAATTTGGAGATTGAGAAAGGTATGGATGCGAAAGACCGTGACTATATCAACGTACTGCCCGCTGGATTGTTGAAAAACTTTATGGATGGTTTCACACGTCTCGGTTTTCGTCATATCGGGGAAGGATATACGGGTCGTCGACATGGCTCAGCGCAAATCATTCAGTTTTATCCGACGGAGTGGTTGAAAGGGAAGTATGATGAGATTGTGTTCAATTTTCAACCAGGGGCGACTCAAAGCCGTATAGAAGGATTTTTTGAGTTGGATAAGCGCACGGCGGGCTTAGAAGGCTATCTGGCGGATAAGTTGGATTTAGATGAGAAGAAGGGGCGTTTTGCGTTTACCGCTGATCAGTTAGCGACGGTGGAAAAAGCAGAAGCGACGATCCGTCAGTTTATTATCGATAACTCTAAAGGGTTGATCGGAATATGATGTTTAACTAGGAATGCTTTATCGTTACTGGGATAGAGGAGAAATATTGTTCCCTAAAAGCATTTCCCGAGAAATGATATAAAGATATCTCTAATTAAGAGTAGCCCTCATCCATCTGGATGAGGGCTTGTTACATACTTCTTACACCTTGTTTATTACCCATTCTTGTAGGAAGTCTGCTACTTGGGTGTATGCTTCGAGGCGGTTTTTATACTTTGCGAGACCATGTCCTTCATCTTCAAAGCGCAGATATTGGACGGGCATCTTCCTTTCCTTGAGGGAAGTGACGATTTGCTCTGCTTCTGCTACAGGGACACGAGGATCATTGGCTCCGTGAATGACAAAGAGTGGAGCTTGGATGCGGTCTACGTGATGGATTGGTGAAATTTGATCGAAAAACTGACCATCTTTTTCGATACTGCCGTACTCTGATTCGCGCAGATGGCGGCGATACGAACTGGTATTTTGAATAAAGGTGCGGAAATTGGAAATACCGACAACATCTACTCCCGCAGCCCAGCGTTCGGGATAGTGGGTTAGGGCGGCGAGAACCATGAAGCCACCATAACTTCCGCCCATCACAGCAATCGCATCTCGATTAGCGTTTCCTTTAGAAATGAGCCAATCGACGCCTGCATTAAGATCAGCGACAGAGTCCATACGCTTTCTTACATCATCGAGGTGGACGTAGGTACGTCCGTATCCCGAACTCCCTCGCACGTTAGGTACAAGGATTGCCATCCCCAGCTGGAGGAAGTATTGAAGGAGGCTATTAAAGCCGTTGCGACTTTGTGACTCTGGACCGCCATGAACATATACGAGAACAGGATAAGGCCCCTTGACATGAGAGGGTCGATAATAAAAAGCAGGGATCTCCAGTCCATCGAAAGAGGGATAATGAATGAGTTCCGGCTCGATATAAGTACTTGCAGGGACGCCAGAGATGGAAGCGTATGTGGCCCGCTCTAACTGGTTTCCATTCATCTGGATTGTCCATATCTCTGTCGCATGACTTGGGCTACTGAGAGTAAAGGCTAATGAATTACTTTGGTGATTCCATGTAAGTTCCGAGATTACACCTGCTGGGGTGGAAGGAAGCGTGATCCGTTTCGAAGTTTCACAGTTAATAATATGAAGGCGTGAAGTGCCTCCTTCGTTAACGGCAAAAGCGAGGTACTGACCATTGCGTGAAAGGGATAAGTGTTCGGCATCCCACTGATCGTCTGTAAGCCATACCCACTGTTTTGTCTGTAAGTGGTAAGCAGCGACACGGAGAAATTGACTGTTGCGGTTGGAGAGTAGATAGAGCAAATCACCGTCAGGGGAGAAATGTGGCATACGATACTGTGTATCATTTTCGGCAAAAGAAGTGATTCGTTCATGCTTGCCGCTCGTCAGATCGAGAAGGAAGAGGTCATTGGTCATATTGGTATGGGAGCGTGAAAAGAGAATATAGCGCTGATCGGGACTAAAACGACTGGCATAATTGGTATGATCGCTTGTAAAGAGTGTGCGGTGGGAGTCCGTATGCACATCATAGAGATAGAGGTCGAAATGTTGCCCGTCACGTTTATTACTGCTGTATGTAAATTGGAGTCCATCTGGAGACCATGCCCCAAAGTGATAGATGTGATGGGGGTCTTGAGTAAGGTTTTTATTCTCTGACCCTTCAGTATTCATGAGGAACAATTGGGCCCGCTCATTCCCACCTTGATCTGCACTTACGCAGATATACTCTCCTCTGGGTGAGGCATGTACTCCCAGCACACGATCGAGAAAAAAGGTAATCTGCTGTGGCCATGGATTGGCAGGTGATTTGCTCCACACTTGCGAAAATCCTGTTAAGTTACTGAGGAAATAGAGAGTTTGATCGTCAGCAGAGTAAGAAGGAGCATGCGCTGCGCGCACACCAAGATAGCGTCTTAATGGAATGATTTGCCGAGTTTTTTTATTCATGGTAACGCCTCCGTAAGGTTAATGGAATGCAAAGGGAAGTTGGGGGATCGCTCCGCTAGTGGTAGAGAAGAAAGTATTACATTGGATCAATCACGGCAAGTGTACAGCGGGAGATGCAGATTAGTTTTTCCTGTTCATCTGTGATATGTATTTCCCATACCATCGACTTGCGTCCGCTGTGTATGAGTGTAGCTGTGGCGGTAACGATTCCTTCCAACTTGGGACGGAGATGATTGGCATTGATCTCTTGTCCAACAGCAACTTTCCCTTGTTTTTGAGCAAGGTTGTATCCGCCGATGCTAGCGGCGGTTTCTGCTAGTGCGACAGAGGCACCTCCGTGTAAAATGCCCATCGGTTGACGAGTATTTGGACCTACAGGCATGGTCATGATGACCTTTTCGTCTTCGATTAGCTTTAGTTCGATTCCAAGTGTGGTTGCCAAGGTTTCAGTTGAGAGTTGGGACCAGCTATCTACTTGAAAATTCATGGATATCCCTCCGATTTGCTGTGTTATAGGTTTATTTTATCATAATGAGCCTATAAAAAGCCTGGACAACAAAAAGGATGTGTGGATGGAATTATGATCTTTTTTTACTGATTGAATGAAAAAGTTTGCGTACGTATTGTAACCATGATTCTAGAGCATGTAAATCAATATGCTCACTCTGTTGGGAAAGCTTACGATGTTCCTTAAGTAGCACGGTTTGAATAGCATGGGCGGTGTATTGGATAGAATGACCCAAAGTAATAAGGATATCTCCATCCTTTTTTTCTCTAGATGAAGAAGAGGATAGTTTGCTTTCACCTAAAGTGGCCACTTTGGCTCCTACAGATTGTAACCAAATGCTCTGTTTGATCAAGTCATTCATTTGCCTTAAAAGCTCTTGGATATCCCTTGAGAGACTTGGCATTGAGATCACCCTTTTCTCCACTGATGTTACGATACTATACGCACTGTAAGGTGAAGAGGGAAGAGGTGTTTATACTACATCAGAAAAATTGTATGCTAGGCTGATGGAGGATGGGGGATTTTTTGTGAAATAGGTGATATATATAGAATAGGAGAGGATGATGCTCAATATGGTGATGTCACATCCTATTACATGTAGTGAAGGTCTACCTTCCGAGATAAAGCGGTGTAGCGTGTGTTTCGTGTAATGGTGTTCTCCTTGAGCATAAGTTCGGTGAGTGATGCAGGTTCATTAAACATAGGAACAACCTTAAATGTGGTAAGCAAATCGACAGATTCTCCGGGAGATTTCCTTAGAGATCCACCTACTGTCCCCAATATTGGTCCTGGACCCGTGGTGGGCCCACTTCTGCCTGCCCCTGTTTCTCCACCCGGTCCTATCGCTCCGCCTGGACCGGTCGGTCCTGTTGCTCCACGAGGAGATGAGAATTAGGTAGTGAGTAAAGAGAGCTAATAATGGGAGGTGGCGATAGAGAAAAGGTAGCCCTACATGGTGGATAGGCTACTTTTTTTGGTCGTTTTTTTGGGCCCATTCTAAAAGGGTGTTGATAGCCCAGCTATCTAAAAGTGGACCCCATCTTCTCGTGCTGTTAATACTAACAACTTTCCAAGTGGAATCTGTGTATATCAAGATGGGCCCACCACTCATTCCGTTGCCTACATAGGCATTGTGATGAATAATTTGATTCATACGATTTATCACCATCAGTTGCCCGGAGTTAGTAACCATGCGCTCCTTTTTTAGTGCGGCGGGGTAACCGGCAGTGAACAAGGGGGCGTTCGGAATGGGGCTAGTAATGGCTAGCCAACTCGGATGTGAGGTTGCTACATTAATGATGGCATAATCTTCTGCCACAGCTTCATAAGGGACTTTCCCCGGCTCTTGAGGCTGAGCTGCTTGCCAAGAGCGGGTAACATAAAATTGGCGGCTATACTCTATCTCGCAAGGTGGTTGCTCTTGATCAGTTGCCGGTATGATGAGAGCGATGCGGAAATATTCATTTTCATAGGTATCATAGACGCAATGGGCGGCGGTGACAATTGAATTGGAGTCGATATACCATCCGGAGCAAGAGTACCATTCTCCCTGGTTATTTTGAAGGCGGAGGAGGACGACAGCACTGTATGGGAACTGGTTAGTTTGAGCGTTTGTCAGACGGCGCTGGTCATCTGACGTAAAGGCGGGGAGTATGGGAAAGGGAGCCGAATAGAGTAAGAGCGGAGGCGAAGAGGAAGAGATGTGTGGGGGAATCAGAGAAATATCATTTAGAGAAGAAGATGATAGATAAAAGGTAGCGGGGTCTTCGCTCTGATCGAATAATACGCTTAGGAAGAGTAGAGGTAAAAATATCAAGTATAAAGAAAGAGAAATTCTGCGTCGCTGTCGACCGAAAAAGGGGTAAATGATTCCTCTTCATTTGTGTGGTAGCATATGGCTTCACCTCCGTTTAATTAAAGGTACATGATTGCTATAGGGGTCCATATGGTAGGGGAGGGGACACTCATTTCAGAATGCTCTCTACTCTCTTTTTGTCATTTGCGATACAATTACTATATTCAATTACTAAAAACATGTTTGTATCTTTACTACAACGCTTGACTTATTTTAAGCGGAATTTCCTTTGATTTCGTATCAACATACAGTTGTTTAGAAAGTGGCGAAGCGAGTTTTTATATAGAGATTTAAAACAGATGAGCTGTAAAGGCCAAAGGCCTATCCTATTTTGAGAAGGTGTTAGTAGGGGAGAATGGGGTTTTGTTGGAACGAGAGTGGGAAATAGATGCATAGGATTTACTGTTATGAATGAAGAAGAAAAAGACTAGCATAAGAGGAGGGGATGAAGGTTGTGATCGGTTATCATATTATTGTGCATGGGAAAGTGCAAGGGGTGGGCTTTCGTAAATATACTGTTAGAGTGGCACGCCAATTAGGGGTGAAGGGCTGGGTGCGTAATCTACCTGAAGGGACAGTGGAGATTTTTGTGCAGGGGGAGCAGGAGAAGGTAGACCGCTTTTTGCGACGAATGAGGAAAGGTCCACTCTTAGCGCGTGTGAGTGATTTGACGATTCATACACGTAGAGTGGAGCGGGTGCTAAAGGGGTTTGAAGTGAAAACGTAGAGGAGCAATCACAGAATTGGCTCCTCTACGTTGGGTCTATCTTTCTATGCGAGTAAAGGCTCTTTCTGCTTGTTGAAGTAACCCTCTCCAAAAGCCATAGTTTATTGCAATGAGGAGGAGGATAGAGGTACTCTTAACAACCCATGCTGGAAGAAGGAGCCAGTATAACAACCCAACCAGTGATCCGAAAACGATGAGTATGATGGTGGTTAGGATCATCATCGTTAGACCGTTGAAATTTTTATTGGTAGCATCTTTAGGATTGATCCAGTCCAATTTGGGGGAGGAAAGATCAATAAAAATCCCTAAATGTGTTGAGAGCGCCCCACTGAGTAGAGAGAGGAGCCAGATCCAAACGATGTCGACAGGGGATGCACCGAGAAAGAGTGTAATTACCAACAAGGTAATGGTGATAAAGCTGCTATTTAGAATCATGAGATGAAGCCACTTCGCTTGGATCCACTCTTTCCCTGAAATGGGTAGTGATCTGGTGAACGTAAAAAAAGGTCCTTCCCTGGATACTGCAGAGTAAGATGCGCCATTTACACTTGTTAGGTAGACCATTATGACAGTAATGATCCAGGTTGCCCACTCCCACTCACTGGGGGCTTGAGGGAGATCGGTTGGCTTTCGTAGTTGCGGGAGAACCATAAATGCAAATAACATAAATGGCATTAAAAGCGTATTGACTAGAAAAACGGGCGTGCGATAATACATTTTCCATTCCCTCCAAAAGAGAGAGAAGGTAGGAGAGAGCATCGATTGATGTGTTTGCTTCTCTGCTTTTGGTTTGCGTGGTTGTGGAGATGACTCATGATTACGCCTCAGACTGGGTATGTAAAAAAAATGTCCTAGCTTAAGATAGAGAAATACAGATGAAATTTGAAAAAGTATCCATCCTCCCCAGGCGGGAAGAGCGGCTAACGATGGATTGGAAAGTGCAGTGGCAGCCCATAAACTCGGAGGAAACCACTCTCCAAGTAGGGTGACAAGATGATGTTCATTTGTTAGCCATTGCCCAATGGACGACGCTCCGATACCGTTGGTGTTTGGTGAATGTTGAAAGAAAGCGAGATAGACGCCCATGGCCAGAATAGGAGTAAGAACTGCGGCCCAGGTGCCTATACGTTGAAATGGAATGATTCGCATGAGAAACATAATTATAGAAGCAGCTAACGCAAGAGGGAAAAGCGGCAATAGCAGATAAACGATGCCCATGGTGATAAAGTAGCTCCATCCGCTATCACTTAATATTCCATAAATGAGGAGTGGAGGAAGGAAGAAAGGTAGTAGACTGGTGATTTCATGAAGCCACATCCCAACAAATTTCACGCCTAGCACTTGAAGGGGAGAGACAGGCATGCTTAAATAAGAATCATGGTTTTTATTATGGTATAAACTGTTATATACGAAGAGTAGAGCAAGACAGAACGTAGTTATTTGGTGGAGAACGACGATTCCACTCAGCATAGCTTCTTCCTGATTAATAGCAGCGAGCCATGTGTAGAGGGTAAGTGAGAGTGGAATGATAAAAAGTTGTGACATGAGAATAAAGAAAATAATGGAAATTCCAGAAAGAGCTTCAGCAGTGAAGTTTTTCTTCGTGAAGAGGCGGTACTTTATATAGCGGAGTGGGTATTGATTGCGTAAAGTATGTTTAAGTAAGGGGATAAAGGTGGACATGTCAGCCATACTCCTTTGCTTAATGAGTCACGAGTAGATGAGGGAATAGATCATCCTGCGATAGAGTCATCGTTTGTAAGTTGAATAAATAACTGCTCTAATGTGGCGTGGTCTTCAATCATATTGCCTTGTCCTTGTTGTAATTCATTTAAGGTACCGACAGCGATAAGGCGCCCTTTATCAATTATTCCGATGCGATCGCACAGTTTTTCGGCAACTTCGAGCACATGAGTGGAGATAAAGACGGAGTGTTGGAGAGCGCGATACTGGCGCATCATCTCTTTAAGTGTGAGCGCTGCCTGAGGATCTAGTCCCACCATCGGCTCATCTAAAATCCATAGTTGAGGTTGATGAAGGAGGGTGGCGATGAGGGTGACTTTTTGTTTCATGCCACGTGAGTAACTATGGATAAAATGGTGGACTGCATCTTCCATACGAAATTTTTGTAATAGTTGAGGAAGTCGCTGTTTGCGCTCTTCTACTGTTACATGGTAGATATCAGCGATAAAGTTGATATACTCCATGCCGGTGAGCCGATCATATGGCTCAGGAGAATCAGGGACATAGCCGATATATCGTTTGGCCTCTACAGCATTCTTCCTGATGGAGTATCCTGCTATCTGAATATCTCCTTCATCCGGTGTTAAGATCCCAGTCATCATTCTGATGGTTGTTGTCTTTCCAGCTCCATTGGGGCCGAGGAAGCCAAAGATTTCCCCTGGTTGTATGGTAAGAGATAAAGAATCGACGGAGCGGTGTTTGGAGCCGCGATATGTTTTGCTAACATTGCGTATTTCAATCATATTGGATACCTCCACACTAAAGTATAATGATTCTACCTCTTCTATATAGAGATTCTTTAAAATATAGAGCCTATAATCTTTATATGAGCATAACACGTACCACCAAAAAATAGTAGTTTTGCTTTCTGTTCTCTAATAAAGGGTGGTTTTTGTTTGAGTGAAAGTTGTTACTTAGGGTAGAATAGAGGTTGGGTTTTAGGGGATACATACTGTATCATTTTGAGAAGAACCGAGGAGGGTTTTTAAAATATGGATACATATAACGAGCTATTAAAAGTGATGCATGACCGGAAATCGGTCAAGTTGTATCAAAAAGATGCGGACATTTCAAAGGAAGAACTGAGTGAGATGTTAAAGGAAGCGACGACCGCACCGTCATCATGGAACTTGCAACATTGGCATTTTATGGTTTTTAAAGGGGAAGAAGTAAAACAGAAGCTTTTACCGATCGCGTTTAATCAGCCTCAAGTAAAAGATGCCTCAGCAGTCATTGCAATCTTGGGAGACTTAGAAGCGAACAAAAATGCGGAAGCTATTTTTAGACCAATATTAGAAGGGGGTTTTATGACGGAAGAAGCATATAATGCCCTCTTAGGCAACATTAACGGAGCTTATCAAATGGAAGGAACCGCTCGTAATTCCGCTATTCTTAATGCATCTTTGGCAGCGATGCAATTTATGTTGATCGCAAAAGCAAAAGGGTGGGATACCTGTCCGATGGGTGGTTTTAATCCGGTGCAGTTAGTAGAAGAGTTTAACATCGATAAGCGCTATACACCGGTTATGCTAATTGCCCTCGGCAAGGCAGCAAAAGAGGCACATCCAACTTCTCGCTTTGATATTGAAAAGATGACCACATGGATTGAGGGATAAACGAGTCTTATGTAGACCTGTGTATGCTAAAACAGAGCTCAGGCTGTCAATATTTTCTTGACAGCCTGTTTTTTCTTGATAATCGGTTATCGATTAATTTTATGCAGGGGCCGGAGCTCTTTGTAAAGGTAGAACAGCTGCCAATTGATTGGCAAACAGAATGGGGTTAGCAATCGTCTGTAAAAATACATAGGATAAGGTGGGTTCAATCGAGAGGAAGCGGTCGGTTATTGAAGCGACCATGAATCCTGTCTGTTGACGAACCCTACGGATAAAAGGTTGGACCTCATCAGTTAACAATGTCACATCAGCCAAACAGAGTGCCTTTCCATCCGAAGAAAGGGATTCAAACCCTGCGACAACCGACTTCACAATGTTGTCTACTACGGGCTTCCCAGAAATTCGAACCGGGAAATCCCTCGATTGGAAGGAGATACATACCCCTGGAAATGTCGTATTAGCAAATCCGTCTAAAATGCTTACAAATCGCTGACATAACCTCTGGAAAGCAGGAGATGATTGGGTTCCGGCTAAGCTCCTTGTGATCTTATTTTCTTGCAACACTTTTGCTACTTTTATTGCGAAAAGAATGGGATTTTCCACTGCCTGAAAGTAGATGTTGGTCAAAGAAGGCACTTCAAATTGGACTCGCACAGCTGTTCTTGAAACTATGATTCCCTCGCGATTCAAGGAACGGATCAACGGATCCACCTCATTGGTTAAAAGGGGAATGGTACCTACATTGAGAGCCTTCCCATCGCGACCCAATGACTCGAAACAAAAAGAGGAGAGATTTAAGATAGTGGCTGGTCTTCCTTTTACTCTTATAGGGAGATTACGGAGGAAAGTTGCCACACACGCACTTCTATCAGCATTCAGGCTGGAGGTGGCTCCTAATATTTCTCCAAACAATCGACATATTAAAGGGCTAATAGGAATATCTATTACCTCCTTTGGATCTAACTATTTGCTATCATATGCTCCTATCGATTTTTTGATTGGATAGATACCTTGATATTGTTATGTGGCGAAACCATAATCGAAAGAATGAGGCACCTTATTGTTTTATCATCTATGTAAGTGGGAATAGGATAGTAGAGTGCATGCGGAAAAGGAATGTTGTCTATGGATATCGAATATGAATAACTAGGCGGGATGAATTCATCCAAGGGGGTTTGGGCTTATATTGGTGACACCAACCTAAGTTGTTAGCATAAGATGCTGTGTGTAGGGATGTATGGCGTAAATAGTACGAATCATCCGTATACATGGTATAGGAAAGAGATGCGTTACGCTTTTTAATAGTAAGTGAGTACCCCAATCACAAAGGAGGAACTGATTCTTGGCTTATGTGATTACTTCTCCATGCAAAACTGAGAAAGCAGCAGATTGTGTTGATGTTTGTCCGGTGGATGCCATTCATGGGGATGACGTTATGTTTTATATTGACCCCGATACCTGTATTGACTGTGGTGCATGTGAGCCTGTATGCCCTGTAGAAGCAATTTACGAAGAGGAATTTGTTCCAGACGATGAAAAACAATTTACAGAGATCAACGCAAAATTTTTCGCTGATTAAGGTGAAGATACAGGGGCATACTACTCAAGGCCCCTTTTTGTTTTGAAAATGTTTACTAACCCCTTGACGAAAAGCATAATCAGTTCGATAATAAGTAGTGAGAGTAACATTTAAGTTAGATGATTTTTAAGATGCTTGGAAGGATCAAAGATGAAGACACGCGCCTATCCGCTGGAAGGTGTTTTTTAACACCTTGAAATGAATGAGCATTCATTCATGGGAATAGGGCATAGCATCTGCCTGTCCGAATCTTTCGGATCTCTGATCGAATAACTACGTGATGCTCCGCGACATGAACGCGGGCGTGCACGAGAGGAGGAACGAAATTGGCAAGTATCAAACGCGCGGCTGTCATCGGTTCCGGTGTAATGGGTGCAGCCATTGCTGGTCATTTGTCCAATGTAGGGATCCCAACATTATTGTTGGATATTGTCCCACGTGAACTAACAGACAAGGAAGAAGCAAAAGGGTTAACCTTAGAGGATAAGGTGGTACGTAACCGAATTGCACAAACCGGGAAAGATCGACTCTTTAAGGAGAAGCCATCTCCCCTCTATACAAAAGAAATGGCTAACCTTATCTCGGTTGGTAACTTAGAAGATGATTTGAATCAGTTATCTGAAGTAGATTGGATCATCGAAGTAGTTGTAGAGAATCTGAAAATTAAGCAAGATCTCTTTAGCAAAATTGAACAGGTATGGACACCTGGTACGATTATCAGTTCCAACACTTCTGGTATTTCTATTAATGCAATGGTATCTGGACGTTCGGATGAGTTTCGTGCTCATTTCCTAGGTACGCACTTCTTTAATCCACCACGTTATATGAAGTTACTTGAAATCATCCCGACGTCGGCGACCAAGTCCGAAATCGTGGAAGAGATGAAAGCGTTTGCGGAAACTCGCCTGGGTAAAGGCGTGGTTATTGCTAAAGATACGCCTAACTTTATTGCAAACCGGATTGGTGTATACGGTATGCAAATTACGCTTGATATTATGAAAGAGTTAGAGTTAAGTCCAGCTGAAGTAGACTCCGTGACCGGACGTGCGATGGGTCGTCCGAAGAGCGCTACTTTCCGCACCTTGGACATGGTAGGGCTTGATACCTTTTTAAATGTGTGTCAAACCGTACGTGATAACGTAGAAGATCCAGCGGAAAGAGAAGCGTTTGCTGCGTCTGATGTTATACAGAAGATGGTAGATAACGGATGGCTCGGTTCGAAATCTGGTCAAGGATTTTATAAAAAAGTAAAAGGGGAAAAAGGGAAGGAAATTCATGCCCTTAACCTGGATACGTTTGAATATGAACCACGTAAGAAGTTGAAAGCACAATCGCTTGAAATGTCTAAGCGTGCTAAAACTGATGCAGAAAAATTACAAGCATTGGTATACGGCAAAGATAAAGCAGGTGAGCTCGCTTGGTCACTCACAAAGAAAGTGCTTCTCTACGCGGCAGCACGTATTCCTGAAATCGCAGACGATATCGTCAATGTGGATCAAGCGATGAAATGGGGCTTCAACTGGGACATGGGTCCGTTTGAAGTGTGGGATGCCATCGGTGTAGAAAAGTCGGTAGCTAAAATGCGTGAAGAGGGAGAAACCATTCCAGCACTTGTAGAGGAATTGTTGGCTAGTGGTAAAACTTCCTTCTACCAAAAAGAAGACCATCGTCCGCTCGCTTTCCACCTCGGTGGGGAGTACAAAGGAATTGAGGAACATCCAAAAACAATTTCCCTTCCTCGCCTGAAAGAGCAAGGCGCAGTTGTGAAATCAAATAGCGGTGCTAGCTTGGTTGATCTTGGCGACGGAATTGGGCTGATTGAGTTCCATTCTCCTAAGGGAGCAATTGGCGGCGATATTATCAGCATGCTTCAATACGTAGCCAAAGAAGGCTATAAGCAGTTTGACGGTCTCGTGATCGGAAATGACGCTCCTAACTTCTGTATCGGTGCGAATTTGATGCTGATTCTGATGGAAGCACAAGATCATAACTGGCCAGAACTTGATGTGATGGTGCGCCAATTCCAAACAACGATGGGTGCGATGCGCTACCTCAACATTCCAGTTGTGGCTGCTCCCCATGGTATGACCTTAGGTGGTGGGGTAGAAACGATCTTGCCAACGGATCATATCCAGTATGCGGGTGAAACTTACATGGGTCTAGTGGAAGTAGGCGTAGGTCTTATTCCAGGTGGTGGCGGTAATAAAGAAATGTTGTATCGCCTCACAAAAGATATTGATCCAAAGAATGCGGTTGCACGTCAAGCAGCTGTTAACAAAGCGTTTGAAACCATTGCGATGGCAAAAGTTTCGACCAGTGGTGAAGAAGGCCGTAAGCATGGCTTCTTGAAAGATAGCGATAGCATGTCGGCTAACACTGATCACCTTATCTACGATGCGAAACAAGCGGCTTTGTCGATGGCGAAGCGTGGTTATGTTGCACCACAACCGATGAAACTGTCGGTTGTAGGGGAGACGGGGTATAACACCTTGCGCTTGGGTGCGTATAACTTGCTTGAGTCCGGATACATCTCCGAGCATGATTATAAAATTGCTTCGAAGTTAGCGTTTGTTCTAGCTGGTGGTAACCTACCAGAAGGAACGATCGTATCAGAGCAATACCTCTTGGATCTCGAACGTGAGGCATTTTTAAGTCTCGCAGGTGAGCCGAAATCGCAACAACGGATGATGCATATGTTGTCGAAGAACAAACCACTTCGCAACTAGGGATAGAGGAAAAGGTAAATGAAAAGGAGGGTGAGCGGGGGTTTGTCCGCTCTCCTAACCCTCATAGGTTAATTTAATTTATGTGAAGGAGGAAGACAGATGCGTGAAGCTGTGATCGTAGCTGGTGTACGGACTGCCGTCGGGAAGGCAAATCGTGGTGCACTGAAAAATCATCGTCCAGATGAACTAGGCGCAACAGTAGTGAGCGAATTGATGAAGCGCACACCACAACTGGATCCGAAAGATGTAGAAGATGTGATCTTGGGTTGTTCATTCCCAGAAGGGGAACAGGGTATGAATCTAGGGCGTATCGTTGCGATGCGCGCAGGTCTACCGAGTACTGTACCTGGAATGACGGTTAACCGTTTTTGTTCTTCGGGGCTACAAACGATCGGCATTGCTGCGGAGAAAATCATGTCAGGCTTTGCTGATGTGATCGTGGCAGGTGGCGTTGAGAGTATGAGTATGGTGCCGATGGGTGGTAGCAAGCCAGCCCCCAATCCATACTTGATGGATCATATGCCAGAAGCATATATGTCTATGGGTCACACGGCAGAAGAAGTGGCGAAGCGGTTTAACATCTCGCGCGAGGAGCAGGATGCTTTCGCGGTAGAGAGCCATAAACGCGCGCTCGATGCTATCCAAGCAGGGCGTTTTAAAGAAGAAATCGTTCCTGTCAAAGTAACCAACCGCAGTCTTGGTGCTGACGGAAAAGTAAAAGAAGAAGAGTTTATCTTTGATACAGATGAAGGTGTACGTCCAAACACTTCTATGGAAGGGTTGGCTAAGTTAAAGCCAGCATTTCGTGTAAAAGGGAGTGTAACAGCAGGAAACTCTTCACAAACCAGTGATGGTGCTGCGGGCGTAATCGTTATGTCTCGTGAACGTGCTGAAGAGCTAGGGATTAAACCGCTGGCAATCTTCCGTTCCTTCATGCTAGGCGGTGTAGATCCTGACATCATGGGTATCGGACCAGTAGTTGCCATTCCGAAAGCACTTGAAAAAGCAGGTATTACGTTAGACCAAGTAGATCTGATCGAACTAAACGAAGCATTCGCTTCTCAATCTCTTGAAGTTATTCGTCAATTGGAACTTAACCCCGAGATTGTAAATGTGAATGGTGGAGCGATCGCAATGGGTCATCCACTGGGTTGTACTGGTGCAAAGCTGACAGTTAGCATTATGCATGAATTGAAGCGTCGCAACGGAAAATACGGATTGATCACCATGTGTATCGGTGGCGGCATGGGTGCTGCTGGCGTTATTGAAATGGTAGACTAACATCATAAATTAGGGAGGCACTATATATGTCGACAGATACCATTAAAAAAGGCGGAAGCTTTTTTATCGAAGATCATGCTCCAAACGATATCTTTACTCCAGAGGACTTGACTGAAGAGCATAAAATGATTGCCAAAACCACGGATGATTTTGCTCGCGAGCAAGTACTGCCGGTTTTGGAAGAAATCGAACAGCATAACTTTGAGCACAGCGAACGGTTGTTGAAAGAAGCAGGTGAACTTGGTCTTTTAGGTGCAGATGTACCTGAAAAGTATGAGGGACTTGGTTTGGATAAAATCAGTTCCACTCTTATTACTGAGAAGTTTGCATTGGCTCGTTCTTTTGGTCTGAGTCATGGTGCTCATGTAGGAATTGGTACGCTTCCAATTGTTTTCTTCGGTAACGAAGAACAGAAGAAAAAGTACCTTCCAGGTTTGGCGACCGGTCAAACAATCGCTGCATACGCGTTGACCGAACCAGTGTCTGGTTCCGATGCATTAGGCGCAAAAACGACAGCAACGTTGACCGAAGATGGTAAGCATTATATTTTGAACGGTGAAAAACAATGGATCACCAACTCTGCTTTTGCTGATGTCTTTGTTGTTTACGCAAAAGTGGACGGAGACAAATTCTCCGCGTTCATCGTAGAAAAAGAGTACCCAGGTGTAAGCACCGGGCCTGAAGAAAAGAAAATGGGGATTAAAGGTTCTTCCACTCGTACTCTTATTCTTGAAGATGCAAAAGTTCCAGCAGAAAACTTGCTCGGTGAAGTAGGGAAAGGTCACGTTATCGCCTTTAATATTTTGAACATCGGTCGTTACAAGTTGGCAGCAGGTGCATTGGGTTCCGCTAAGCGTGTAATCGAAGTTTCCACTAACTACGCGAAAGAGCGGAAGCAGTTTAATATTCCAATTGCTAAGTTTGGTCTCATCCGTGAGAAATTGGCAAACATGACTGCAAAAACCTTCGCATTGGAAAGTATGGTATACCGTACAGGTGGCTACTTCGACGAGAGTTTGAGCACAGTTGATGTAGACGACGGTGAGGCATTTGCAAAAGGTATCTCCGAATATGCGCTTGAGTGCTCCATCAACAAAGTATTTGGCTCTGAAGTACTTGACTATGTAGCGGACGAAGGTGTGCAAATCCATGGTGGTTATGGCTTCATGCAAGAGTATGAAGTGGAAAACATCTACCGTGATTCACGTATTAACCGTATTTTCGAAGGGACCAATGAAATTAACCGTCTCTTGATCCCAGCTACCTTGATGCGTAAAGCGATGAAAGGTGAATTGCCTCTTCTACAAGTAGCACAAGGCTTACAAGAAGAATTGTTGACCATGATGCCAGCGATGCCAGAAGAAAACCCAGCTGCTTTGGAGATTGAAGCGAAGAAAATCGCGCATGCGAAGAAGATCTTCCTTATGACAGCGGGTCTGGCTGTTGAAAAGTATCAGCAAGATCTACAAAAGCAGCAAGAAATTTTGCGTGACCTCGCTGATATTGGTATCGAGCTTTATGCGATGGAAAGTGCTTATCTCCGCACTCTTAAAGCAATCGAAAAAGTGGGCGAAGAAAAAGCAGCTGCAAAAATTGATCTCGTAACTGCCTACGTAAATGACGGCTTTGCTAAAATCGAAGCTTTCTCCCGTCACACCATGGCAGCGATGGAAGAAGGCGATACTCTACGTACGCAGCTCTCCATCTTGAAAAAATTGACCCGTTTTGATCCAATCAACGAAGTAGCGTTGAAACAAGAGATTGCAAAACGCGTGATCGAAGCAGGCAAATATACCGTATAATTGCACTGAAATGAAAAAGGCAGAGCCAAGGGGCTCTGCCTTTTTTGAGTGCGCCCGGCTGTGCGCGTTCTATAGGGTATATAATACAGATGTTAGCGGTGAATCAGTGGGAGTTCTTTTAATCCTCGCATCAATAAACTTGGACGCCAGGAGAGCTCCTCGGCTGGTTTTGCTAAGGTGAGGGATGGAAGAGTGCGCAAGAGCTCTTCAAAGGCGATGTGAGCTTCCAGACGTGCAAGTGGCGCCCCTAAACAATAGTGGATTCCCATGCCAAACGCGATATGCTTATTAGGGTTGCGCTTCATATTAAATAGATGAGGTTCAGGAAATTGTTCGGGGTCACGGTTAGCAGCAGCAAGTGAAATTAGGACATAATCCCCCTTGGAGATAACGGTATCGCCCAGCGGAATATCTTCTAATGCCCACCGGTTGGTGGAAAACTCGACGGGACTATAGTATCGTAGCATCTCTTCTGTAGCCGTTGGGATGAGGGATGGGTTTTTCTTTAGCTCTTCCCATTGTTCAGGGTGCTGTAGAAGAGCAAATAATCCATTTCCAATTAAGTTTACAGTGGTTTCATGTCCGGCAATAATTAGTAAGAAAATCATGGAGAACAGCTCTGGTTCCGATAATTGTTCCCCATTCTCCCTTACATGTACCAGTTGGCTGATGAGGTCTTCTTTGGGGTGATTTCTACGATCTGCGATTTGACTTCCGATATAGTCGGTAAACTCTTTCATGATAGCGATCTCTTTGTCTTTGTCTTCTTCTGCATGCTCCTCTACTAAGTAATTGGACCATTGGCGAAATTGATCTCGATCTTCAATGGGAACGCCTAGCATTTCACTGATGACGATAATGGGTAAGGGAAAAGCAAAGGATTGAATGAAGTCAAAGGAAGAAGAATGATGGCGGTAAGGTTGAAGTAGATGAGACGCAATGGCATGAATGCGTGGGCGCAACTTTTCTATCATACGTGGAGTAAAAACTTTGTGTACCAATGTACGCAAACGAGTGTGATCTGGTGGGTCAACATTTAACATGTGTTTGGACAAGGGACTAGAACTTCCTCCGACAAAAAACTCACTGAATTGTTCTTCTGTGAGGATAAGGTGAGGGTTTTTAGTTAAACGAGTCTCTTTTAAAAGCGAGTTGGCATCTTTATAGCGGGTGATGATTCGCAGTTGTCCTTCGTAGAGGAAAGGAAGTGGGAAGGCAGGGGAGTGTTGACGCAACTCATCATAGTGAGCATATGCATGCTGTTTAAAAGAAGGGGTGGTAAGAGAGGTGGCAGATTGTAAGGACTGCTTTACATGAGAAGTAGTCACGAATGATCACACCTTTTTAGTATATTTTAACTGAGGTAATAGTAATGAAAATTCCTTTTTGAAATATTAGACAGAAAACGGATATACCCTGCTTACATAAAGTAAAGAGTATGTTACAAATCATATCTCTCTTTCTATAGAGATAGAGGTGATGGAGATTGAGGAGTATGCGTATAGATATGAAAAAGGATTGGGGAGGAAAACATATGGAGTTATCAGTCTGGCAAGAGCATCGTTTTTGGCTGGGCGTGTTAGATGATCATGCTGTGTTTGTATATGATTTTTTAGCACCGAAGGAGAAAGAGTGGGTGCAAGCCGCTGAGGAGTATAACGCACGTTTTCGTCTACTTGAAAGTGAGTTGATGAAGATTCAGCGAGAAGCACCCGCTTCGTCTCAAGAGATGATAGAGTTTGCCCGTCGTGCATATCCGGTGGTGACTGGATATTATGAACTGGAAAGCCGTATTCAGCGCTTGCGAATCATGAACGATATTCAGATTTCGTTAACCCCTACATACTTTAATGGGACTTTAGCAGAAAATGATGAGTATATTAGGATGCTCAAATATTACACCAATGGTCAAGTTCCTCCGCGATTATCCCTTGTCGACTTAAGTGATCTATGGTTGACTGATCAATATGGGCACGCCTCTCTTCTTTTCTTTGATTTAGATTTAATAGAAGGAGATATTTTGGCGCGCACCAATAAGTTTCGTGATCAATTTGCGACACTCTTACTGCAAAATAGAGCCATAAAAGGATATCTGCGAATGCAAGAGCAAGGATTCCCTAGGCAGGAGAAACTAGCATATGTGACAGCAACAACAGTAAATGAATTTTATCGCTTTGTGGAATACGTAGTGCGCGAATATGAACTGGAACGATTGATGAACAGAACCAGCCTTCGCTTTCTGGAACATCATTTGCCCGAATCATGTTACTTTCTTAAGAAGCTCTCTTACTATGCACCAGCGGTAAACATTCCGCACAATTGCTCTTTGATCAATCCGGCAACAGAGACGAAAGAATAACCTATATAACTGGTACATTTAATTTTAATATTGTGATAATATAAAAGAGTAACACGATAAGCCTACATATGGGTATATTCTAGTACGTAATAAAAAGGATATATTCAATTGAGGGAGTGAGTGGATGAAGCGTTATCTGGTGTACACTTGGCTCATTTTCTTTCTGGGTGCTCCTACAGCGGGTTCGTTTGCTCTCTCTATTTTATATCAGTATTGGTATCCGCAAACGAAGTTTTATCCTGTTTGGCTGTTAGAAATGTATTTGTTTGCTTGGTTCCCCGCTGTCATTATAGCGGCTTCCACTGCGTACTGGGGAAAGCGACATCCTAAGGCATATATCGCTTTAACAATTGTTTTGTTTATGGCTGTATTAACGATGGGAACTTGGGAAACGCGGGGCTCATGGGGGGGAATTAGCAGGGAAGAGGTTGTGATCAAAGGGATTGTCGGTGAACAAGTATTGACATCCGCAGGGCAATACGAAATATTGTATGCGCCTGTACATGAAAAAAATTTGATGGTCGCCATTTTAAACGGACAAGCGGTAGAAGTTGACGTCATTGCGGGGACACGAAAGATTGTCTCCTTTTCAAATTCTACATGGCTACAGTATTCTAGTTGGGAACGCACAGTAAACGTGGTGATCGGAGTGACGGCAACGGGAACTTTCGCCGGCTTTTTTTTCTTTGTTTTTAGTGTCTGGAGTGAGCGGATTGAAAGACGCCCTCATCGTCTTCATATATATAAGTGGGGGCGAAAGCAGCTCGTAGAGTTGGAGGATATTATTGAGCTACGCTGGGATGAAAATCAAAATAAGATGACGATCGAGACGAATGCCGTTGTGTTTGATTTTCCATACTCTTCGAAGATGGTTTCTCTACTGCGTAAGGTTGCATATGATGCAGGTTTATCTGCTATGACTAAGTGGCGCTATGTACGATGGAGTCAGTATAAAGAGGTGCGTATCGAAGAGACTGAGTTCATACTACAAGATGAACAGGCTCATCGGATTCCGTATATCTGGGTGGAGGAGCTTAAATGGGATGGAGCGATTCGCGTATTGACGGTAGACGGAGAATATTTGATAACAGATATTCGGTTCACTGACGAGCAGTGGTTTGACGAATTGGCAAATTGGATGAAACGGGTGTGGGAAAAAGAAGGTATCTCTTATATCAAAATAGTGGATCGTGAACAAGAAACGATTACCTATAAAACAGAATGGGATTAAGGTTAAACCAAGGCAAAGACATCTCCAACTTATGGAGATGTCGCAGGGGTAGATCAATTATTTTTTAAATAAACTTTTCAATACAAATAGAGCATTGGCAGGACGTTCGGCGATGCGACGAGTGAAGTATGGGTACCAGTCCTTACCAAAAGGGGTATATACGCGTACTTTATAACCTTCTTGCACTAATTGTTTTTGCAAGCCGGTACGGATGCCGTACAGCATTTGGAATTCGAAATGATCGGATGTGAGACCGTGTTTCTGTACATATTGTTTTGTCCAGTTAATGATGGTCTCATCATGGGTGGCGACAGCGGTGTAACACCCTTTTTCTAAATGCATACGCACAAGGTCAAGATAATTTTGGTCTACATCCTTTTTGTTAGGGTATACCAATTCAGTAGGCTCTTTATAGGCCCCTTTGACAATACGCAGATTAGCCCCCCATGATGCTAGTTTTTCTGCGTCCCTTTGCGTGCGATATAAGTAAGATTGAACAACAAGTCCGACATGTTCCTTACCAAACTCTTCTAATAAACGCTGGAAAATATCGATGGTAACGTCAATGCGTGGGCTGTCCTCCATATCGATGCGGACAAAGTTGTTATATTGTTTTGCTTTAGCGACAATCCGTTTCATATTTTCATAACAGAATTGGGGATCGATGTCTAACCCGAGCTGTGTCAGCTTCACAGAAACATTGGCTTGAACGTGTTGCTCTGCTATTCCATCAAAGATGTTCATGACAGCTTCTGTGCAGGCAGTGGCCTCGGCTTCTGTAGTCACACTTTCCCCAAGTAGGTCTAAGGTAACGATCAGCCCATCATGATTAAGCGCTTTCACAATTTCTATACTTTCTTTAAGTTGAATGCCTGCCACAAATCTTGCTGCTCCTAGTTTCATCCCATAGCGGGAGACTAGCGAAGTAACTAGTCGGTTACCAGCAACAGTTAATATCACCTTACGCGAAATGGACATGATGTCGCACCCCCTTGATATTTAGTGAATCGCATTTATTATACCTGAACGTGGCGGAAGCGCAATGGGAAGGGAAGGAATTATATAATTCAGTAGAGTAGGGGGAGGCAGAAGGTGGTTATGTAACCCTCGCTCCTTGGATAATACTGAGGAGCGAGGGGATGTTATTTGCTACGATCGATACCGATTGTACGAGTAGTCGAATAAGATTTTTTTGGAATATAAATGTAAAGACGTCCATTTCTTTCTTTCGCTACAATTTGGTCAGGATCTGTATCGGGTGGGAGCATAAAGGTACGGTAAAAGGAGCCGTACCTTTGCTGTTGTACACGCATACCGCCTTCACGTTCTGACTCCACTCGTTCTATCTGCTCCATTTTGATGGCCAGTTGATTTTCTTCCACCTCAATTTCTACATCATTAGCCGACATGCTAGTGAGATCCATTTCGATACAGTAGCATTCATCTTGCTCCGTCTGTTGGATAGAGGGGTTGAAAGTAGAGAGTGTGCGCTCAAACAAGCCATCGTTAAACCAGTGTTTAAACATGCGATCTATTTCTTGACGAAAGGTCGAAAATGGGTCAAGTTCAGCTGAACGGTTTTGCGCGCGTTCAGGTAAGCTCATCGGCATAACCTCCTTTTTCGCTATAAGTATATGTACACGCACTAGGAGTCGTTCCATGGAAGGGCTAAGGTTTAGAAGGATTTTGTGCTATACTGGCTGTATGATAAAGGCTTGGTTTTAATAAGTGGAGGTGACGTAAGTTGAGTATTTCCAGTACTGATGTAAAACATATTGCTAATTTGGCACGCTTAACTCTTACAGAAGAGGAAGTAACCAATTATACTAGTCAGCTAAATGATATCCTTCAGTTTGCCGATAAATTGAATGAATTAGACACAAGTGACGTAGAGCCAACCAGTCATGTGCTTCCACTCGTCAATGTGTTGCGCGAAGACGAAGTCCGCCCTTCGCTTACTAGAGAAGAAGCGTTAAAAAATGCACCAGATCAAAAAGATGGACAAGTACGCGTACCCGCTGTATTTGAAGACTGAGGAGGGATAGTATGTCATTGTTACATGAACCGATAAGCGACATACATAAACGGTTAGTAGCTAAGGAAATTACACCGACCGATTTGGTGGAAGAATCACTTACTCGCATAAAGAAAGTAGATGGGAAAGTACAAGCTTTTTTAATGGTGGATGAAGAGGGAGCGCGGGCTCGCGCTTTCGAGTTGGGGGAAAGGGTGAAGAGCGGGGAGACATTATCAACGCTATCGGCACTTCCAGTAGGGATCAAAGATAATATGGCGACGAAGGGGTTACCTACTACATGTGGGAGCAAGTTATTGCAAAACTACGAGGCGATCTATGATGCGACTGTTGTACAAAAATTAAATGCTGCGCACACGATCACAATCGGAAAAACCAATATGGATGAGTTTGCGATGGGTTCTTCTAATGAGAACTCAGGTTATTATCCGGTACATAACCCATGGGATTTAAAGCGAGTGCCGGGTGGATCTAGCGGTGGCTCAGCAGCAGCCGTTGCTGCTGGCGAAGTAGCTTTCGCGTTAGGATCGGATACGGGAGGCTCGATTCGCCAGCCTGCAGCATTTTGTGGAGTGGTCGGGTTAAAACCGACGTATGGATTGGTTTCCCGCTATGGGTTGGTTGCGTTTGCTTCGTCGCTTGATCAGATTGGTCCATTAACCAAGGATGTTAGGGACTCAGCTTATGTCTTACAAGCGATTGCAGGTCATGATGCATATGACTCCACGTCTGCTAATGTAGAGATCCCTGATTATGTGAGCGCGCTTACGGGTGAGATTAAAGGGCTTAAAATCGGGGTTCCAAAAGAGATGATGGGCGCTGGAATCGATCCAGGTGTGAAAGAGAAGATCGAGGCAGCGATCCGGGTGTTAGAAGGGCTAGGAGCTGTAGTAGAAGAGGTCTCTTTGCCTCACTCTGATTATGCTGTTGCTACCTATTATTTGCTGGCCCCGGCGGAAGCTTCTTCAAATTTAGCTCGCTATGATGGTGTGCGGTATGGACAGCGCATCGAAGGAGAAAATCTCTTGGACTTGTATCACCGGACGCGTAGTGAAGGGTTTGGGGCAGAAGTAAAGCGGAGAATTATGTTGGGAACCTATACACTCAGCTCGGGATATTATGATGCATACTATTTGAAAGCACAAAAGGTGCGGACACTTATTCGACAGGATTTTGAGTCGATTTTCCAAGACTATGATGTGATCTTAGGGCCAACTACCCCGACCCCTGCTTTTATGGCGGGAGAAAAGGTAGATGATCCACTCACGATGTATCTCAATGATATTTGCACGGTCCCTGTTAACTTAGCAGGTTTACCTGCGATGAGTCTTCCTTGTGGACGGGTAGATGGTCTACCCATCGGTCTGCAATTAATTGGTCCTGCTTTCTCTGAAGCGAACCTGCTCAATACGGCTTATGCATATGAACAACATGGCGAACGTCTTCCCAAACTAGACCTCGAAGGCGGTGAAGCATAATGACTCGATACGAAACCGTCATCGGTATTGAGGTTCATGTAGAGCTATCTACTCAGTCGAAGATTTTTTGTGGATGCTCTACCGACTTCGGTAAGGAACCCAATACACAAACATGTCCGATATGTTTAGGACATCCTGGTGTACTGCCGATGCTGAATAAGAAAGCGGTTCACCTTGCAATGAAAGCAGCGATGGCGTTACATTGTGAGATAGCGGAAATTAGTAAATTTGATCGTAAAAACTACTTTTATCCTGATTGTCCGAAAGCATATCAGATTTCGCAGTACGATCAGCCCATTGGAGAGCATGGCTGGATTGATATTGAGGTAGAAGGAGAAACAAAGCGGATTGGTATTACTCGTGTTCATTTAGAGGAAGATGCGGGTAAATTACAACATGAGGAGAGCGGAGAAAGCTCACTCGTCGACTTTAACCGTGTGGGAGTACCTCTGATCGAGATTGTGTCTGAGCCAGATTTACGTACTCCGGCAGAAGCGCGTGCTTACTTAGAAAAATTGAAGTTGATTATGCAGTATACGGATGTATCCGATGTGAAGATGGAGGAAGGATCGCTCCGCTGTGACGCTAACATAAGCTTGCGCCCAGTTGGACAAGAAGCTTTTGGTACCAAGACAGAACTGAAAAACTTAAACTCCTTCCGCAATGTTGAGCGGGCACTCTATTATGAGCAGAAGCGTCAACAAGAGGTGCTGGACGCGGGGGAAAAAGTGACGCATCAAACGATGCGCTGGTTAGAGGAAAAGGAAGAGACAAAAGTAATGCGTAGCAAAGAGGAAGCGCATGATTATCGTTATTTCCCTGAACCAGACCTTGTCAAGTTGGAGTTGGACCCAGTATGGAAGGAGAGCGTGCGTGCTCAAATCCCTGAACTACCTGATACACGTCAACAACGTTATATAAACGAATGTGGGCTTTCTAGATACGATGCAAGCATACTCGTGTCGGCGAAGTCAACGGCGGATTTTTTCGATGCAACAATGGAACAAGGAGCAGACGCAAAACTGGCAGCTAACTGGATTACGGGTGAGTTGCTCGCCTTCCTCAATAAAGAGGAGAGGATGCTGTCCGATATATTACTTTCGCCAGCTTCGCTTACGAAGATGATTACCCTTATTCAGCAGGGAACGATCAGCAATAAAATAGGGAAGAAAGTATTCCGTGAACTGATTGAGCACGGTGGAGATCCTGAGCAGATTGTGAAAGATAAAGGATGGGTGCAGATCAGTGATGAAGGAAAGCTAGAGGAGATGGTGGTAGCAGTTCTCCAGGAAAATCCGCAATCGGTGATCGACTATCGAAACGGCAAAGATCGCGCACTAGGCTTTCTGGTGGGGCAAGTGATGAAGCAGACACGTGGTCAAGCCAACCCGCAAATGGTAAATGAGATGATTCTCAAAAAGATGAACGACTAAGAGAAGGCGGCCCGCTTTTCTAAAAAGCGGGCGTCTTCTTCCTTCCTATTTTTAAGTAAGACAGAATTGAGGTGCGTTACGTATGATGGTTGTGTTATATGCGTTAATTGTTGTTTTTATGATCATAGGGGGGATTTCCTATTTGACTGTAAACCCACAGCCGATGTTTGCTGTGCATTATTTTTCGATCGCGCTGTATTTCTTTGTCCTGATTTTCGAGTTTATAGGGAAACCATTTTCTCGTCCTATCTATTTGCTGTTAACAGCGGTTTTAATGGGAAATGCGTTGATTCAGTTCTTCTATGCAGATGAGAGCAATTACTTGATGGGGATCATTAGTCTATTCTTTGCTTTCTTTTCCTTACAAGCGCAACGGAGGCTTAGAAAATCAGATGATTAGAGCGCTACTTTCCTTCAGCTAACTCGTTCCAGCGGTCTAAACCGATAATCGCTTGGACGGAGAACATGGCACATTGCAGGTGCTCTTCTTCGATTGCAGCCCAGTGCATCAGTGCTTGGATGGCTGTTTTCTCAGTAGTGGATGTTGCTGTGCACAATTGATTTAGGTAGCCGGCTCGGGAACGTAAGTGTGTGCGAGTGTAGTAAAGGCAGTGAACGAGAGTGGATAGTAGTTGCGGATGCCAGTCTCCACATTGCATTCGCTTTATGCATCCCATCGCCGTTAGCAAGTGATAACATGTTTCATGGTTTTCTCTAATTACTTCGTTCCACAACGCCGGGGCAGAAGGGGTCTGGTGAACGAGTAAGATTTGGGCAGTAAGTGAGCAAATGACTTCTTCTGCATAGATTGCTTGTTGTACATCACTTTGTGCTTGGAGATTTTTTTCTGTTTCCGACTTATCTTGTTCTGGAGGAGCGGATGGTTTCTCTGATGAGGGGGGTGTCTCTTCAGAAGGAGCTTGATCGGACATGGGATAACCTCCATTGGACAAATAGATGGCTTCACTACACCATAAGCGCCAAGAGGTACGAATAGACCATTGGGGGGAGAGAAAAAATGAGACGAGCGCGATTAATCTATAATCCATCTGCGGGAAGGGAAGCGGTGGAACGAAAACTGTCTGCAATCTTAAACAAACTGGAAGAGTGTGGTTTGCAAACGTCTTGTCATGCAACAACGGGAAGATGGGACGCGGCGGAGGCAGCGAAGCAGGCGGGTGAAAATGGATATGATGTTGTTATCGCAGCTGGTGGAGACGGTACTATCCATGAAGTGATAAATGGATTGTCAGTGCTTGATCAACGTCCTCAGCTAGGAATTATTCCGGGGGGAACGAGCAATGACTTTGCTCGCGCTTTGGGTCTGCCACGGGATTTGTTGCAAGCGACTGAGGTACTAGGAAAAGGTAGTGGTAAGAAAGTAGACATTGGTAAAGTGAATGGGCGCTATTTCTTAAATGTGGCGGCAGCTGGGTCACTCACGGAGATAACATACGAAGTTCCTAGTCGCCTCAAGACTGTTCTAGGTCAAGCGGCTTACTATGCTAAGGGATTAGAGAGGCTAAGTAAATTAGTTGAGCCATTTCCAGTGGAGTTGAAAACGGCTTCGCACTCATATGAAGAAGAGTTAATTTTACTTATCGTAGCTAATAGTCCTGCGATTGGTGGATTTCCTCGCTTGGCACCGCAGGCCACTATGACAGATGGGAAGTTAGATGTATTAGGGGTACGGAAGTGTGGATTGCCAGATCTTATTCATCTTATTAGTTTGCTACTAAAAGGAGAGCACCCCCAGGACTCACATGTGCTCTACTTCCAGACAGACCGAGTTGAAGTACATTCTTCAAGCGAAATGCAGCTTAATGTGGACGGGGAATGGGGAGGTACCGTTTCCGGTACGTTTGAAGTATTCCCGCATCATCTTGAATTGATCTGTTGAGGGAAGTAGGGAAGTAGGGAAGTAGGGAAGAGAAGGAGATAGATGTATGAGTAAGCCACCGGTACAGCCAGGAGAACGGGTTACAATTGAGATAACAGGTCAGAGTCATTCCGGTGATGGGATTGGCAGAGTGGATGGGTTTACATTATTTGTACCTCAGGCTATTCCTGGAGAAATTGTAGAGGTACAAGTGGTTCAAGTGAAAAAAACATATGGAAAGGCTCACGTTAAAAGTTGGGAGAAGGAGAGTCCGGCTCGTGTCCAGCCACCTTGTCCTATATATGATCGCTGTGGTGGATGTCAGGTGCAACATTTATCTTATACAGCACAGTTAGAGATGAAACGTGAGCAGGTACAGGATCAATTTGAGCGAATCGCTAAATTGAGCCATGTTCACATTCATCCTGTTAAGGGGATGGATAACCCGTGGCAATATCGCAATAAGGCGCAAGTACCTGTGGCGAAAAACAAAGGGAAAATAGTGGCAGGCTTTTATCAAGCGGGAACGCACCATATTATCGATATGGATCAATGCCTTATTCAACGACCGGAAAATGATGAAACGGTGCGCATGGTGAAGGAAATAGCGCAGGAGTGTGGACTCTCTATTTACAATGAGAAGACCCATCAAGGACTATTACGTCATATCATCGTTCGTACCGGGGTGAAGACGAACGAACAGATGGTGATCCTGGTCACAAATGGCAAGGAGTTACCACAGCAGGCGAAAGTAGTGCGAGCTCTACAGAGTCGCCTCCCACAGGTAAAGTCAATTGTTCATAATATTAATCAACAGAAAAACAATGTCATTATGGGACGGGAGAATAAATTGTTGTGGGGGGAGCCTTATATCCAAGATATGATCGGTAAAGTTACCTTTTCTATTTCTCCACACTCTTTTTATCAGGTTAATCCCGAACAGACAGAAGTATTATATGAGCAAGTACGACAATATGCACAGCTGTCAGGAACAGAAACGGTGATTGATGCTTACTGTGGTATTGGTACGATTGCACTTTATCTAGCAGAGCATGCGGGGTATGTGTACGGAATAGAATCCGTACCGCAAGCGATCGAGGACGCTAAGAAAAACGCTAGTTTAAACGGAGTGGAGCATGTCCACTTTGAAGCTGGCTTAGCGGAAGAGGTGATGCCTCAATGGCAGCAGCAAGGGATCACACCAGAGGTGGTTGTTGTCGACCCGCCGCGAAAAGGGTGTGCTCCTGAGCTATTGGACGCTATTGTGGAAATGAACCCTGACCGCCTTGTTTATGTTTCTTGCAACCCATCTACACTAGCGCGCGATAGCCGCTATCTACAGGAGAAGGGATGGTTGATTCAAGAAGTCCAACCTGTTGACATGTTTCCTCAGACCAGTCATGTGGAGTGTGTAGCTTGGTTTAAAGCACCCTGTAGAAAGTAAAAACGGGGTGCTTTTTTATGAGAAATATATAGTATGAAGTCCCTCGTTGTAAGAAGAAGGTTAGTTTATAAAGAAAGGGCTGGATTATTCGATCCAGCCCTTTCTTAATCCTACTGCGACCGCTTCTGCGCGGTTTTTGGCTTCTAGTTTATAGAGGATGGAACTGGCGTATTCATTGACGGTATGATCGCTAATCAAAAGAGATTGAGCGATCTTCTTTGTGTTGTATCCTTTCGCAATTTGTTGGAGCACCTGTTGCTCACGCGTACTCAGAGGAGAGGGTGATGTCGTTGAATTAGGCATGAGATAGGGACGGATGGCGAGAAGGATCTGGAGATGAAGTGTTTCAAGCAAATGAGATAGTTCTGAAGTGGGCTGGAACGGACGACCATCAATATCTAATATGAATACTCCTGCTAATTTTTGGTGTTGTCCACGAAGAGGGACGACATAGACTGAACTGAGATGAAATTGTTCTACCCATTTACTCGGAATGTAAGGGCTTACATTATTGAGGTAGAGAGGCCGGCCTGTTGAGAGCATTGGACAAAATTCCTGAATGGGGTAGAAGGGCTTAACAGTATTGGAGACTTCGCCTTCTTCCACACGGTAGGTATAGATTTGACCGGGGAGATGGGAAAGAGGGGAATGCCAAAACAAACAACCGCGTGTAAAGGGAGTTAGTGTACAGATATGATGAAGGGTTTGATTAAGTAAATCATGTAAGGAGCGGTGATGGAGAAGGGTTTGCTCAAATTGGACTAACGATTGCAGAAGAAATAGCCCACTTGGCACTGTAATGTGATTTCCGTTCATTTTTCACCCTCCCTTGGTACATCTTGAGATATCCACCGTTATAGTATATTAACACCACATTATTTTTTCTTTTAGTTTTTGTCAAGCTAAGCATGCTACATAATAGAAAGAAAATAATGTTGAAATATTTGGGTGTTTTACTGGTATCGTTATATCATGATAAAATCATGACAATTATTGCAGAATCGCCTCTTTGCTGCTAACTGCTAAGAGGGGTTTTACAAAAGTGCAATTTTGTGGTCTTATATGATGACGGGTTTATAATTGAGACGGGTCTTTACCTGGAGGTAATTATGAAAGAAAAGCTAAGATCTATATACAATACTCTTGATCAGCGGGAGAAATTCGTGCTCGCGTTATACATATCGATTTTGATCTCTCCTGTGATTCCTGTGCTGATCCTTGCATGGATGGGAATTCAAAGTGTGGTACAAAGGCAATTCAATTGGAAAGTGAAAGCATGGCCAGAAGGATTCTTTTTGTTGCTAATGGCGATCTCATTACTAAGTTGGGTACTGGAGCCGGTCTATTATTATGGTATTCCAATTGTACTTATTCCAATGCTTACGTTTTTTCTATACTACACCCTTAGTTTATGGGTGAAGTCTCTGGGCTGGACGTGGAGGCAGATACAGCGGGTGTATTTGCTGTTTTGGCTATTAGGATTGTACCCTGCCGTGGTAGCGACTTTACAACGTCTAGGATGGTTTCCTATGTATAAAGAGCCCCTCCTCTTTATCTTAGGCTATTATCCTTTGCAAAACATTTCTCATACGAGAGTTGTGGCCACAGCACTTAATTCTAATTTAGCGGCAGCAATGTTTATTTGTTTAGCATTGATCAGTATTTATGCTGCCTACGTATTGACTGTAAAATGGCAAAAGTGGTTTGCGCTCGCTTGCTTTTTCTTCTATTGCACCACCATCTGGTTCACGGGATCGCGCGGAGCTTGGGTGGGACTACTGATTGGTCTTTTGGTGCAAGTATGGATGACGGGCAACCGTAAACGAACAGTAGGATTATTTCTTAGCTTGGTGGGATTGGCAGCATTGGTATATACCAATCGAACGTTAATTCCACGGGAAGAAACGTTATTTGCTACAGCCAAGGTGAGGATTGGTGTCTGGCAAAATTCGTTTCAAATATTTCTAGATCATTGGGCATTAGGAACCCTCCCCCTTCGCTTTGGGCAACTTTTTTACGAACGTACCGGGGATACTATTAATCATGCGCATAACACGTTTCTCAGTGTGGCGAGTGAATATGGTGTAGCTGGATTTGTGGGATTCTGTTTATTGGTTGTTTTAACCATTTCCCGTGCTCGCCGCTGGCGCAAAGATGCGATCCTTCGGGTTGAAAAACGATTAGCAGGGATGCTCACCTCTGTTGTGGTGGCGCTTTTAAGCCACGGGATGTATGATCATCCGATCCAAACCCCCCAAATCGGATTGTTATTCTTTTTCAGTGTGATTCTTATCCACGATCAGTATGAGCGTTCGCGTCCCCATAAGCTATCGTCTTAGCATAAAATGTAAATTACCTATACTAAAGATCTTGTTGAAGATAGGTATAGAAGTAGTATCTTTTGGTCAACCTTGAGAATAAAACGATGTATCTATTAATCTATGAGGGAGACGGATAAGATGCTTAAACGATGCTTATTCTTATTGTGCACGTTGTTACTTCTCTATCTATCTGTGAATGGTATGCAAGGAAAAGAAGATGAAGTAGAGGCGAAAAAAAAGCCCTATACGCTGATCACTGTAGTGAAGGGAGACACCGTCTTTAATCTAGCAAAACGCTATCAGACGGATGTGGATACGATTTCACAGCTTAATCAGTTGGTAAATCCAGCACTCATACGTGTAGGTCAGAAATTAAAAGTACCACAATCAAACGAAGAAAAGACAGCATCTATGGATCAAGCAAACTCGGAGAAGAAAAAAAGTGAAGAGGCGAATGCGGTGCCGGCGATGGTGCGAGGGGATGCAGTAGGCGAATTCACTTTGACTGCGTATACAGCAGGTCCAGAATCAACAGGCAAAAAAGCGGGTGACCCAGGTTATGGAATTACCTCTAGTGGTGCTAAAGCAGTAGAGGGGATTACAGTTGCGGTTGATCCGCAAGTGATTCCAATTGGATCACGTGTTTATATAGATGGGCTCGGTTATTTTGTTGCTCAAGATACGGGCAGTGCCATACAAGGAAAGCGTATTGATATCTTTATGGAAGATGTGAGTGAGGCACGTCAGTTCGGTGTGAAAAAGGGTTTTAAAGTTGAAGTGGTGAATTAGCTGTATGGAGGATGGAGAAAAAGGAGCTTAAGTAAATGCTAACATGGGAATTTAAGCCACAGGTGCCTTACTCGTTTGCTCAAACGATGAGGCGCCTCCTTTCGTTTTCTAAGTCGAGTTATATTCAGATGGATGGTTTTTTTTATCGCACCTTGCGCACAACCCAGGGAGGGATCTATGTAATAGGGATAGCAGGGTCGGATGAACCGGAAGTGGTATTGCGTGTGCAAGTATTCGGGAAGCCTTCACAGGAAGAAGAGAATGAGCTGAAGCAATTGATAGCTCATATGTTTTCTTTAAATACGGACCTTACTCCTTTTTACAAGCATGCAGAGCAAGATGAGATCTTGACAAAAGTGGTTGCGCAGCGGTGGGGACTTCATTTGATACGGGAGCCTTCTCTATATGAATGTTTGATGCGTACAATCATCGGTCAGCAGTTAAACCTCTCTTTTGCAGCCACGTTAATTGATCGTCTCATCGCATTTTCTTCGCCGTCACTATCATGGAATCAGCAATTATTATCCGTTTTCCCAACAGCGGAGATGGTAGCTGTACTAGACTATAGTGATTTGGAAAAATTGCAGTTCAGTAAACGAAAAGCGGAGTATGTGATCGACCTGTCGCGCAGTATAGCAGAGAATAACTTAGATCTTGCTGCGCTTTCTGTACTGGATAACGAGGAAGTAAGTACGACGTTGCTTCCTTATCGGGGTATAGGAAGATGGACAGTAGAATGCTTCTTGCTATTTGGCTTAGGTAGACCCAATCTGTTGCCAGCGGTTGATATTGGGTTACGAAATGCCATTTGGAAGGCATACGGTTACGATGAGAAACCATCTGAGCAAGAAGTTCGTCGATTAGGACAAAAGTGGGATCCATGGGGAAGCTACGCCACGTTCTACCTATGGGATACACTTTCATAACGGAAGGTAGACCCAAACCGAGTAAGGGGGGATGGATTACTCATGCAACGCTTCTTTGTATTGACTAAGCAATTGAAGGGCATGTTTCTCATCTCGTTTGGGAACGAGCAATTGATAGGTGGCGATTTGCCTTTTACGGGAAACTTTAAGTTCACTGTATATATTGTGTCGCTCTAACTGATTGCGTAGGGAGTAGATAACGCGGGGAGCTCCGAAGGATTCGTGCACAACAACCATACGATCAAAAAATATCATAATGCAGTTCACCTCTTGTATGGTTTTTCCCTTTATTCATGTGATGTAAACGTAAGCAAGGTTTGTTATAGTATATGCATGTTGTGTAATAAAGCGTACGTGAATCTGTATACGAGCGAGATATTACACTAATGTTACACGAAAGTGACTAATTTGTAAAATGTCTGATAATTGGAGGAGAACAATGGCGAAAAAGAAAGCGAAGCAAATAAAGAATGAACACGTCCTTCCCCCGATAGAGATTTTAATGCGTGACATGCGGCGGTTGGGTTTATGGTTAGGAATTTCGACGGCATCTGTATTAACATTAGCATGGATGATCAGCACATTTGTATAAAATTGCATATAAAAAAGAGCCCCCTGTATTTAATTCGATTGCGGAGCAGGGGGTTGTTCTGTAGCTTCCGCATGAAGGTTAACTAAACGCAGACGAATCTTCGAATCTGTATCTTGCTCAAATACGATAAGGTTTTGTTCGTTTTCGGAGAGATAATAGTTTTGAATGGAGAGGGGAGTGTGGTACATCACTTTCTCTTCCATCTCCTCTGCGATGCGAATAATTTCATGGGCCTGAGCAATCCAGACCCCGCTAGCGCGGTAATAGATGAAATCAGGATTACTTCTTTCAGCATAAGGGTATACATCAAATACGCGTGATTGCTGTGACTCTAAGTTTAGTAGCTTTAAAACACCATTCATCGTATATGAGAGATAAGTACCTCGATTGCTGAGAGTATGGTAATTAAGACTTGTCGGTAATAAGTTTTGCTCACTTTCTACGTAGTGAAAAAGTTGGAGATCCTTCACATGAACGCGATCAATTTGTGGTTCTTCATTAACTATTTTGCCGGTGGCGAAGCTGTAAGCTTCTCCTTCCTCATCCCATAGGATACGGTCAATAACCCATTCTTCCTTCGCTGCTGTGTAGAGTGTTGTCTCTTTATTCGTTTGCAAATCTCGCCAGATAATTTTATGGCCCATTGGGATGGCGTAATCGCGTAGTTTCTTCTCGCCTTGAAGATAGGTGAGAACATTTTTATGAGGAACAAAAGTAGCCCCACTGCCCTCTATAGAGTCGATTTTCTTTCCATTTTCCGTGTTGTAGAGATCATGTTCATTTAATAACAAGGATTGTTCATCTGATGACCACTGAACAAAAGCAGGATGATTAGGGTTAAAGGCACGGATATCGTTATAGAGGATAAACGCTTGTTTTATATTTATATTGTAGAGATAGAGGCTGACACGACCGCCGCGTTTAGTGGTATAGATAATGAACTGTCCACTAGGTGATGGCCATACGGATTGTAAATTCCGTGTTATGACGTGGGAGCGCTCTTCTTTCTTATGTTCAATCTTAAGAGTCTTCTGTTCTTGATGAAGGAGCCAAGGAGTATCGCCTAAAGGGAAGCGGCGATGATCGGCAGCATAAATCATAATATTTTCATGGTTGTTTTGTCGCAGTTTTTTGGCATCTAGATCAAGCACATACTCTCTCTCTTTTTCATCAGCCTTTTGGGCAGTGAAATAGAGCTGGTTATTTTCAAAGTGATAAGGAGTAGCTTCTTTAAAGTGAGTTTCTAACAGTACTTGCTGGCGATGGCTCTGTTCTTTATATATCCAATACATCCAGCTGATCGCGCCGACGAAGACGAGAATTCCAACGATAAGCCAGGATATTTGTCTGGTAAGGTAAGGTCTGTAGAATGGCATATGCGGTTTCCCCTCTCCGAACAACAAGCGAATGATCCAAGTAGGCTTGATGCTAGTTGCTTCTATTTTACTAGATATCGGATTAATAACCATGGTAATACTTTCTAGGGAGAAAGTTTAGAGGGTGTGATCAGTGCGTGTTCTCCCCATACTTTTGGTATAATGAAGGATGATGATAAATCGAAAGTAGCGGATGGGGATAGGTTATATTGGGGGCATAAATTAGATGAATCAATTGTATAAGGCCGTAAAGTTTAGTCGAAAGTGGTTTGTAGTTGCGCTGGGTAGTTTTTTGGTAGCTATTGGATTGGAATTGTTTTTGATTCCCAATCAGATTATTGATGGGGGAGTTGTAGGATTATCTATTATTTTCAGTGAGATTACACCTTTATCATTATCTATATACTTAATCTTAATCAATCTACCCTTCTTATATTTAGGTTATCGCGAAATCGGGAAAACCTTTGCCATCTCAACGATGGTGGCAGTCGCATTGCTAGCAATATTTGTCCGCTTTTTTCACCACATTGAAGCTGCAACAGACAATGCTTTTTTAGCCACCGTGTTCGGTGGTATTGTGATTGGGATTGGGGTAGGCTTAATCATACGAAATGGTGGCTCTTTGGATGGAACAGAAATCTTGGCGATCATTGGGAATGAAAAACTGGGATTTTCGGTGGGCGAGATTGTAATGTTTTTTAATATCTTTATTTTGGGCAGTGCAGGTTTTGTTTTTGGTTGGGATCGAGCCATGTATTCCTTGATCGCATACTTTATCGCCTTTAAAGTGATTGATATTGTGGTGGAGGGTTTAGATGAATCCAAGTCAGTCATGATCATCTCTGATAAACCGGATGAGATCGCAGAAGCAATTTTGTTCCGTTTGGGTCGCGGAGTAACCCACATATACGGTAAGGGTGCATATACACAGGAATCAAAAGAGCTTTTATACTGTATTGTGACCCGGATTGAGGTTGCTAAACTAAAAAGTATTGTGCTTGAGCACGATCCGAATGCCTTTGTGGCGATTGAACATGTACATGATGTTCTTGGAGGTCGATTTAAGAAGAAATCTATACACTAGGGACGTGAAATATGATGATGGCGGTTGATGATTTACTTAAAAATGCCGAGGAAACAACAGATGAAATTGTAAATAACCCAACCCTATTTTTAACGAAAATTATGGAAGAGTGGTTATACCCGGTAGTGAAAGTGGCGCTCATCGTGGTGTTAGCTATGTTGGCTTTGAAGTTTTCTGCCCGCTTTATAGACCGCATTTTTGAGCTCAGGAGAGATGGAAATAAAAATGTAACCCTGAGCAGATTGATTCAGTCGACGGCGCGGTATGTTATATATTTCTTAGCGGGTCTGATGATCTTGTATAGCGGTTTTGGGATTAACCCCGCTCCTCTCTTAGCTGGTGCAGGGATTGTCGGATTGGCGATTGGCTTTGGAGCACAAAGTTTGGTGAAAGATGTGATCAGTGGCTTTTTCCTCATATTCGATAACCAGATGGAAGTAGGCAATTATGTTGAATTGAACGGTAAAGTTCAAGGTGTGGTGGAGGAGATTGGCTTACGTGTTTCTAGAATTCGCGCCTTTGATGGTAGGATGCAATATGTATCCAATGGTGAGATCACACAAGTTTCCAATTATAGCCGTGATGAGATGCGTCCGTTGGTTAACGTGAAAGTCCCCTATGAAGCAGATGTTTCGCTTGTGTGGGATGTATTGGATGATATTTGTGCAGATATCGGACGGCGCTATGCGCCGTATTTGAAGGAGTCTCCTTCAATCTTAGGGATTACCAGCATTCAGGATAATGGTACACAATTTACATTGATGGCGTTGTGCGAGGCTGATCAGTATTGGTTTATCGAACGTGAAATTCGCAAAGCAGTAGTAGAGCGTTTAAATAAAGAAGAGATCAGTTTAGCTTATCCACGGCGAGTGGTTGATTATGTAGAAGCACAAAGTGATGAAGGTGTTGTGAGAAAGAAAGGGTCGTTTATGAGCCAGAACAGAGCGGGTGAAGCCGACTAAGATGAGTAGTGCTGAAGAGATTACAGCTGAAGTATCAGAGGGCATCCAGCAAGACCTGTTGACATGGTATGATACTGCCAAACGAGACTTACCATGGCGTCAAAATCAAGATCCATATCGTATTTGGGTGTCAGAGATTATGTTACAACAGACACGTGTAGATACAGTAATCCCGTATTTTGAAAACTTTTTGTCACAGTTTCCTACCTTAGAAGCATTGGCGTCGGCGAGCGATGGAGAAGTAGTTAAGGCATGGGAAGGATTAGGTTACTATTCGCGCGTCCGCAATCTTCACACGGCGGTGAAAGAGGTGATGGCTGAGTATGGGGGGGTTGTCCCGCAAGAACTTCCTGCTATCTCTAAATTAAAAGGGGTAGGTCCTTATACGGCGGGGGCGATCTTAAGTATTGCTTATAATAAGTCTATACCTGCTGTCGATGGTAATGTTATGCGGGTCTTTACCCGATTGTTCGCTTTATATGATGATATTGCCAAAGTGAGCACGCGTAAAAAGATTGAACAGTTGGTCGCGCAAGTAATTCCTTCAGAACGAGCGGGTGATTTTAATCAAGCAGTGATGGAGTTAGGAGCGATGATCTGTACGCCCTCGTCGCCGCAGTGTTTGCTCTGTCCAGTCCAAGCTTATTGTCGGGGTTTTGCTCATAATGTAGAGCGTGATTTGCCGGTGAAAAAGAAAGCGAAGCCACCGGTACATGTTTCGGTGGTGATGGTATGGCTGACTCGGGGAGATCAGATCTTGATCGAGAAGCGACCGGATACGGGCTTGCTGGCAGGGATGTGGGGATTGCCAACGATTGAGCGACAGGAAGGGGAGGTGGCAGAGGCGACCCTTGCCCGCGCTTTATCGGAGTGGGGTTTGGAAGCTGTAATCAGCGGGGTGAAGGGGCAGTTTGAGCATGTATTTAGTCACCGTCGCTGGATGAGCACGGTTGTAGCTGCTACCCCGCAGGTGGAGCAATCGTACCCTTCACGCTGGATGTGGGTTACAAAGGAGAGGCTTTTAGAATACGCTTATCCTAAAGTGTATCAGAAAGCATTCCAAGTGATGGGTATCAATCGAAAGTGATCTGAGATCCGTGATCCCAGCTACTATCAGAGAAATGAAGCCCACCACGTCGCTCGATTTCAGTGACAACCCTGTGGTGGAATGAGATCCCTTCCTGGTTGATATAAGGTGAGAGCTGGGAGATAATAGTATGGTAATATGCCAGTTCTTCCAGCTTCCACTGGTTAATTGGGAGATCACTTAGTTCGGTTAATTGACGACCAACATACATAGGGGTCACTCCTACACGTTTATTTTCTAAAGAAATACACCCTTATTATGAAAGAAAGTGACAGAAACCATGTATGACGAAAGCTAAGGAGATAATTATGCAATTATTCATCGAAGAATATCCTCATGATATAGACCTGGAGTCCTTGTTTGCGGCTTGTTATGGGGAGCAACCTTATTCCTTCTGGCTGGATGGGAATGATGATGAGCGTGGTCGCTATTCCTATATGGGAGGCGACCCTTTCTTTATCTTGGAAAGTTGGGGTGAGAGGTACCGTCTACGAAATATGCGCTCAGGTGAGGTGAATGATGGGGAAGGCGACCCTTTTTCATCCGTACAGCAGATTTTAGAACAGCTGCAAGTGGATCATATTGAATCAGATAATGAGGAGATCCCTTTTCTGGCTGGGGGGGTAGGCTACTTTTCTTTTGAAAATAAAAGCTTTGCTGAACCTGTGACACAGACTAGAGAGAATGGGGAAGATATACCGGACAGTTGCTGGATTTTTGTTGACAAAATGTTGATCTACGACCGAAAGGAAAGGCGCACCTGGTTAAGTAAATGGCAGTTACAGGAAGAATCGGTGCAAGAAGCTCGGGATGCATTAAAAGCGTTTCGCCAAGGGATATTTGAGCAACATGAGTTTCGTCTTGCTTCGCTCACGGAAACATGGGATGCAGGCTCACTCCAGCATTGGGCAGATCAACTTGAGGTGCAGATGGAGGACAAGATCCATTATCGCGAGAAATTGAGACGGATTCAGGAACATATTGGGCGTGGAGACATATATCAAGCATGTTATACATATCCAGTGAGAACTTTACTACAGGCCGACAGTTGGACGTTGTATCGCATCCTTCGTCAATTAAATCCTGCTCCGTTTTCCGCCTATTTGAGATTGAACGGGGTGGAAGTACTCTCTTCTTCCCCCGAACGTCTTCTCCGCTGTTATCAAGATGGTCGAATGGTGAGCTCTCCAATCAAAGGTACACGTCCACGGGGCAAAAGTATAGAAGAAGATGAGATATTACGGTTTCAGTTGGGTCATCATGAAAAGGATCGAGCCGAGAATGTGATGATTGTAGATTTGGTGCGAAACGATTTCGGCAAAATTGCGACGACAGGTTCTGTATCGGTTCCACAATTGTTGGAAGTGGAGACATATGCGACTGTTCACCAACTCGTATCAACGGTTGAAGCGAAGTTACAGGCGGGATTAAATCCTCTTGATGCAGTACGGGCGGTCTTTCCCGGGGGATCGATGACGGGGGCACCTAAAATACGCGCTTTGGAGATACTAGCAGAGCTAGAATCCTCACCACGCGGAATCTATGCAGGTGGACTAGGGTATTGCGATGTGCGAGGTGGGCTTGATCTTTGTATGGTTATCCGCACGATTATTTGTCAAAAAGGAATGGCTACCTTTCATGTGGGTGGTGGGATTGTAGCAGACTCGGATATTGAAGCCGAGTTTTGTGAAACAGAGGATAAGGGTCTTGCTCTGAAAGCGGCAATTGCCATGGCAAATGCTATTTATCATTCGTCAATGGATAATAGTAAGAAATGATAGGATTAACTCATTTTTTACTGGTATATACTAAGTAGTAGCTTAGCAACTTAACCTGTACCATGAGAATGAGGAATTGGGTGAAATGTATGTTGGTCCGCTTCGGGTTTGTGGCGATGAGTATGCAAGTGAAAAATGCCTCGCCCTCCAAGACAATGACTGCTTCTGCATTTGAAAAAATTGCAGATCGTGAGGCTGCTTTACGTAAACTGGTACGTCTTGCACAGGAGAATCTGCAGAATACGAAACGATTGCTTTATCATTGTATCGGGCACGATATTCGCTTTTATCGGTTCTCTTCCCGTCTTCTTCCCTTAGCAGGACATGATTATATAGAGGGGCTGGATTACTTTTCATTGTTGAAAGATGATTTTTACCAAGTGGGTGAAGTGGTGCGTAAGCATCAGATACGCACAGGCTTTCATCCTGACCATTTTACTGTGCTCAATTCACCACGATGCGATGTAGTAGCCTCTTCTATTGCGAGCTTGGATCGTCATGTGAAGATGCTCGAGGCGATGGAATTGGATCAAAGTCATAAGTGCAACATCCATATTGGAGGGAGCTACAACAATAAAGAGAAAGCTGGGCGTAACTTTATCAATCAATTCTCGTTATTAGATAGACGACTGCAATCATACTTGTGTCTGGAAAATGATGATAAAACCTTTACGGTAGCTGAAACCTTAGCGATTGCTGAGGAGGTAGGGGCACCGTTTGTATTGGATATTCACCATCACCGTTGTAATCATGAAGGGGATTTATTAACCGATTATTGGCCCCGTATTGTGACAACTTGGAAAGATGAACCGTTTCCGCCAAAAGTTCACCTCTCCAGCCCGAGAAGTGAGTCACAAATGCGTGCACACGCAGATTATGTTCATCTTGATGATGCAGTGGAACTACTACGAGGGGCGGCTGAAGTGACGGACCGTCTTGATGTAATGATTGAAGCAAAAAGAAAAGACGAGGCTCTTTTTCGACTGATAAAGGAATTAGCTTCACATCCAGCCGTCACGGTAATGGATCAAGCTTCGATACGGTGGAAGGAATCATAAGCTGAAGCAAGTGATGATAGGAGGAATAATCCGAGGGGGAGGTGTCGCATGAAGAGAGGAAACGGCAACTCGTCTGCTATATATGTGGGTTTGACGCTTTGTTCAATAACACTCAATCTTGTAACAGTGATTTTGTCACTCTCTTTTTTAACTGAAGCGTTGTTTGGGTCTGACTTGGAACGTATGATCTATATTTCTCATCATCAATCACAGATAGTGATCGCTTGGAGTGCCTGGATAGTGGCAACTTTGGCAATGGTGCTAGTCTTAATTATGTTAACGCATAAATTGGGGCGGCAATTTCGCGCTATTTTACAGTTGGCATTATTAATTTGGGTGATTGGTGCGAGTGCAGGAGTATTGACTCATCTCATTCAAATGACAATTATCCCTGGAGTAGCTGCTCTGTTTCTTCAGATGCCATCTGTTGCACTGGCCCATTATTTTTCCTCATGGGATCAACTGATGCAAGAAATGATGACCCTTTTTAGTAATACAGCCTATGCAATAAGTGCCCTGATTTTTACAACTGTGATGTTGCGTTCTCGATTTTTATCGGAAAAGGCCAGTTATACTGCTGTTTGTTTATGGGCGTTGCTCTTGTTTGCAGTGGTTACTTCACAATGGGTTGAATTCTTGATGCCGTTTGTCTTAGGGAGCTCCTTTATTCTTTTTATTCCGTGGGTGTTACTCGTTAGTGGAGGAGATGATTCACAGGGAAGGGAAAGCATCTATTCATGAGCGGGTAGTAGGGAAAGAAGGAAGGAAAAGTAGAAAAAGCTAATTATGAAGTTGCGAATAAAAAGGGAATGCAAAAAAGTGACTGGGGAGAATTTAATGACTGCTTAGCAGGTATGGGAGTAGCAAATGGGGCAAGGGGTGTATTTGATGCAATATTATTCCTCTATTATGAAGGAAAATTGTGATATAATTGATTACGAGAATTGGACATAAAGATCCGGGCGGCGTAGGCTGAAAATCCATCCATCAGGTAGGGGGTGGGGCCTATGACAGGAAGCGAAGTTCTGGCTATCCTCACTTTTGTTGTGTTGTTAATCGGTCTGCTGATAAAGGTAGCCGAGTTAATTTTCAACATATACAAAAAATAGTCCGCCCAGGGTCGACAACCTATAGGGGTGGACTATTTTTTAGGTTTCCCTCGATGGGTTCGGCTTAACGCCGCTCTGTGTCCATGCAATTTCTCCGTAAACGGTGAGTGTATCCAGGACTCACCGTTTTGCATTCTATAAACATAATACCACAATTGACTGTGTTTTATCCATAGGAGACGTTCTTTATTTTCTGAACCTTATTACGGTTAGATTTCAAACAGCAGAAAAACAATTGCGATAGCAGTTATGATCGCCCCGCTAATTCTCACCGCTAAATTAAATCCTCTCACTCCCTTTGAAATACCGATTCCCATAACGACGGTTCCGATTAAATCTAACTGCTCAGGTAATAGACCGATGCCAAACGCATCTTCTTGTCACGTAGCAGTAGATTTAGTAGAATATGAAGAGGGTTTTTTGACTGCCAAGGAGGTACTACATCACCATGCATCTTCGTTCTTTCCAATTGTCCGACATTTATGCGGTTTCCACTATATGGGATATGAATGCTGTGCGTAGAGAAGAAAGTGAAACATTAAAAGTGATGGCGAAACAATTGGCTCATGATCGTGATCTGGTATTGGTTGCAGAAGAAGATAACGAAATTGTAGGTGCGATCGTGGGAACGATGGATGGGGGAACGGGGTTCTTTTATTGTTTGGCTGTCCATCCGTCGTATCAGGGACGCGGGATTGCCAGAATATTGACGAGTGAATTAGAAGAGCGTTTTCGCAATAAGGGAGTGCGCTCCATCTGGATTACAGTGGATGAGGGGACTGAAAAACTGGTTCCATTTTATCGCCATTTAGGGTTTCACAATACCTGTTCAACCCGTTTGGAGAAAGATTTGCTCTCTCTACCAAGAAACGCCTAAGTCATACCATTTTACCGCCACCCGTATTTAATGGGGATGGCTCTTTATTTTTGGGAGGATTTTTTCGAATTAATATCCAATTAAAATAATAAGTAAAGGGGGGAATCGTATGGGTCTTGGAAAGAAGGTATGGTTTGAGGAGGCAGGCTCGCGTCTTGATCCCGAATTGCGCGGTAAATTGATGGAGCAGCGCCAGCAACACCATCAGCACAAGTCTACCGATGATACCGTCCCTGTTATAGTGCAATTATCGCAGAAGGGCGATCCACAAGAGGTCAAGAAAATATGCCAAGGGGATCAGTGTAATCGATTGGAAAAAGAACTGCCTCTTATTTCTAGTCTCTCCGGTCGGATGGAACCTTCGACTATTCGTCGATTGACAGAACATGAAGGGGTAAATCGGATCTATTATGATCGCGAGGTGCATGCTCTTCTAGATGTGGCTTCAAAAACAATTGGTTCTTATCAATTGCAAAAAGCAGAATCCCTAAGTGGTAAAGGGGTGACGATTGCGATCGTCGATACGGGTATTCATCCGCATGCTGATTTGGTACAACCAACATCACGAATTCTCGATTTTGTTGATCTGGTCAACGGAGAGAGCGAACCTTACGATGATCAAGGTCATGGAACTCATTGTGCGGGTGATGCAGCAGGGAACGGCTTTGATTCGGAAGAATTATATTGTTCGCCTGCGCCTGAGGCGTCATTGATCGGGATTAAAGTGCTTGATGGTAATGGAAGTGGTCGTCTTTCGACTGTTATTAAAGGAGTGGAGTGGTGTGTAGAGAATCGTGAGAAGCATGATATCCGTGTGATTTCTATGTCTTTAGGTGCGAACGCGTATGAAACGTACCGTGAAGATCCGCTAGCACAAGCGGTAGAGATAGCTTGGCACCATGGAATGGTGGTATGTGCAGCGGCAGGTAACTCAGGGCCATATCCAGGAACAATCAGTACGCCGGGTATAGATCCTGTTATTATTACTGTTGGTTCTACCGATGATTTTGATACCCCGGAAAGGTCGGATGATGAAAGGGCGTCGTATTCGAGTCGTGGACCGACGATTGATTGGTTGGTAAAGCCAGATATTTACGTTCCAGGTACAGACATCGTCTCTCTGTCTGCACCGGACTCCGCTATCGAAAAGCAACTGCCGGAAAATCGTGTGGGTAAGACCTATATTCGCCTTTCTGGAACCTCGATGGCAACTCCGATCTGTGCAGGTGTGATTGCCTTGATGTTGGAGGCTAATTCATATTTGAGTCCAAATGATGTAAAGACGATTTTAAAGAGCAGTGCCCAACATATGGAGGGTTGTCAAGCAGGTTATATCGATGCACAGGCGGCGGTTGCGCTTGCAAAAAAATATTTAACTTTTCAGGAACCGGCCGTGCCTGCAACGTAAATAATAAGGAAACCACCCGCACAGGGTGGTTTTTAAGTTTACATCGTTAGCGAACAGATGGCTAAAAGGTATAGTTCTGCTCATGTGGTGTGCATCCATATACTTATACATAATGTACATAAGTGTGCGGGAAGTTGAGGGGATGAGAGTGGATGTACACACGTATATGCGCTATGTACTATATTTAGCTACAACCAACGTGGAGTGTGGAATGGGGGGAGGACCTTTTGCTGCGATCATTGTTCAGTTTGGAAAAGTGATAGGAGTAGGATGTAATCGAGTGGTGGGTTGTACGGATCCAACAGCTCACGCTGAAATTATGGCAATTCGTGATGCTTGTTGTCGCACCCGTTCCTTTCGGTTACCACATAGTATACTATTTGCTAGCAGTGAACCGTGCCCGATGTGTCTAGGGGCAATCTATTGGGCTGGAATTCCTGTCGTTTATTATGCAGCCTCAACAGCAGAAGTAGATGGTTATGGTTTTGCTGATCGGTATATATATAGACAAGTCTGCTTGCCCTTGCCATTACGCGATGTGAAAATGACCCATGTGACGATGCCAGAGCAAGCCCTCCCCTTTATACGTTGGCAATTACGGGGTGGGACGGGTTATTGATGAGCCATAGTGATTCTTCTTCATTAATGGATTGTGAAAGTGATCTCAGTGAAAGTGATGGGCTACTTTTTTTGTGAAGTGGCGCATATAGTTTGAATAGAGGCCATGCTGATCACGACACTTCCTATCACCCTTTTGCATTGTGAAAGGTTAGTGATAAATATGGTAAAATATCTTCAAAAAAGAAAAGTTATGACATCTTAATGAATAATTCCTTCGTATATGGTATAATGATGTCAGATTTTTCTCTTACTCTAGCATAGAACGAAGCTAGGTTGACAGAACCGGGTATGGCGCAACCTTTAAAGAGAGAGGAGTTAGAAAATGAGCTTAACTAAGAAGATCTTGCTGGGGATTGTTTTAGGTCTTATCACGGGTATTGTTTTAAATATTTGGTTTCCAGATGCATTTGAGTATTTGAATTCCTACCTATTCAATCCGGTCAGTGAGCTATTTATCAAAGCAATTAAGATGATCGTAGTACCTTTGGTCTTTTTCTCCCTCACCTTAGGGGCAGCTAGTATTGCTGATCCGAAGAAGTTGGGTCGAATCGGTGGAAAAACGATTGGGCTCTATTTAGCCACCACCGCCATTGCTATCTCGATCGCCTTGTTGGTAGCTAATGTGATCCAACCAGGTAACTCGATAACAATGGAAAAAGCAAAAGAGATTAGTGTTGATAAGACGGTGGAGGAAGCGCCTCCTGTCGTTGATACGCTTTTAAACATCATACCAACCAATCCCTTGGGAGCAATGGCAGAAGGACAGATGTTACAAATCATCTTCTTTGCCCTTGTCTTCGGGATTGCAATGGCCTTCTTGGGTAGTAAAGTAGATACCGTACGCACGGTTATCGACCAGGGTAATCAGATCATGTTGAAGTTGGTAGACTTTTTGATGATCATCGTCCCTTATGCCGCATTTGCCTTGATTGCGCGGGCAGTGGGTGCTTCAGGAATTGAGATGCTAGGTGCGATGGCTTGGTACATGTTCGCAGTGGTACTGGCACTGATACTGCATGCAACCATTACCTATAGTAGCTTTTTGGTTCTCTTTGCAAAAATGAATCCGTTTACATTTTTCAAAAAAATTGCTCCAGCGATGGAAGTTGCTTTTACTACTAGTAGTAGTGCGGCGACATTACCTGTGACGATGGAGCGGGTGGAAAACGGATTAAAAGTACCGAAACAGGTGAGTAGCTTCGTCCTTCCACTGGGTGCGACGATTAATATGGATGGTACCGCTATTATGCAGGGGTGTGCAGCTTTATTTATTGCTCAATTATATGGAATTGATCTGGGCTTAACGGAGCAGCTCACCATCATCTTAACGGCGACGATGGCGTCAATTGGGACTGCGGCTGTACCGGGTGTGGGGCTAATTACCCTGGCGCTGGTTCTTGAGTCAGTCGGTCTCCCTGTTGCTGGAATCGGTATTGTGATGGGGGTAGATCGCCTCTTAGATATGAGCCGGACGGCGATCAATATCACAGGCGATTCCATGTGTGCGGCAGTAGTTGCACGTGGTGAAGCGAAGCATGAAGAAAAGTTGGTGCAAAAAAGCGCTTAGCGGGCTATTGTAAAGAGTAGAGAAAAGATGAGTTTGTAACGATAGGAGATCACTCCCGAATATGGGAGTGATCTCTTTTTACGAACGATTTTAGAATGGATAAATATAATCGTTCGTATTTTATTGACAGCATTAGGGGAGCACGGTACACTGAAGGAGAAGAAGACGGGATCATACAGTATCACCTACTTGAACGAAATATGTGTTTGGTTTTTCTCATATATGCTTAGGGATAGGGCCTAGGCGTTTCTACCAGGTAACCGTAAATTACCGGACTATGAGGAGAGCCTGCCCTTCGGTATGTCCGATTTGCAGGTTTCCTTTCCGGAAATCCTGTAGGTCGGACTTTTTATATAGAAATTATTTGCTGAAAGGTTGGGTGGATAATGACGGAACAGCCACTGGTGGCGGTTGTTATGGGGAGTAAGTCGGATTGGCCAACGATGCAACACGCGTGTGAAGTATTAACAGAACTAGAAATACCCCATCGAAGACAGGTGGTGTCAGCGCATCGCACGCCAGATGAAATGTTCTGCTTTGCAGAAGGAGCGATGGAACAGGGTTTAGAGGTAATTATTGCTGGAGCTGGAGGAGCGGCTCATTTGCCAGGGATGGTTGCTGCTAAGACAGTCTTGCCGGTCATTGGGGTTCCTATTCGTTCATCGCAGCTGAACGGCTTGGATTCACTTCTCTCGATCGTGCAAATGCCCGGAGGCGTCCCAGTTGCGACAACAGCGATCGGGGAAGCGGGAGCTACTAATGCGGGCTTATTAGCGGCGCAAATATTGGGTTTAAAGTTCCCAGAAATACGTCAACGTCTGCAACAAAGGCGAAATGAGATCCGTCAGCAAGTAATAGAAACGAGTGAGCAGGTATGATACTACATCATCAATCAGGTAGGGTTGTTCCGCCAGGGTCGACGGTAGGGATGATTGGCGGTGGACAGTTAGGACGTATGATGATATTAGAAGGGCGGAAAATGGGTTACCGCTTTATCGTGTGGGATCAGGTAGCAGATAGTCCAGCAGCGCAGGTGGCGGATAAGGAGATTGTAGCCGATTATAGTGATCGCAAGGCAGCATCTTCTTTAGCTAAAGCGTGTGATGTGGTAACGTACGAGTTTGAAAATGTGGATCCAGCGTGCTTAAGATTGTTAGAGCAAGAAGGTGTGATGCCTCAACCAACCCATTTATTAGAGTTGACACGCCATCGTGTTTCAGAGAAGAAGGCATTGAAAGCTGCGGGTATTCCAGTAGCCCCATTTCGCATCGTACATCAAAAGCATGAACTAGCAACGGCTCTTAGCGAATTGGGTACCCCTGCTGTACTGAAGACCGCGACGGGTGGCTATGATGGAAAGGGCCAATCTATCTTGCATACAGAAGAAGACGTGTCTGCGGCTTGGTCAGCTGTGGGTCAAGATGGAGAAGCGTTTGTTTTGGAGAAATTTATTCCATTTGCATGTGAGCTGTCAGTTATTATTGCACGGAGTACGAGCGGTGAGGTACGCACGTTTCCTTTAGCTGAAAATGTACACCGCAATCATGTGTTGCATCAAACGATTGTGCCGGCGAGAGTATCGGATGAAGTTGCTCGTGAAGCGGAGCGTGTTGCAAGATTAGTAGTGGAATCGCTACCGGTTATCGGATTAATTGCGGTCGAAATGTTTCTTACCGCCACAGGTGAAATCATCGTAAATGAGCTGGCCCCTCGTCCACATAATTCAGGTCATTTTACTTACGAAGCTTGTGTCACCTCGCAATTTGAGCAACATCTACGAGCGGTATGTGGGCTACCGCTAGGAAGTACGCGTTTGCTCAGTCCAGTGGTGATGGTAAACCTCTTAGGAGATGATTTGCACCTGTTAGAACGACAGCTACCCTACCTTCCCGACAGTGTGAAAGTGCATATCTATGGCAAACATGAGGTGAAAGCGGGACGAAAGATGGGGCACCTTTGTATTGTGGACGAGAGCATAACCCGTGCTCTTGCTCAGGCGGAACGGATTGGAATGTGGGAGCAAAAACAGGTGGAAGCCGCTCCATCGTAAGGTGAAAAAGTAGGGTTTGGTTTGTAACGAGATGCCATAAGGAGTTGGAGTTTATGATCAAGCGTTATACCCGCAAAGAGATGGAGCAAGTTTGGAATGAAGAGAGTCGATTTCAAAGCTGGCTAGAAGTAGAAATTGCAGCATGTGAAGCATGGGCGGAACTAGGTGTGATCCCTCCGGAAGATGTGGAAAAGATTCGTGCTCACGCCCGTTTTGATGTGCAGCGTATTTACGAGATTGAGGAAGAGACACGTCACGATGTGGTCGCTTTCACCCGCGCTGTCGCGGAAAGCTTAGGTGAAGAGTCAAAGTGGGTGCATTATGGTCTTACTTCGACGGATGTGGTGGACACAGCCCTCTCTTTCACCTTAAAGCAAGCGAATGAGATTTTAGCAGATGATATTGCTCATCTTCTGGATGTATTGAAGGAGAAGGCGTTGCTTCATAAAGAGACGGTGATGATGGGGCGTACGCACGGTGTTCATGCAGAGCCGACCACGTTTGGATTGAAGATGGCACTCTGGTATGAAGAGATGAAGAGGCATCAGGAGCGGTTTACACGGGCAGCTGAAACAGTCCGTTTTGGTAAGATTTCTGGTGCAGTAGGAACGTACGCTAACATCGATCCCGCAGTAGAGGTCGCGGTTTGTCGCCGTCTGGGGTTGGAACCGGCACCGATTTCTACACAAACGCTACAACGTGATCGCCACGCAGATTATATGAGTACGTTAGCTTTGATTGCCAGCTCCTTAGAGAAGTTTGCTGTTGAAATACGTGGTTTACAAAAAAGTGAGATGCGTGAGGTGGAAGAGTCATTTAAAAAAGGGCAGAAAGGATCATCGGCGATGCCACATAAGCGCAATCCCGTTGGCTCGGAAAATATAAGCGGGTTGGCGCGTGTGTTGCGAGGGCATATGCTTACGGCTTATGAAAATATCCCTTTATGGCATGAAAGAGATATTTCACACTCCTCGGCGGAGCGTATCATTTTACCCGATGCGACGACATTGCTTAACTATATGCTCCGCCGCTTTGCGGGTATCATTGAGGAGTTGACGGTGTTCCCAGAGAATATGAAGCGCAATATGGAGCGCACGTATGGGTTAATCTATTCTCAGCGGGTGCTCCTCACCTTGATCGACCAGGGAATGAAGCGTGAAGAAGCATATGATCGTGTACAGCGCTTGGCGATGCAGGCGTGGGAAGAGCAAATCCCTTTTCGCACACTTGTTGCAAACGATGAGTTCATTCAACAGAAGCTAACATTGACTCAGATCGAGGAATGTTTTGATTATCGCTATCATTTACAACATGTAGATACGATTTTTAATAAAATCGGATTACGATAAAGATATAGCAAGATTCTGGGGGAGAGGGGAATAACGAATGAAGCGACAGGCGCTCTTATATGAAGGAAAAGCGAAAAAAGTATATGAAACTGACCAGACTGACTTGGTGTGGATTACCTATAAAGATGAGGCCACAGCTTTTAACGGAGAGAAATATGCTCAGCTCCAAGGAAAAGGTGAGTTGACCAATCAGCTTAGCAGTTTTTTCTTTCATCATCTCGCTGAACATGGAATTCCGAACCACTGGGTAGAGATGTTATCACCTACAGAACAGTTGGTGCGTCGTGTAACGATTATCCCGCTTGAAGTGGTGGTGCGCAATCGCGTTGCCGGTTCACTAGCAAGGCGATTGGGAATTTCGGAAGGGACGGAACTTCCGCATCCGGTGGTAGAATTTTATTATAAGAGCGATGAGCTGGGCGATCCCCTGTTAACGGAAGATCATATTGCGGTTATGAGCTTAGCAACCCCACAGCAGGTGGTAGAGATGAGAGAGATGGCTTTGGAAGTGAACCGAGCATTGAGGCGTTTATTCCAGGCTAATCAGTTACAGTTAGTAGATATGAAATTAGAATTTGGAGTAAAAGAGGGTCGATTGTTGCTCGCCGATGAGATCTCACCGGATACTTGTCGATTATGGGATATGAACACAGGCAAGAAGTTAGATAAGGATCGTTTTCGTCAAGATTTAGGAGATGTTCTGGAAGCGTATCGTGAGGTATTTAAGCGTGTAGGGGGAGAGAGCTGATGATGAAAGTAACGATTCATATTCGCCTAAAAGAAAGTGTACTAGACCCACAAGGGAATGCGACCAAAGGAGCGCTGCATTCGCTTGGATTTACCGAAGTACAAGGGGTGCGCATGGGAAAAACGATTGAAGTGTGGCTTGATACCTCCCATCGTACTGAAGCTGAAGCGCAAGCACAATCGATGTGTGAGAAATTGCTTGCCAATCCAGTGATTGAGGAGTATTCATTCCATATTGAGGAGGAAGCTACATGCGTTTTGCCGTAATCGTCTTCCCAGGTTCTAATTGTGATATGGATTGTGTGCATGCGGTAAAAGATGTGACAGGGGATTTAGTAGAGTTGGTTTGGCATCAAGAATCGGATCTGTCGTCTTATGATGCAATCATCCTTCCTGGCGGCTTCTCATATGGAGATTATCTTCGTACAGGTGCGCTCGCACGCTTTTCTCCTGTGATGAAAGCGGTAAGTGAAGCGGCAGAAGCAGGGAAATGGGTTTTAGGAATCTGTAATGGTTTTCAAATATTATTGGAGGCGGGTCTGCTACCAGGGGCGATGCGACTTAATGATCATTTGCAGTTTCGCTGTGATGAAGTTGTGGTGCGGGTAGAAAATAACTCGACCCCGTTCACGCGACTGTATGCTCCATATGAACGTATTCATCTCCCCATCGCACACCGGGAAGGTAATTACTACTGTGATGATAAAGTTTTAGCCTCTTTACTCAAACATGATCAGATTGTTTTCCGCTATGATGAAGAAAATCCTAATGGATCAGTCGCTGATATTGCGGGGATTGTGAATGAACGTGGGAATGTATTAGGTATGATGCCTCATCCAGAGCGCGCGATGCATGAGTGGATGGGCTCTATTGCAGGTAGGAAACTCTTTCAATCTATTATCCAGGAATGGAAGGAGCGTGACGGGGTTGCCTAATACAGTAGACACGATGAATCAGATACCGAGCGCAGAAGAGATCCGTATCCATCGGTTGTATCGGGAATTGGGATTGACCGATGACGAATATCAGCTGGTGATTGGACATATGGACAGACTTCCTAATTGGACGGAAATAAGCGTGTATAGTGTTATGTGGTCAGAGCATTGTAGTTATAAAAACTCGAAGCCCCTTTTGCGACGCTTTCCCACTACAGGTCCACATATTCTGCAAGGCCCAGGTGAGGGTGCAGGTGTGATCGACATCGGTGATGGTGAGGCGGTGGTGTTTAAAATCGAAAGCCATAACCATCCTTCCGCAATTGAACCTTTTCAGGGAGCGGCAACTGGTGTAGGTGGAATTATTCGTGATGTGTTTTCGATGGGCGCGCGTCCCGTGGCTCTACTAAATGCGTTACGTTTTGGAACGATCGATCAGTCGCGAGTACGCTATCTTTTTGAAAATGTAGTTGCAGGGATTGCTCATTATGGCAATGTGATGGGGATTCCGACGGTGGGTGGCGAAACGGTTTTTGATGGTCGCTATGAGGAGAATCCATTGGTAAACGCAATGTGCGTAGGTGTGTTACAGCATGGTGATTTGCAAAAGGGGATAGCGGTGGGAGAAGGTAATCCAGTCATCTATGTGGGAGCGAGTACAGGTCGAGATGGGATTCATGGAGCAACTTTTGCATCAGAAGAATTAAGTGATGCTTCTCAAGAAAAACGTCCCGCTGTTCAAGTGGGTGATCCCTTTATGGAAAAATTACTACTGGAAGCGTGTTTAGAATTGGTAGAAGCAGGAGTCTTATTAGGTATTCAGGATATGGGTGCCGCGGGCTTAACCTGCTCTAGTGCGGAAATGGCGGCGAAGGGCGGAACGGGACTAGAGTTGAACCTGGATGCTGTTCCACAACGAGAGACAGGTATGTTGCCTTACGAGATTTTGCTGTCAGAGTCACAAGAACGGATGTTGTTGGTGGTTGAAAAGGGACAAGAGGAACAAGTAGAACAAGTTTTTTCTAAGTGGGGATTATCTTCAGCAGTAATTGGACGGGTAAGTGGTGATGGTCGCTATCGCATTTTTCATCAGGGCGAAGTGGTTGCGGATATTCCTGTTACGACACTGGTTGACGATGCTCCCGTATATGAGCGCGATGAAACGAAACTAGCTCCATATCCGGTACAAAAAGAAAATACTTGGGCATCGGAACTTTTTCTCACCCCTCCTGAAGTTGCACTTAAAAATTTACTCTCTTCTCCCAATATAGCGAGCAAGGGTTGGGTTTATCGTCAGTACGATCATACAGTGCGTGCTAGTACAGCAGTGAAGCCTGGTTCGGATGCGGCTGTCATTCATCTGCGCGGTAGCAATAAAGCATTAGCGATGAGTACAGATGGAAATGGACGTTATGTTTACCTGGATCCTGTGCAGGGAGGGGCGATTGCTGTAGCGGAAGCGGCACGCAATGTGGTATGCGCCGGTGCACGTCCACTGGGAGTAACTGATTGCCTCAATTTTGGAAATCCGGAAAAGGATATGATCTACCAACAATTATCTCTGGCGATCACAGGGATGAGTGATGCTTGTCGTGTTCTGCAAACACCTGTTATCGGTGGTAATGTAAGCTTATACAATGAAAGTAAGGGGCATGCGATTTACCCTACACCCATTGTGGGAATGGTGGGGCTTATAGAGAATGTGCAACATGTAACGACACTTGCGTTTAAAGAAGAGGGAGAGCTCGTGTTTCTACTGGGCGAAACGTTGGATGAGCTGGGTGGAAGTGAGTGGCAACAGTTGGTACAGGGAGAAGTGAGTGGCCGTCCTCCCCACATTGATTTAGATAACGAGAGACGCTTGCAAGAGACGGTGTACACTGCTATTACAGCAGGTTGGATAACGGCGGCTCATGATCTAGCGGAAGGGGGCTTGGCCGTCGCCTTGGCGGAATGCTGCATGGCAGGAGGATATGGGGTACATGTGAAGATAAAATCTCCCTTGCGCCCCAATAGCTTATTATTTAGTGAAAGTCAATCGAGAGTGTTGGTGAGCATCCCGCAGGAGTACAAAGAGAAGCTGGAGCAATTGGCACTTACACAAGGGGTGCCGCTCGCCTGTCTCGGAGAAGTTACACAGGATAATCTTCAGATTGAAGTAAATGAACAGGAAGTCATTCATGTGAAAGTGTCTGAGTTGACCCACATCTGGGAGGGGGCGATTCCATGCGCGATGAATTCATCTTCGACGAGTTAAATGAGGAGTGCGGCATATTTGGAGTATGGGGACATATAGATGCTGCTCACCTCAGTTATTATGGTTTGCATGCGTTGCAACACCGGGGGCAAGAAAGCGCAGGTATCGTTACAAGTGACCATGGTCAGTTTCGCGTCCATCGCGGTATGGGTTTGGTAACGGAAGTATTTGATGATACGGCCATGGAGGGATTGATCGGTTCGGTCGCGATTGGTCATGTTCGTTATTCAACGACAGGAGAAAGTTCGCTTGCCAATGTACAACCGCTTGTCTTTCGACGTGAAGATGGACCGATTGCCTTGGCGACGAACGGCAATTTGGTTAACGCGGATCGTTTGCGGCGTGAGTTGGAAGGGTCAGGCTCTATCTTTCAAACGACAACAGATACGGAAGTGATTGCTCACCTGATTGCCCGTTCGCGCGAGACGACTTTGGAAGGGCGGGTAAAAGATACACTTAATCGTCTGACGGGTGCTTACGCTATCATCATTATGGCAGGCGAGAAATTAATAGTGGCTCAAGACCCGCATGGATTGCGCCCGTTATCACTTGGATTACTGGGAGATGCCTATGTTTTTGCCTCTGAAACATGTGCGTTTGATACTGTTGGAGCAACGTATGTTCGAGAGGTAGGTCCAGGCGAGATGCTCATTGTGGATAGCACAGGAATTCGCAATGAACGGTTTGCGCCAGCGGCTCGGCGGGCTGTCTGTTCTTTTGAGTATATCTACTTTGCGCGTCCAGATAGCGATATAGAAGGGATTAATGTCCATCTGGCTCGCAAGCGTTTAGGTCGTCAACTAGCTTTGGAAGCAACAGTAGAAGCAGATGTGGTGACGGGGGTGCCTGATTCTAGCACTTCGGCAGCTATTGGCTATGCGGAAGCGACGGGGATTCCGTATGAAATGGGCCTTATCAAAAATCGATATGTTGGTCGCACATTCATACAACCAAGTCAGGAACTGCGAGAACAGGGAGTAAAGATGAAGCTAAGTGCTGTGCGTAAAGTAGTGGAGGGAAAAAGGGTGGTCATGGTAGATGACTCCTTGGTACGGGGAACGACTAGTCGTCGAATCGTAAAAATGTTAAAAGATGCTGGAGCTCGTGAAGTGCATGTACGGATTAGTTCTCCTCCTGTTCGCTATTCTTGTTTTTATGGGATTGACACTGCTGACCGCGAGCAACTTATTGCCGCTAGCCACTCGGTGGAAGAGATTCGTGAGCTGATTGGAGCAGATTCTCTCCAATTCTTAAGTGAAGAGAGTATGATTTCTGCTATTGGACGACAAAGTGAGGAGCCTCACTGTGGTCACTGCTTAGCATGTTTTAATGGTAAGTACCCGACTCAGATCGAATCGGTTTATGCGCTGGAGGGGAAACGATGAGCAAAGCCTACAAAGAAGCAGGGGTAGATATTGAAGCCGGTAATGAGACAGTACAGCGGATTCAAGCTCATGTTCAACGGACTAGACGGACTGAAGTAATGGGTTTGCTCGGTGGATTTGGGGGATTATTTGATCTGGGTGCGGGAGGTTGGCATCACCCCGTGCTGGTTTCTGCCACCGATGGGGTGGGCACAAAGTTAAAGATTGCGCTCACGCTAGATCGGCACGATACCATCGGAATTGATTGTGTGGCTATGTGTGTAAATGACATCGTAGTGCAAGGAGCTGAGCCACTCTTTTTCCTTGACTATATTTCTACTGGAAAGTTAAATCCTGAGCAAGCAGAGCAGATTGTAAAAGGAATCGCAGATGGATGCGAAGAAGCGGGTTGTGCTCTGATAGGGGGAGAAACAGCCGAGATGCCGGGAATGTATCCTTCTGGTGAGTATGATGTCGCTGGGTTTGCTGTTGGAGCGGTGGAAAAAACGAAGCTGGTGACAGGAGATTCGATTAAACCAGGTGATGTGTTGTTAGGATTAGCTTCGGAGGGCTTACACAGCAATGGGTACTCATTGGTGCGCAAAGTGTTGTTGGAACAGGATCCCTCTCGCTTAGAGCGTGATTCTCTACTCGCTGAGGAGCTGTTGCAACCGACACGTATCTATGTACGCTCATTGCTCGGTCTACAACAAGCAGGTTGGTTAAAAGGTGCTGCTCATATTACTGGGGGAGGATTAGTAGAGAATATTCCTCGTATGTTGCCAAATGGTTTGTGTGCAGAACTGGATGGGGTTACATGGAAACTACCCGATATTTTTGATAGAGTACAGCGTGAAGGAAAGATTGCACAGGCAGATATGATTCGCACTTTTAATATGGGAGTAGGTATGGTGATCTGCGTTGCGGCTAATTTAGCTGAAGAAGTGAGTGCCTATTTAGAAGAAAGAGGAGAGAGAGTATATCAGGTAGGTCGGGTGATAGAGGGGGATACGAGGTTTAGTTGGAAAGGAGAGCTGTTGTAATGAGCATTGCTGTATTTGCCTCAGGGAGTGGCTCTAACTTTGAAGCGATTGTACTTCATGCGCGCGCAGAAGGTTGGTTACATGAGGTTTCGCTACTGGTATGTGATCGTCCGCAGGCGGGAGCATTAAAGCGAGCAGAGCAACTAGGAATTAAAAGTTTTGTCTTTGTACCACGCTCATACGAGACAAAAGCGAAGTACGAGCAAGATGTATTAGCGCTACTACAGAAGCATAAGGTGGAATGGGTTGTGCTGGCAGGATATATGCGTCTACTCGGTCCTACGTTACTTCAGCCTTACTGGGGTAAAGTGATTAACATCCATCCCTCCCTTCTTCCTCATTTCCCAGGAAAGGATGCGATCGGGCAGGCGCTAGAAGCGGACGCATCTTTTACTGGAGTAACCGTTCATTTTGTTGATGAAGGGATGGACACGGGTCAAGTTATTCAACAAGAAAGAGTAGAAATAAGAGCAGGTGAGAGCCGCGCAGAGCTGACTGCTAAAATTCAAACAGTGGAGCATCGTCTCTATCCCCAGGTGGTGCGTGATGTGATTGAGGGTAGGGTGTCATTACACCAGAGAGTGAAGCAGTAATCAGGACAGCTTACGTATATTAATACGAGTGATCATAGTTAAACGATAGATTTGATGAGAGGGAGAGAGAATATAGATGGCAAAAGAACAAGCACGTGCCTTAATCAGTGTTTACGATAAAAGTGGAATAATCCAACTTGCTCAATCCTTATTACAACTTGACTATGAAATCGTATCGACAGGTGGCACAAAGAGAGCTTTAGAAGCAGCGGGAATTCCTGTAACTGCCGTCTCGTCTGTTACAGGGTTTCCTGAGGTGTTAGATGGCAGAGTAAAAACACTGCATCCTCACATTCATGCCGGTATTCTTGCGATCCGAGAGTGTGAGAGGCATCAACAGCATTTAGAAGAGCAGAAGATTATGCCAATCGATTTGGTTGTTACCAATCTGTATCCTTTTCAAGCAACGATCGCTCAAGCGGATACGACTTTTGTGGAGGCAATTGAACAAATTGATATTGGCGGCCCAGCTATGGTTCGAGCTGCGGCAAAGAATCATAATGATGTAACGGTGTTAGTTGATGCCACTGACTACGACGAAGTAATTTCGCAACTACAGGAGTTAGGTGAAGTTAAGAGTCGGACGCGGAAACGGTTGGCGGCAAAAGCATTTCAACACACTGCTCAGTATGATGCAATGATTGCTCGTTATCTAAGCGAGCGAGTAAACATTGAGGCAGAAGAAAACACCTCTCCCACTCACTTAACACTCCCGTTCGAGTTGGTCCACTCTTTGCGTTATGGCGAAAACCCTCATCAAGCATCAGCTTTTTATAAAGATCCCCTCGCCGAAAAAGGCTCGATTGCACTGGCAAAGCAGTTACATGGAAAGCGATTATCCTACAACAATATTCAGGATGCTGATGCAGCCCTGATGATTATACAAGAGTATAACCGCCCTACCGTCGTGGCTGTGAAGCATATGAATCCATGCGGAATTGGCCAAGGAGATACGTTGTTACAGGCGTATGAGCGCGCATATGAAGCAGACCCCCTTTCCATTTTTGGGGGAATTGTTGCGTGTAACGGTGAAGTTGATGGGGAGACCGCAAACAAAATGCGGGGTCTATTTTTAGAAATCGTGCTTGCCCCTTCTTTTACATCTGAGGCACTCGCCATCTTACAAGAGAAAAAGAATATTCGCCTCTTACAGGTAGATATGGAGAGGCGCACGGGTAGAAGATGGCATTACAAAAGCGTTAGTGGAGGATTACTTGTACAGGAAAGAGATCAGGAAAAGATTGAGAAAGATGATTGCCGCGTGGTGACAAAGCGGCAACCGTCGGATGTAGAGTGGGAACAGCTTCTATTTGCGTGGAAAGCGGTAAAGCATGTGAAATCTAATGCGATTGTATTGGTAAAGGGCGAGCAGACGATTGGAATTGGTGCAGGACAAATGAATCGCGTCGGAGCAGCCGAGATTGCTATCCGGCAGGCAGGTGAAAAAAGTGAAGGGTCCGTATTGGCCTCTGATGCGTTTTTCCCTATGGGCGATACAGTGGAGGCGACCGCGGCTGCTGGGGTATGTGCCATCATTCAACCAGGTGGTTCCATACGAGATGAGGAATCGATTATGGCAGCCAATCGACATGGAATTGCGATGGTGTTTACAGGCGTACGCCATTTTAAGCATTAAGTAAGGGGTTAGTTTCTTGACTCATGTTCACTTCCTCCTTTTCTCTGTCAGATGGTGTGACCAATCAGCAGGGGATGACGTATATATGAGTAGAAGTGTAACAGGGAGAGATAGACCATGCCCGTTATCCGTTGGACTGTGGGGCTTTTTGTCCTCACACTTTTCTCAAGCTGGATGATGGCAGTGTGGGTGATGGATAGTTCCGCGACGTTTTGGCTGGAGAGTTTACAAGTGATTGGCGCTACGTTTTTTTTCATGGCGCTCTTCCTAGGTGGTATCACTACCTCCCGTCGCCGTCGTCCCCGCCTGGTTGGTTCAAAGAGAATGGACCTGGCGCTCACCCTGCTGCTTGTCACTATCTTACTCTTTTTTATAAATTTTATAGCAACCTGAAGAGATCAGCGGTGAGCTGATTTCTTCAGGTTGGACAAGCCGGAAGCTGTTCATAGTTAGAGGAGGAGAAACGTATGCGCATCTTGGTTATTGGAAGCGGAGGACGAGAACATACACTTGTATGGAAATTAAAACAGAGCCGTGAGGTAGAAGCCTTGTTTTGTGCTCCTGGAAATGCTGGAATAGGGTCGCTGGCCACATGTGTTCCGATTGAATCGACTGATATTGCAGCACTTGTTCAATTTGCAGAAGCAGAAGCGATTGATCTTACAGTGGTTGGACCTGAAATACCTTTGCTTGCTGGGATCGTCGATCGCTTCCAAGAGAAAGGGTTATCTATCTTTGGTCCGACAGAAGCGGCGGCCAGATTGGAAGGAAGTAAGCGTTTTGCAAAAGAAATAATGCAAAAATATGGAATACCGACAGGTAAATTCCGCTCCTTTTCTGACTATAGAAAAGCCCTGCATTATGTTAATGAAGTGGGAGCCCCGATCGTAATTAAAGCGGATGGATTAGCTGCAGGTAAAGGTGTGACCGTAGCGCAGACATTGACGGAAGCAGAAGCGGCGTTAGAGATGATGATGAAAGAGAAAGCATTTGGCAAAGCAGGCCACGAAGTGGTGATTGAGGAGTATTTAGAAGGTGAAGAGGTGTCACTGATGGCGTTGGTAGACGGAACCCATGTCGTGCCACTGGAGCCAGCACAGGATCATAAACCCGCTTTTGATGGTGATCAGGGCCCTAATACTGGAGGAATGGGAGCGTACTCACCTGTTCCTCACCTTTCACATACGATTGTGGATCAGGCGATGACACAGATATTGCAGCCGATCGCACATGCATTGCAACAAGAAGGGATTCATTATCGAGGTATTTTATACGCAGGTTTAATGATTACGAGCACAGGTCCAAAAGTGATTGAGTTTAACGTTCGATTTGGTGATCCGGAAGCTCAGGTGGTTCTCCCTCGTCTCCAGACTGAGCTGGCACCTCTCTTACAGGCAGTTAGTGAGGGAAAGCTATCTGAACAAGCGCTTACGTGGAGAAAAGAGTCGGCTCTTTGTGTCGTCATGGCGGCAAAAGGATATCCCAGCTCTTACGCCAAGGGAATCCAGATTAAAGGAAATTTAGAAATGAGTAAACAGGAAATGGTGTTTCATGCAGGCACTAAAAAAAATGAAACGGGTTTGGTAAGTGACGGGGGGCGCGTCTTGGGTATCACAGCCTTCGGGAGAGATATTGCGCAAGCGAAGCGTAACGCGTATGCTCGTCTCGAACAAATTCAGTTCGCAGGTGCTCACTATCGTACAGATATTGGTGACAAAGCAACGATCGTGGTGGAGCGCGGAGTGGATCGATAAATGTAAAGGGGATCTCGTAAAAGGTGAGGGAACTAAAGATGCTCCACCTTTCATGAGATCCGCATATAATCGGTACTATTCATATTCTTAACAATACATACATATATAAAAAAACAACAACCCCAAATTTTAATTAGGAATATGTGTAAATGAAAATCGCTTACATCGCCATTCTAGCAAGCTCGATCTAGCCATAAATAGTGAAGATAGTTTCCTTTACACATTGTCGATTTCCTATGAACCTGTTATGATAAAGATACCTATTTTGTCACCGTGTGTGACAATGAAAGAGTGATCCAACATGAGTAAAATGCCTCATGATATGATGATTGGCGCGTATCCGATACAGGAACAGCTGATCTTTTCTTTTTTATTAGTCGTTCGTAATGAAGAAGCTCATATTAACTTTTTACTAGAATCTATTTTGAACCAAGATTTCCCAAATTCCAAATATGAGATTATTGTTGTTGATGGTGAGTCAACAGATGCAACACAAGAAATCATTCGTAAATATGTGAAGAAGTTTCCTAATCGTATTCAATACTTGATCAATCCTAAGCGCACACTAGCTACAGGCTGGAACCTAGGAATTCGTGCGGCGCAAGGAGAGTATGTCATCCGTGTGGATGGACACAGTCAGATTCCTCAGGATTTCCTCTCGAAAACATACCAAGTGGCCGAAAGAGTGCCAGAAGCTGCTTGTGTGGGAGGCATTATCGAATCAGTTGGTACGGGATTCTGGGGGAAAGTGAATGCATATGTGTATTCGCATCCTTTTGGTGTGGGAAACTCCAAGTTTCGCACAGCTAAGAGTGGATGGGAAGGGTATGTAGACACGGTTCCTTATGCTGCATATCGACGTGATATATTTACACAGGTAGGTTATTTTGATGAGGATTTACAGCGAAATGAAGATTTAGAGATGCATGCGCGTATTCGAAATACGGGTAAAGGCTTCTACCTGTCCACTGGAATTCGTTCTACCTATTATGTTCGTAACACCATTCGTTCATTCTTAAAAAAGTCATACGGTGACGGTAAATGGACTATGATCGCGAGAAAACGTGGAGCGGGTGTACTTCGTTTTCGCCATCTCGTCCCACTGCTGGCCCTGATCATCGGAGCTTTCTTGCTGGTCGCTTCTTTCTTCTCAACGGTAGCTACAGTTGCACTTACTACAATAATATTCCTTTATGCCGCTTTGCTTATGGGCTCGGCGGTGGGAGTTATCAAGCAAATAGGGGTAAAATATTTACTGCCTTGTATGTTATCGTTCTTTTTATTGCATACGAGTCGTGGAGTCGGCTCTCTTGTTGGGCTAATTAAATCGTTATCATGGAGTGAGTCGAAGTGAATCAGGAGAAAGAGTTGACCTCCGCTGGGGAGAAGATAGATCGCCCCACACTTCCGTTTGATTCGGATGAGATTATCGCATTGCGGAAAGAGTGTCAAAAACCACGGGCTTTAGAAGATATTTGGACATGGTATATATTACGAAGAGTATCGATTTACTGTGCAAAATGGCTGAGCAAGACGGCGATTACGCCGAATGCCATTAGTTGGATGAGTTTGTTTTTCTTTTTTATGACAGGGATGATGATGATTTTCGGTACAGGCGGGGCCTACTTGCTAGCTGCACTCTTTTATAATTTAGGCTATATGGCGGATTGTGTGGATGGAGAAGTAGCGCGTATAAAAGGTATCACGAGTCAGAAGGGTGCGTTTTTAGACACATTGATTCGGGCGATGAGTATTCCGATGTTAACATCGTTTGCTTTACCTTTGAGTAACCTTTTTGGACAGCCGATAACCCTTGAGATGGGAATGTTGATCTATCTTGCTGTGCTCGTTTCTACGATGGCTCTCTTGGTTCCACTCTCTTTTCACCTGGTACAAGCGAAAGCGGCAGAGAGTGATCCCGTTACAGATATGCGTAAAAATTCCTGGCGAAATGAGTGGATTGCTTTTCTTACTGGTTTACCGGGCTTTTTCGCTATGATAGTGTTGGTGGTGGCGGCAGAAGCGATGATTTCCATACCACTTACTTCTTATTTGATCGTGTTCTTCTTGCTGATTTTATTGGCAAAGACGATGGCACGTCTTTACTTTACCATCTCTGCATTAAAGTAAGATAAGGATATGTGAAGATCGTGTCAGGCTTCATTGAAGCTTTGATGTAGATGGGAAAAATTGAATGAGTACTTGTGGGGAAGGAAGCTTAGCTTTGCTTCCCCTCTCTATATTAGAGAGTCGCCAAAGAGACTCTTGCCTTGAAAATCGGTCAATAATCCTTTATGATAAATGAGGTGTTTTATTGGAAATCGTTTATTTTTGAATCCTTCTATATTGCGATTGGAGCTAGCTTCTGTTTTAATATATGATCATTCATTGTTTGCTTTTTAGATTTATCATACAATAATGGACAAGGATGAAAGTGTAGCGTGAAGCGACCCGCAGTAATTTTGATCTATCCTGTTATATGGTGTAGCTACTTTGTTCATTGAAATGAGATAAGGAGTCGCTATATGTTTCGAGAGCTGATAAAATATAAAGAACTGATTTATTTCCTTGTACACAAAGAAATTCGCATACGGTATCGCAATTCTTTTTTTGGTTTTTTCTGGACATTATTAGAACCATTGGGATTAATGATGATTTATGCCTTGGTTTTTTCGGTTATAGGTAGGGGATGGGCTGAACCTTTTGAAGGTAAGTATCCATTGTTTATCTTAGCTGGGATGATGCCTTGGATGTTTTTTAACAATACATTAAAAAGAGGCATGACTTCTCTTTCACGAAATGGTTCGTTATTAAAGAAAATATATTTTCCACGACAGATCTTCCCGCTGACAGATGTGTTAGCTAATATGGTTAATTTTGTTCCAGCGTTATTGTTGGTTATCGTAGCCGCGCTCATTTTTAACCCGAGTGAAATTCAATGGCTCCACTTTCTATACCTACCAGGATTGATTCTTTTACAATCTATCCTTGCTTTTAGCTTTGCCTTGCTCTTGGGAGCAATTAATGTATACTACCGTGATGTTGAATTTATTATTAATCTGGTGTTAAGAGGATGGATGTATCTTACACCTATTATTTATCCGGTGAAGTACTTGATGGATAAAGTGGATGAAGTAAATCTTCCGTTTGGTATGACGACAGAAGTATTTGTTTTCTTATATAATTTGAATCCGATGGTACCTATTATTAATTTGTACCAACAACTCTTTTTCTCAGGGGACGTAACAGGGGCTGTAGACAGGTATGGTATCATATATTGCATACTCTTTGTAACTGTTCTATTTGTAGTCGCTTGGGTAAGTTTTAAACGCTTGAACCGTCGTGTAGGGGAAGTGATCTAAACCATGGATGCGATCGTTGTTGAACATGTCTCAAAACATTTCCGAAAGCCATATGATAAAACGCTTAAGGGTCGCTTCATCACGTTGGCGAAGCGAGAAAAAAAGTATGAAGAGTTTGTGGCTCTAGAGGATGTCTCCTTTAATGTAAAGCAAGGGGAAGGATATGCGATAATCGGGAAGAATGGGGCAGGTAAGAGTACACTATTCAAAGTGTTAAGTGGTATAATTCACCAAGATAATGGGAAGGTAAAGATTAATGGAAAAGTAGCACCTTTAATCGAATTGGGAGCTGGTTTGAGTCGGGATCTTACTGGTGAAGAAAATATTCGTCTCAATTGTGCTATCTTTGGTTTGAGCCGAGAGCGCATGGAAGAAGTAACCCCGATGATTAAAGAGTTCTCCGAACTAGGGGACTTTATCAACACGCCTGTTAAGTTTTACTCTTCCGGGATGAAAGCGCGGTTGGGATTCTCCATTGCTATCCATATTGATGCAGACATTATTCTTGTGGACGAAGTTTTAGCGGTGGGCGATAAGGACTTCCGCAAGAAATGTAATGAAAAGATGCAGGAATTAAGGAGAGAAGGAAAGACGCTAGTAATTGTATCGCACAGCCTCGATCCATTGCGCAAGATTTGTGATCGTGCCTTGATATTAGAAAAAGGCAAGGTAAAAGATGTGGGTGATATTAACGAGATGATTGATAAGTATGAGAAGACGAAACCCAAGAAAAAAGCAAAGGCAAAGTCATAATGATTGAAGCAACACCCCGATTTGAGCGCTAAAGCAGGAAATAGCGCTCAAATCGGGGTGTTGCCATTGTAAATAAAAAACCTCGGTGCAGTAGTACCAAGGTTTAACCGATGGAGAGGGAATCATGCGTGCCCTCAATGCGAACGGCATGAACAGGAATCTCAAACCACCAAGCACCCTTCGCTTTTTTCACTGGCTGGTACCCGGCGCGTTTTAAGGAACGTGCCATATCCCAGCTGGCAGTATACACTTTTGCTTGTTGATTAGCTTCGTCAAATTGAATCACGGTCTCTTTTTCTGCTTGGCTTAACATGTGGAATAACCCCCTTACGATATCGATCATATGTTCTTATGCTATTATTTTATCATGAAGGTATCGATATGACACGTAATGATTTCTCCTACCACTTCTATGTTTACGACTGATCCCCTGCTGATAAGGGTAAAAAATCCACCCTCACAAAATCGTGAGCGTGGATTTTTTAGTTATTTCTCTTTGATGCTTAAGATGCGAAAGCCGCTTTGCTCTAGGTTCTCTTTGATTTTCTCCGTATCTTTTTCTGATTCTACTTTTAAGAGAATACGTCGTGCATTATCGCTTCCTGCATCAAATGTTGCGATGGAAATAATATTGGAGTCTGTGGGCTTAACAGCATCGAGAACATGTTCTAGTACATGAGGTACGTCGTTTAATACACCGAGCAGAAAGCGAGTGCCGGGTACATCATTTCCATAAGTGGAAACGAGTCCTCGCTCAATATCGCTTATTTTCACAATTCCCAAGAAACTGTACCCATCTTCGTCTACAATCGGTACAAATGGATAGCGTACGATGAGAGGGAGGGTATCTTCAAAATCATCGGTGATGAGTAGCGGATTCATTTTGTGAATGATAACTGGCTGATCAAAAGCAGTCTCATCTAGAGCGAGCGAACCCGTGCAGATTTCTTTAAAAATATAAGTATAACCTGTGATGCCGAGAAACGTTCCGTGCTCATCTACGACAGGTAGAGATTCTAATTCAAGTTCAGACAACGTAGTAATCGCTTGACGAATTGTAGTAGATGGTGTGATTGTCTCAATCGAATCTTGAGGCGATAAGCAATTTTTGATAAACATAGATTGAATCACTCCCTTGTATCATATGTTTAGTGTATAATAACTTGCTAGAGGAAGAAAGCTTTTTCAGATAGAGAAGTAGGGAGGGATTGCAATAATCCAGTCTTCTTACATAGAAAAGTTGCTCCCTTCTTCTGTGAAAAAAGGGAGCAACGATTAGTTGTTTGGCTATTGGTGCTTAATATTAAGCACCCGAAATCCTTTTCTCTCCAATGCATGTTCCATTTCTTGTATATGGGGAGTAGACTTCACTTTTAATAAGATACGCCGGATGTAACTTTCTCCAGCATCAAATGAGGCTATTGCGATAATATTGACATCGAAGGGTTTGATAGCATTCATCAGTTGCTCTAATTGATGAGGCATATCAATAAAGACTCCGAGGAGGAAGCGCACTCCCTCAACTTCATGTCCATAGGTGGAGGTGAGTGCCTTTTCAATGTCACCTATCTTCACAATTCCAGCAAAGGTTTCTCCATCTTCCTCCACTACCGGTACGAAAGGATACCGTGTGCAGTAGGGCAATGTGTCTTCAAAGTCGTCCAAAATATGAAGTGGTCGAATCGGATGAAGGGCCGCTGAGATCGGTTGATCCCACTTGTGGTGATCAATGTGAGCATCTTCTTGCTCCAAGAGGTACTTCATGATATATGAATAACCCGTAATTCCTGCGAAAGATTGTGCAGAATCCACTACGGGAATTGTGTCAAGACGCAAGGTGCGGAGATGAGAAATCGCCTTGCGAATACTGCTGTCTACTTCGATCGGTTTAATTTGGCTACAAGGTGTTAAACAATTTTTGATAAACAAAACATATTCCTCCCCCAATTTCATCCATACACAGAATATGCAAGGGGAGGGAGGTTAGAACCAACATTATTTTGCTTTTTGTTTAAGATTGTAAAAAGCAATGCCGACAACGATAAGGGATCCGATAACAGTAAGGATGATATAGCCGTAGTCGGTTAGGGTTTCACTAAACTCAAACCAGCTGTAGAAACCGAAAAGATCGTTCTTACCCAGCATCGTGTTCATGGTAGAGGAATATCCTTTGGTTTACACTCGCTTTGGGATTGCCCTTCATGCTCTGAGCCCAGTGTGCTTTTTCCCATCATAGAGAGCATAGGACAGACACGTACTATCCCTTCTGCAATCTTCATCCCTGAGAGCAGAGCGAGAAGTAATGGAGCAAAATGATGAGGACGAAGAACCATTCGCGAGGTACTCCAAGCAAGACCCGCTGCACCGACTGAAATACGAATAATTGCATCTAAATGACCAATGTTTTTTTGCATGAGATTCTCTCCTTTATCATACTGTCTGCTTGTAGTATTTGCGCACATCGCCCTTCATACACGTACAAAAAGGGAGGAAATGATTCCTTGGGAGTAGGAGATGGAAGAGATGGGAAGAGAGAGGTGAGTATAGAAAAAGTGCAGGGCTTTGACAGACCAATGTCAAATTGTATACAGTAAAGGGTGAAAGTATGGCGGAGGAGGGTAGCGGATATATGCAGTTAAACAAGTTAAATAAAAAAGAGATCGAGCAATTATTTCAAGCGGTACTAAGCTTAGAAAACATGGAAGAATGTTATCAGTTTTTTGATGACCTTTGTACGGTGGGAGAAATGAAATCGCTTTCGCAACGATTAGAAGTAGCCAGGATGTTGCGTGAAGGTTACACATATAATCAGATTGAAGCGGAGACGGGAGCTAGTACAGCTACGATTTCGCGTGTTAAACGGTGCCTTCATTATGGCACGGATGGATATACATTAGCGTTGGACGCCATTAAAAATAAAGAGAAGAACGGTTAGGAATAGAGAGTGTAAAAGGTATAGATCGTTATCAGCACAGGACTGTTCACCATAGGGGACAGTCTTTTTCAGTTGGAGTAAACCGAGAAGTTGCGTTAAAGGATTACAAACAAAAATGAACGACGGTAGTTAAACATTTGTGAAGAGGGGGTTTACACATTATCAAATGACGAATAAAATGTAGCATAGGTCATATATTTTCTTAACGCTATTATTTTGCCCATATCCAACTTGGTGGTGGGCTTACTTTGGGAGTTAAAGTTGGGGGAGGGAAACAAATTGAGTTTAGATAAAAAGAAGGATTACCAAAAAAGAGGATGGTCTCGACGCCACTTTTTGAAAGCTGGTATTGGTGGAGTGTTAGGGACAGCTGGTGCGATGTTACTACCAGGTTTATTAGGAAACGGAAACCGTGTTGAGACGGGTACGAGTCATGCCATGGGTGGTATGTCTCATGGTTCTGGTGATCATAAGATGGACCCAAATAAAATGACGAAAAAGGCATCGAAGGAGTCACTAGACAATGCCCACCGTATTTTAAAAGAGTTTGATTACGGTGAGGTAGAGAAATTAGAGGATGGTCGCACACTACGCAAATATACAATAACGGCGATGGAGAAGGAAGTAGAGATCGCACCCGGCGTTTTTTATCCCGCCTGGACGTATAACGGACAAGTGCCTGGTCCCACATTACGAGCGACAGAAGGGGATTTGCTTCGTATTACCTTCCAGAACTCAGCGTCTCACCCGCACACGATTCACTTTCATGGGATTCACCCAGGTAATATGGATGGTGTGTATGAAATTGTTTACCCAGGAAAGAGTTTTACCTATGAATTTACGGCAGAACCTTTTGGCTGTCATCTGTATCACTGTCACGTGATGCCATTGAAAAAACATATGGAGAAGGGGATGTATGGCGCTTTTATCATTGATCCGAAGGAACCCCGTGAAGAGGCGAATGAGATGGTGATGGTTATGAACGCTTTCGATACAGACTTTGATGAGGAGAATGAGTTTTACACTGTAAATGGATTTGCCAATGCGTATATGGATCGCATGATCGATGTAAAAGTGGGAGAAAAACTTCGTATATACCTTGTAAATGTGACGGAATTTGATCTCATTAATTCTTTCCATATTCATGGGAATCTGTTTAAGCTCTTCCGTACAGGAACACAGCTGGATCATTATGAATTTACGGATACAGTCATGTTGTGTCAAGGTGAGCGCAGTGTGTTGGAGATGTCCTTTAAGTTTCCAGGTAAGTTTATGTTCCATGCACACCAGAGTGAATTTTCCGAGCTGGGTTGGATGGGTGTATTCAACGTAAAGGAATAGGGGTGAAAAATTAAAATGAGCACGTATAAAAAGTGGATATATGGGCTGTTACCGATCGTATTGCTCGCGCTAGTGATTGTCGGTTTATTTTCAGGTATTGAGCGCGTTTTTCAGCCGAGCGATATCCCACAAGAGGAGATTACTTTTGATCGAGTCTGGATGGAAGAGGGAGTAATTAAGGCAAAAGTGACCAATACGGGGGCAGATCCTGTTACCATTACGCAGGTGGTGGTAAATGGGGCAATCTGGGAAGCGCAGATTGAACCACAAGCTCAACTGGATCGTTTAGATGAAGCGGAGCTAACGATCAGTCATCATTGGGTCTATGGCGAACCCTATGAAGTTACAGTGCTTACGGAAGTAGGAACCAAGTTTACCGGCGAGGTGCCGATTGCGATGGAAGCACCCAAAGCTAATGGAGAAAGTCTAATACTGTTTGCGTTGATCGGTCTTTTTGTTGGCGTGATTCCTGTATTACTTGGACTACTGTGGAAGCCGTTCGTCTCGCAATTAAAAGGGAATGCTTATACTTTCATCTTGTCAATAACGGCGGGACTACTTGTTTTCCTTGGAATTGACTCGTTGGTTGAAGCATGGGAGTTAGCAAATGAATTGCCAGATGCATATCAAGGAATAGGCTTATTATTATTTTCTGGGCTGGGCACCTTTTTACTTTTGATGAGTGTGGGAGATTATGGGCAATCTAAGCTTAATCAGAAGAGTGGATTCTCAGGCCCACTCATGATTTCCTACCTGATCGCTTTCGGCATTGGCATTCATAATCTAGGTGAAGGTTTAGCCATTGGTGCTTCATTCTCGCTAGGAGAGGTGGCGCTGGGTGCATTTTTGATTATGGGTTTTACCCTGCATAACATTACAGAAGGCTTAGCAATTGTCGCACCGATTGCTCGTGAGAAGATGAAGCGTTCCCGCTTGATAATGCATTTGATCTTGCTAGGATTGTTAGGCGGAGCACCAGCTATTTTTGGTACGTGGATTGGTGGGTATCTCTATTCCCAAGTGTGGGCGCTTGTCTTCTTGGCAATCGGTTCGGGGGCTATTTTTCAAGTCGTGCTTGAAGTGGTCAAGATGATTCGGGCAGAGCGGAAAGAGAATCTCTTTTCCCCAGCAGGGATTGCTGGTTTGGTGACAGGTATTCTCATTATGTTAGTAACAGCAGTCTTTGTTACAATATAAGGAGAGAAGGAGGGTACGAACATGGCCTCAATTGGAATTCCAGGTTTGTTGCTAATTTTAACTGTGGCGCTTATCGTATTTGGTCCAAGTAAGCTTCCGCAATTGGGAAGAGCAGTTGGACAAACGATGCGTGAGTTTAAACAATCGACAGCAGGGTTACTAGATGATGATAAAAAAGAAGAAGCGAAGAAATAGTTTAGAAGATCCGGTTTTGGTAGACCGTCTGTCCTTGTGGGCAGGCGGTCTTTGTTACGATAGACTGGGTTACGGGTTTGATCAAGGGGATCAGGAGTTGGTAGTAACAACTTTAGGGATGTTTAGATCCAGCTTTATCTTTTGAGGGATGAAAGAGCGGTTACTCATTCTTTCATCTCTGTACACCCGTATTGTATAATGGAGCCTGAGAGATTGATCATAAGGAGGTGCAGTGAATGCTAAGTGAGCGAATAAAAAGATGGCGCCATGTGTTTAAGTTAGATCCCAATCGTCGCTTGTCGGATAAGGCATTAGAATGGATATGCCAATCGGGAACGGATGCGATTATTGTAGGGGGAACGGATGGGGTCACCTACGAAAATACGAATCAGTTGTTAGATCGCTTACGCAATTATTCGGTTGAATGCATTCAAGAAATTTCTACGACAGAGGCAGTCGTACTCGGCTTTGATGGGTACTTGATTCCGATGGTACTAAATACGGACAACCCCTATTGGATTAAAGGTGCTCATTTTGAAGTGATGAAAAAAGTGGGACAATGGATTCCATGGGATCTGTTAGCGGTGGAAGGGTATATCATCTTAAATCCAGACTCCAAAGTAGCGAAGTTGACAGAGAGCCATACGGAAGTGGATGACCCCAGTATGATTGCGTATGGACGGATGACAGAAAAACTCTTTCATTTACCCATTTGTTATGTGGAATACAGCGGGATGTATGGAGATGTGAGTAAGGTAGAAGCGGCAAAAGTAGGGTTGGAGAAGACGCGCCTCTTTTACGGAGGGGGAATATCCAATGAAGAGCAAGCGCGAACGATGGCGCAGCATGCAGATACGGTTGTAGTTGGAAACCTTGTGTACCGCAATATAGAACAGGCCGTTGAAACAGTTAAATGGGTGAAGAAAGAGAGGATGGGCTGGCAGGAGCAACAGCTAGAGTCTCTATTACATCATTTGCGTAAAAACAGAGAAGGATGATTCCAAGGGGGACCCCAACATGATTGAGGCAACAAATTTGATAACAGGACTTAACCCGATGCAAAAAGAAGCGGTGGTAACGACAGACGGTCCGCTCTCTATCGTGGCGGGGGCGGGAAGTGGGAAGACACGCGTTTTAACTCATCGCGTAGCATACTTATTGTTAGAGAAGCGGATTCTGCCTTGGAATATTCTTGCCATCACGTTTACCAATAAAGCGGCACGTGAAATGCGTGAGCGGATCCATCACTTAATCGGTCATGAAGCGGAAGATATTTGGATCTCCACCTTTCATGCGATGTGTGTTCGTATCTTGCGACGCGATATTGACCGGATCGGCTATTCCCGTAACTTTACGATTTTGGATTCGACGGATCAGCGTACAGTTATGAAGCAAGTGTTAAAAAAATTGGATCTGGACCCCAAAAAGTATGAACCACGTAAATTGCTGGCACAGGTGAGTAAAGCAAAAAACGAATTGAAGCGTCCCCAGGACTTGAGGGAGGGGGCACAAAGTTATCTGGATGAAATGACGGCCTCTATCTACGAGTCGTATCAACAGACATTGCGTTCCAATCAGTCACTCGACTTTGATGATCTCTTAGTTGAAACAGTACGTCTCTTTCAGCAAATTCCTGAAGTGCTCGATTATTACCAGCGTAAATTTCAGTTTATCCATGTGGATGAGTACCAAGATACGAACCATGTGCAATATTCCCTAGTGAAGCTACTGGCGGCACGTCACCGCAATATTTGTGTGGTAGGGGACTCCGATCAGTCCATCTATCGTTTTCGCGGTGCTGATATTAGCAATATCTTAAATTTTGAACGAGATTACCCTGATGCGACTGTTATTAAGTTAGAACAAAATTATCGCTCTACCAAGATGATTTTAGAAGCAGCAAATCAGGTGATTAGTCGCAACCGTCAGCGGAAGCCGAAAGAGCTATGGACTGAGAATCAAGAAGGAAAACCGGTTGTCTTGTTTGAGGCTGGCAACGAACACGAAGAGGCATATTTTATCGCTGATACCATTGTGAATCAAGCTAGGAGTACAGGGAAATACAGCAATTTTGCTATCCTATATCGTACTAATGCTCAGTCACGAGTGATTGAGGAAGTATTGGTTAAATCTAATATCCCTTATCAAGTTGTAGGTGGGATTAAGTTTTATGAACGTAAAGAGATTAAAGACTTACTGGCTTATCTGCGTCTAGTTGTAAATCCTGATGATGATATCAGTTTGAACCGGGTGATTAATGTCCCCCGTCGTGGCATTGGTCAAGGAACGATGGAGAAGATTACTATTTATGCTCAAAAGCAAGGTTTATCCCTCTTTCAGGCTTTGAAGCGAGCAGAAGAGATTGGATTGACGGCTCGTTTCCAGAGTGCGATTCACAGTTTTGTCAGCTTGATCAGTCAATTACATGCGACTGCAGAATATTTATCGGCGGTCGAATTGATTGAAGAAGTATTGCAGCGCTCAGGCTATCGAGAAGAATTAAAAAAAGAAGGAACGATTGAAGCAGCAGGTAGACTGGAGAACTTAGAAGAGTTTCTTTCTGTTGGACAAGAGTATGAGCAGAAAAATGAAGATAAATCGTTAATCGGTTTTTTAACTGAATTGGCACTGGTAGCAGATGTAGATACTCTAGATGAAGAAGGGGAAGATAAGGGAGAAAGTGTTACCTTAATGACTTTGCATAGTGCAAAAGGGTTGGAGTTTCCCTATGTTTTTTTGGCAGGAATGGAGGAGAAGCTCTTTCCGCATATACGCTCTTTGGAAGAAGAGGATGAGATGGAAGAAGAACGACGCCTTGCATATGTGGGTATTACGCGAGCTGAGAAACAGCTTTATTTAACAAGGGCGGATTCACGGATGCTTTTTGGACAAACACAGTCTAACTTGCCTTCACGCTTTCTAGCGGAGATTCCAGACATATTGATGGAGCGGGTTAATAAGAGGGGTGCTAGTGCTAGTAAGAGCCCATCCACCACGCGTATGCAAAAACCGCGTCGTCCGCAAAAAAATGAGACGACAAAATGGTATGTAGGAGATAAAGTGAGTCACGGCAAGTGGGGTGAGGGAACAGTCGTAAAAGTACAACCTGATGGGGATGAAGTAGAGTTAAATATCGCCTTTCCCGCTCCAGTGGGAGTGAAGCGTCTGTTAGCGCGCTATGCTCCGATCGAAAAAGTGAATAGCTAAGAAAAGGAGAAGGTGCGCATGCAAAAGGCAGAAGCGAAGAATCGGATAGAAGAGCTGCGCCGCGAGATTGACCAACATAATGTCTACTACCACGAACAGGATGAACCACAGATATCAGATGCGGAATACGATATCTTGATGAGAAAATTGCTAGAGTTGGAGGCCCAGTTTCCTGACTTGATCGTGCCCGAATCTCCGACACAGCGTGTCGGGGGGGAGCCTTTGCCTCATTTTAACAAAGTGGAGCACGAGGTACCGATGCTTAGCCTGAGTAATGCTTTTAATGAGCAAGATTTGCGTGACTTTGATGAACGCATCAAGCGCTTACTGGGGACAACTGAGATGGAGTATGTATGTGAATTAAAAGTAGATGGATTAGCGGTATCCCTTTTATATGAAGAAGGTCGTTTTGTGCGGGGAGCGACTCGTGGGGATGGTCAGATAGGAGAAGATATTACACAAAATCTGAAGACCATTCGCTCTCTCCCGCTTAAGTTAAATAAACCTGTTACTTTAGAAGTGCGTGGCGAAGCATTTATGCCGCGCTCTGCATTTACTCGTCTTAACGAAAAGAAGAGAGAGAAGGGTGAGGCCATCTTTGCCAACCCGCGAAATGCAGCGGCAGGATCGTTGCGCCAACTGGATCCAAAATTGGCGGCAGCGCGCTCGCTCGATCTCTTTTTGTATGGGACAGGCATGGTACAGGAAGAAACACCGCCAACTCACTCTGCCTATCTGGACTGGCTAGCGGAATTAGGGTTTCGAATAAACCCTAAGCGGCGTGTTGCGAGAACGATAGAAGAGGTTGTGGCGTATATTGATGAAATGGAACAGGCGCGCGCCGACCTTGGATATGAGATTGATGGTATTGTGATCAAGGTGAATGAACGTCGTTATTATCATGCTTTGGGCACTACAGCGAAAAGCCCTCGTTGGGCAATCGCTTATAAATTTCCTGCTGAGGAAGCAGTTACAGTGTTACGCGATATTGAGATCAAGGTAGGGCGGACAGGGGCGGTAACACCAACAGCAATTTTAGAGCCTGTTTCGTTAGCAGGTACGACCGTAAGTCGTGCTTCTTTACATAATGAGGAGATCATTCGTGAAAAAGGACTGATGTTGGGCGACCATGTGAAAGTAAAGAAAGCAGGCGACATTATTCCCGAAGTGATCAGCGTGCTAGAAGAGAAACGGACGGGAGCGGAAAGAGAATTTCACATGCCATCTTCTTGTCCAGCTTGTGAGAGTCAGCTGGTGCACCTGGAGGAAGAAGTGGCTCTTCGCTGTATTAATCCCGAATGCCCTGCACAGATTCGGGAAGGAATGATTCATTTTGTTTCACGGGGCGCGATGAATATCGATGGTTTGGGAGAAAAAGTGATCATTCAGCTGTTTGAAGCGGGTCTCATACAATCGGTGGCAGATTTATACACGTTGGAGGAGAAAGACCTACTTCCGCTTGATCGCATGGGGGAAAAATCAGTTAATAATCTCATAGCTGCGATTAAACGCAGCAAGGAAAATTCGATGGAACGGCTTCTTTTTGGTTTAGGTATTCGGTTTGTCGGTGCGAAGGCGGCACAGATTCTTGCGGAACACTTTGGTGATTTGGAGCGCTTACGCCATGCCAGTAGCGAGGAACTGGAAGAAATTGAGGGAATCGGACCGCGGATGGCAGATAGTGTAAGGATGTATTTTGCCAAGCCAGAAGTAGAGCAGATGTTGATGCGCTTACAGCAAGAGGGTGTTAACTTCCGCTATAAAGGATTGACACAGGCAGAAAAAGGGGCTGTCGATAGTCCATTTGCAGATAAGACTGTCGTTATTACGGGTACGATGGAAGCGATGGGACGGAAGGAAGCAAAAGAGAAAATCGAGGCGCTGGGTGGAAAAGTAACAGGAAGTGTTAGTAAAAAGACGGATTATGTGGTTGCAGGCGCGAGTGCAGGTTCCAAATTGGAAAAGGCGAAGGAACTGGGGGTGGACGTAATAGATGAAGCTCGCTTTCTACAGATGTTAGCTGATGATTGAGCAAGATCGAGGCAGAAGAATAAAAAAGCGACCATCAGCATGGGAAGGAGTCCATGCCGATGGTCGCTTTTAAGTAGGGTTATTGTTTTCTATTTGTGTAGGTAAGATGTGATCAAATTCTCCGACAGGAACAAGTTTGGCATAATACTCACAGGCGAGCCGTGACCAATGTGAACTTTTCCCTTCATCCCCTTGATTATGGAAATAAAGTCCGAGTGCGTGTGCCGCACGAGCCACCTTGCTGTAGTTTTCGTGTTCGATGAAAACGGTAATGGCATTCATATATACCTGTTCAAACGAAGAGAATTCACCTTTCGCATAATGAAGGTGACCTAACTGAATCCAACTTTCCGCTAATGAGATATGGTGATTGTCTAAAAGTTGCAGAGCCTTATTTAGATAACGTTCTGCCTGCTCTAACTGTCCTTTTTTAAGATAGGTTTTTGTCATCGACTCAAAGATTTTCCCTACTTCCCAATAAGGCAGAGGGTCATCATCTTCCGATTTAGCCGTCTTTAAGGCAAGGGCAAAGTATTGTAGAGCTTCATCATAGTAATCTAATTGATGTTTGGTGGTGCCCATTTCATGATAAGCACGGGCGGTAAATAAAGGGGATATGCCACTCATCTGTTGCGACATTTTTAACATGCGTTCAAAATATTGTTGGGCTTCATCATGCTCTCCCATATGAACATAACAACAACCCATAATATGATAAACAGCAATCAATTCTTGCCAGCGATCCATCTGTGAAAGGATTGCTATTGCTTTTTCCGAATAGATAACGCCCATTTGCGGTTTGGTGAGCAGAAGGTAACTGCATGCAAGGTTGGTATACAAGTATCCCTTTTCTAGCTCATCTTTCATCTCCGCAAATAGAGGAAGTGCCGTTTGATAATGTTGAATCGCCTTCATGTAATTCCCTTGACAGATTTCAATATTTCCTTTCATGCGTAAATAGGAGACGAATGTGTCTGGGCATGATTGAAAATTAACCCACTTTTGCTCGAACGAATGTAATAACTGCTTGGCGCGCTCTGCTTGTAGTTGTTGGTCCATGACGTTAATTCTGATCAAGTCAATTTTCATCAGCAATTTTTCATCACGGATCAAGGGGGAGAACTCTTCTAGCTTTTGTAAATAGTGTCGGCAATTTTCATGCTCTTCATTAAACATGGAGAAGCGAATTTTCTCTATTAGTAGATGAGCTTCTTTTAGAACGAGAGGATCTGAAATGCCTTGTAGCTCATGTAAGGACATCTTGAGTCGCTGAGCAAGCGGAGAAATCACATCAGCAGGAGGATTGGCACGTTCGTTCTCGATAAGGCTTAGATAAGGAACAGATATAATACCCTCTGCTAGCTCCGATTGAGTCATTTTAAGCTCTTTCCGTCTACGTCGGATGTTATTTCCTAAGCCGATGGGTATCCCCTCCTCTAAATCATATATATGATGTCGCTTTATTGTACCACAAGGTATAAAGAGAGAATATCACTATACAGTAAAATGTATTTTTATGGAATTATAGTAGACGAGGAGGCTGAAATATAGGGGGGCTTATTCCTTTTAAAATATAAAATAGAATTTATTTAACAATAAGAAGTGATTTTTCCTTATTGTACTTGTCTTTTGTTTTAAAACATGTGGAGAAGAAGTGGGGAATTAAGATGGTTTCACTGTCATCACATGTCGAATTCAGTCGAACTTTTAAAAACATCTAGTGATCAAAATAGTGTAGGATTAAGTTAAAGGCAATATTGGTTGATGTTTTGGTCTCGATTATAATGTGAGGTCGCCCTGGAGGTGATCTCTTTTTTTTTGTGCTCTCTTCAGCATATAATGAGAGAAGTGAATGGGGTATGCAGAGAGGGATGGGGGATGGGAATGAAGAAGGGTAGTCGATTTTTTGTAATAATGGTGCTACTTTTTACGATCGTGACAGGGTGTTCGTGGAGTGACCAGACTAGGTCATCAGCTGATCCTTTTGAGCAAAAGATAGATGAAGTTCATGATGGCATCACATTAAAGCCTCTTCAATTACGAGAATATGCTACTGATGCTGGCGTAGAGTTATCTGCTCCTGAGTACGAGAAATTTGCCGTCAATGCAAAAGTGGATATCTCCGGTAAAGTAGCTTCATATAAGAAGTTGAAGTCCAACTATCTGTGGATTGTGGTAGAGAAAGTAGAGGAAGACAACAAGACTGCAAAAGAAAATGTAGGAATAGCGGAACCCTTTGATTATTACGTTCCAATCAAAGAAGGAGTTTTTAAAAAGAGTCTTACATTGTTTGCAGGAAGTGGTACATATCAGGTAACTGTCCGACTCCCCAGCATGGAGAAAAGCGATCAGTACCAAGAAATCACGCAGTTTAAAGTAATTAATGTAAATGAAAAAGTGGAAAGAGATATGGCATTTACTCCTATTGGCTTAGAGTCAGGGGTGACTTTGGCACAACCACAGCAGGGTTATATGAAAGCCGAACGCTCTGTGCAATTGGAAGGCGCTATCAGGAGTATAAAGGATGATATTTCTATTCTGGTACGAATCGAACAGGAAGGAAAGAAGTGGGAGAAAGTGCTCCCCGTACATAAGGGAGTATTTTCTACAGAAGTACCGCTACTTTTTGAGAAAGGAGTTCACCACCTTAGTGTTCTTATTCCGAGTGAAGAGAAAGAGGGGTACTATCAAAAAGCACTCTCTTTTTTAGCAGAGAAGGGTTCCCGTGAACCACTTTCCCCGATTACGTATTATAAGCATTACCAAGAACGTGGGATTCAGCTGCTCACTCCGACGGTGAGCGGGGATCGAGCGGATGATACCTATACGATTGAAGGTAAGATCGATCCAGATGCCCCGTTTGCACGTGAGACAGAACAAGTTATTGTACAAACAGAAAAAGATGGCAAGGAAGCTTCCTATATTATCCCTGTGAAGGATTATCATTTTAAAGGGGAATTTTGGCTACGGTTTGGACCTGGGAAATATGAGGTGATCGTCAATGTTCCTGAAGTGACGAAGGAAAACCGTGACTTTTTTCGTTTTTATGGCGTAGCGCAATTTCAAATAGACAGTTCGGCGCCAATAGGAAAGGAAAATTTGTATCCATCAAGAGGGGTACAATCAAATGATAAGAAGATAAAGGAACTGGCACAGTCGCTGACAAAAGGGGCTGGTGACGAACGAGCACAGGCAAAAAAAATCTACCGCTATGTCTCTCGAACCATTAAGTATGATGTTCCTAAATTTCGTAATGACACGTTTTCGTTAAATGATAGCGCCCTCAAAGCGCTCGCAGAGAAGAAGGGTGTTTGTCAAGATTATGCTTTCTTGGCGGTAGCACTGCTGCGCGCCAACGGGATGGAAGCTCGTTTTGTTGAAGGATATGCCGAGGGTGTTCGTCATGCTTGGGTGGAAGTGAGGATTGGTGGAGAGTGGGTGACGATGGATCCAACGTGGGGTTCAGGTTATATTAATCAGCGAGATGTTTTTGTTCCGAGCTACACAGAAAAATATTTTGATCCGGAACCGACGATGTTTAACCGTACTCATAAGCGGACGGGTATCATATATTGAGGGTATGGTGAACGCAATTGACACAGGAACGCTTATTTAACACTTTTATTGTGACAGCAGCAGAGGATGGCAAGAAACTGCAACAGGTACTAAAAAATCGCTATCATTTTTCACGCCGGTGGCTTCGTCGTTTAAAACAGGGTCAGTATGTGCTGGTCAATGACGAGGCTAGCTATTTGAGTGCACGTATTCATAGCGGCGATGAGATTCGCATCTTTTTGCCAGATGAAATCACACTTAAGATTGAACCAGAGGCCATTCCGCTTCGTATTAGCTATGAGGACGAAGATATTGTTGTAGTAGATAAACCAGCAGGAATCGTTGTCCACCCTACAAAAGGCTATCCTAACGGTACGCTGGCTAACGGTTTGGCTTATCATTTTCTTCAACAGGGACGAGAGCTTCCCATTCGACCAGTAAGTCGACTGGATAAGGATACGTCTGGGTTACTCATGATGGCGAAACATGCTTATACACATGATTTTCTATCTAAAGAGATGAAGAAGAAACGATACCAGCGTCAGTATGTAGCGATCGTACACGGGCAGATAGCGGACGATGTTGGTACGATCAATCGTCCTATTGCCCATGATCCGGTGCGCCCAATTCACCGTTGGGTGAATGAGAACGGGGCACAAGCTATAACCCATTATGAAGTGCTTGAGCGAAAAGAAGGTGCGACGCTAGTAAGCTTGCAGTTGGAAACGGGGAGAACGCATCAAATTCGCGTTCATTTGTCTGACTATGGACACCCTATTATCGGTGATCGTATGTATGCTGAGGGATGGAAAGATTATGGAATAAAGAGGCAAGCGCTGCATGCCACACGACTTTCGTTCATTCACCCTCGCGATGGTAAAGAGTATATGTTTTTCTCGCCCCTATCACAGGATATGAAGGAATTGTGGGCGAAGCTATAAAATGAAGAGACGGTGTTTTGAAATAAAAAGTGTCAGCAGAATGATTATGAGGAGTGGGGTAGCGATGCAGGGATGGATTTTTTACAGAAATAGCTCAGTTAATGAACGACCTGAGTCATACGAGATTGATCGCTTACTGGATGAAGCGGAAAATCAGGGGATATCTTTGCGTGTGTTAGAACCTAACCAAGTTGACCTGATTGTTACCCAAGAAGATCGACGCAGTATTTATGTTGATGGGGAACCGGTTGCGTTGCCTGACTTCGTTTTACCGCGGATGGGAGCGGGGACCACGTACTTTGCTTTAGCGGTGATTCGTCATTTGGAGCGCTTGGGCGTTCCTTGTATCAATTCATCGCTAAGCATTGATACGGTGAAGGATAAGTTATACACGCACCAAATCCTAGCTGAGCAAAACCTACCAGTTCCCAAGACGATGCTAGCTAAATTCCCAGTCGATGTGGATTTGGTGGAGAGACAGATAGGTTTTCCCATCGTGGTAAAAACTTTGTCTGGGACGCAGGGGAAAGGGGTCTTCTTATCGGAGAGCCGTGGCCACTTTGAGGATCTGATGCAGTTGGTGGAGACAACGAACCCTAACTTTAATATGATTTTACAACAGTTAGTGGAGACCAGCTTCGGTCGTGACTTGCGTGTCTTTGTAATCGGAGGGCGAGCAGTGGGCTGTATGGAACGAAACTCCGCTACTGGAGGTTTTAAAGCTAACTTCTCCACAGGTGGTACCACCAAAGAATACGCAATTACACCTGAAATCGAGTGGCTGGCGACGCAGTCGACACGCATCTTGGGTTTGGATGTAGCAGGAGTGGATCTTCTTTTTGATGGGGATCATTTCAAAATTTGCGAAGTGAACTCTTCCCCTGGCTTTGAAGGTCTAGAACCTGCTTGTGGTGTAAATATACCTAAAGAACTTTTTCATTATCTAAAAACACGATTCGGACTTTTTCCATCCAAAGGGAATCAAGTACGTGCGGCAAGTAAAAGTAACGAGGAGTAAAAGGTAGATATAGCCACCCATGTTGGATGAGGCATTATAACATGGGTGGCAAAACGAACGAGAATGGGCTTCGCAGTATGTGAAACCCATTACAAGGATAGACTAGTGACTAAAGTAAAAGGGAGGCGATCCTATGTACCAGTGGGACATGCTCTATTTATGGGAGTGGCAAGCGATGATGCTTCTAACCTTTCTCTCCTCTTTGTGCGCGTGGTGGACACGTAAGCGCATATTTGAATGCGTTGCGCTTGGAGGAATGGCTATTTTACTCATGTCACTAGCGCTATGGGAACCGGTACGACCCTTATCATTAGTTATTGGACTATCGATAGGGGCGCTACTCCTTATATGGATGGCAAAACGGATCTTAGATCCTGGCGAGTCGTTCTCAACTGAATCAGAATAAACCTGCACTCTAAAAGGAGTTGCAGGTTTTTTTATTGACAACAGCGGATAAAAGAATAGAATAGAAACGTATTGCTTCAATCTCAGTTTGAAAATATAAGGAGATAAGGGTGGGGAAAGGAGCGGTACCTTTGAAAACAGAAATGCCCGTTGCCTGGGTAACAGGTGGCGTTAGCGGACTCGGAGTCCAAATCATAAAACTATTAGCGCAAACAGGATATCGTGTCGCTACAAATTATCGCCGAAGTGAGGATAAAGCAGCAACCCTTCAAGATAAGATGAAGGCAGACGGTTACGAGTCTCTTATTGTGCAGGGGGATGTAAGTGAATCAAGGGATGTGGAACGTATGGTAAGCCGTATACGTTCTGAGTGGGGGCGCATTGACGTACTTGTTTGTACAGCGGGTCCCCTCATCTTTGAGCGCACTCCTCTTGCTAACTTCAGGCAAGAACAGTGGCATGAAATGATCGCAGGTAATTTAAGTAGTGTTTTCTACTGCACGCAAGCCGTGCTCCCTGATATGCGAGCGGCGGGCTGGGGACGAATTATCACTTTTGGATTCCCAGATGTTGAACATACCCCTGCTTGGAAAGGGTATGGAGCGTATGCAGCTGCTAAAGCAGGGGTTGCCTCCCTGACAAAAACGTTAGCATTGGAAGAAGGAGAGTACGGTATTACGGCTAACATGGTATGTCCAGGTGATATTCGCCATCCGTATAAAGAGGCGCCCATCAGTGCTGCCCGGGGGAAGAAAGAGAGTAAAAACCCGGTCGGCCGACCAGGGACAGGGGAAGATATCGCCCGTGTGATTCGCTTTCTTACAGAGAGGGAATCGGACTTTATTACGGGCGCGGTTATTGACGTAGGTGGTGGCTTTGATAACCATGACTTTTCTACATCATAAATTGAGAAAAACGCATTCCTGACACCTAACTTGATCTGATTTGCGTTATAATAATATAGGATGGGTGTATACTACCCCCTATCTCTAGATATAAAGTGTGCTAACACAAACCAGAGCATAGACAGTAGGATACCGATAGCGGTACTGCTAAGTCCATAGGTGGTTCCGATTAGTAAGGAAAAAAGAATGCCTATTCCGCCCGTAAAGCGGCAGGCAAAAATGGCAGCTTGCCGATTCATATCAATCACCTCACTACACACTATAGCACAACTGAAGGGAAAGGGAAGCTAAGAGAGATCAGGAGAGAAACGTAGCGAATCGTAGGTTAGAAAAGATAGCTTACTTTGCTGGGTAGATAGCATAGAGCGAAACGTGAGCAACAAGCAGGAGGTTTATACCAATGAGTGATTATAACAACAACGAATGGGAAACGCCCTCACGTGCCCGTGGTGAGCGGCTAAGCTCTCGTACCAGTCGTGTAAGCGAAACACGTGGACAACGTACGCAGGGGAATAAAGGAGATGGAAAGAAAAAAGGATGGCGCCGCTTTTTTAATAAAAAATGGATCTTATTAGTTTTATTTACTTCAATCTTAGTGGCAGTAGGCGGCTGTTCAGCCATCATGATGACGACCAAAACGATCGGATTAGAGAAGATGGGCGAAATTGAATACTCCTCTATCATTCTGGATCAAAAGGGGAATGAGGTTACTAAAATTGGGGCAGTAAAACGTGAGCCCGTAAAACTGGAAAATATCAAATCGGCAAAGCTTATTAAAGACACCTTTGTAGCTGTGGAAGATCGTCGTTTTTATGATCATAACGGCGTCGATTATTTTGGGATGGGTAGAGCAGTTGTTGCCAATATTAAAGAATTTGGTAAGGCTGAAGGGGCAAGTACCATCACGATGCAGGTAGCTGGTAACGTTGTGATGGAAGATCGTTCTAAGACGTATTCTCGTAAATTACAGGAAGTTGTAACTTCTTGGAGTTTGGAACGAGAGTACTCTAAAGATGAGATTCTTGAAGCTTACCTTAATTATATATTTTTTGGTAATAATGCTATGGGCATTCAGATGGCTTCAAAGATCTATTTTGATAAAGACCTAACAAAAGATGAACTTGAGCCACATGAAGCTGCACTATTAGCTGGATTGCCAAAAGCTCCAAGTACCTACAATCCATTCTCTGGAGAAGAAGAAAAACAGAAATTAAGGCGAGACACTGTATTAAAAGTAATGGCAGAAGAGGGTGTCATCACCGAAGCAGAGAAAAAGGAGCAACAAAATAAGGAAATTAAGCGGGATAAGAAGTACCTAGAGAAATATTTAAGTAACTCTGAATACGATGCATACAAAGAAATGGTAGTGAGAGAAGCAATAGATCGTTATGGATTAGATGAGAAAGAGTTGAGTGTGGGTGGGTATAAAATTACCACATACATTAACCCAACTGCACAAAAAGCAATGAATCAAGCGATGAAAGATGATAGCCTCTACCCGGCTGACAGTGTGGGTGTCATTGATGGTGCAGCGACGATGATTGACAATAAAACAGGTGGGCTAGTGGCGATTGCGGGAGGACGAGAGTATAAACCGACCTTTAGTTTGCGTTCGCGCGAACCACATCAGCCAGGGTCCTCCATTAAACCGCTAACCGTTTATTCACCGGCTGTAGACCTAAAAGGGTACAATGAGTACTTCATGATCAATGATGACGAGAGTTGGACTTATAAAGGCTGGAATCCAAATAACTACTCAAAAAAATCTTATGGTAACGTGGAACTAATGGAGGTAGTGGCGCGATCGCTCAATGTTTCTACTGCAAGGCTATTAGTGGAAGAGGTTGGGTTGGAAAATGCTGTGCAGTATGCAGGGCAGTTCGGCATTGAATTAGCCGAGAAGGATAAGTCAAGTGCAGCAGCGTTAGCATTAGGTGGCTTAACAGATGGTGTCTCAACTATTGAAATGGCACAAGCGTATTCGTCATTCCCACGACAAGGTAAAATGACAGAGGCGCATACAATTTTAAAAATTGAGGACACAGCGCTGGGTAGTGGAAATACAGTTAAGGAACCATTGAAGGAAGTCAAGGAGTCCACGGTTTTTCAAAATCCGAAGCAAACCGCATGGTATATGACAAGAATGTTAAAAGAAGTTGTGGAAAACAAGACATATGGTACTGGGCGCGGCATCAATATTCCTAATCATGATATAGCAGGAAAGACAGGAACCTCACAAGAATCGAGAGACTCATGGTTCGCTGGTTACTCTAAGGATTATACGATGGCTGCGACTGTGTATAATGTGAAGGGGCTCGAAATTGTCTTAGATGATAAGTCTTATGGAGCGGAGCTCTTCGAATACATTATGAACAAAACCCTGAAAGGCTCCAGTAAACTTACGAAACCAGAAGGAGTAAAAGACCCAACCGCACCATTCCAGTTGAAGCAAGTTACTGACCTTGCTGCGAGCTATGACCCTGGTAACCGCGTGGTTAATTTGAACTGGACTGATCAGGACGAGGGTAGCCGAGTTGTTTACCGTATCGAAAGAAAAGAAGAAGGTAGCGACTGGCAAGAATTGAAGCAGGTAACCACGGGATCACATAGTGATACCAATATTGAAGTGCCGGAAAGTGGTGGCATTCTCGATGATCTCTTCGGAAACAAGCAGAAAGTATACACCTATCGCGTTATTGCTATTGATACAGAAGCAGATGAAGAGAGTGGAAAGCGCGAAGCGCAACCTTCAAATGAGGCATCGGTCAAAGTGGTTCCGGGTGGAGACGGAGATAATGGAGGGGAGCCGGAAGAACCAGGTCCAAACCTGCCCCTTCAACCACCGAGTGATCTAAATGTGGAGTATAAGGAACGTGCCAATTTAGTGAAAGTAAGGTGGAATGCATCCCCTACACCAGGCGTGGTATACACTGTCGTAAGGGACAATCAACAGATAGCGACGGTAGAAGATACCCGCTATAACGATCAACTCCAACCGGCACTTGCAGGAAGAACCGTGACGTACCAAGTGATTGCCGTCAACCAACAGACAGGAGAACGAGCAGGAACGCAGCAGGTACAGATCAATATTCCGGGCATGGGTGGAGATCAGTAGCTCGGTTTGATTTCAAAGTTTGACTCATTGGAAGTAAAGATTATCAAAACGGAAGTAAAGATCATTAATGGGAGACTAACCGATAAGGTTAGTCTCCTTCTTTCGTTCTACTCTTTCTTATCAATCCATAAACTAGTCCTATGAGGACAAGGGGAGGAGGAACGGGATGAGTCAACGTTGGGCGATGGCAGTTCGAGTCGGATTTACGTACATTGGGACGGTTGTAGGGGCAGGCTTTGCCTCTGGCCAAGAGATAATGCAGTTTTTTACGGTGTATGGAAAGGGAGGGATGTGGGCGATCATTGCTGTTTCTGTTCTCTTTGCCTGGTTGGGAACACGGATGATGATTATGGGTGCGCGCCTTCAGGCAGAATCGTATGAGGAGCTAAATGATCATTTGTTTGGAATGCGATGGGGAAAGTGGATGAGTCGCTTTGTCGGGGTCGTACTCTTTGGCGTGACAACGGCTATGATGTCAGGGACGGGTGCATTGTTTGAAGAGCAGTTGGGACTTTCCTTCCACTTGGGTGTTGGACTTACTTCCATTATGGCTTTTCTTGTTATTGTTCGCGGAATGGAAGGGATTTTGTCGGTCAACACCTTGGTGGTTCCTCTGATGTTCCTCTTTACGGTGTTAGTTGGCATAACGGGGTGGCAAAGTGGTGGGCTTGAGGGTTTATTTCAGTTGCAGGCGGTTGCTGCTGAAGGGCATTGGAGTATATCTGCTCTCACATACGTCGCCTTTAATCTGGCTATGTCACAAGCAGTGTTGGTTCCGTTAGGAAATGAAGTAACAGATGAGAAGGTATTGCGCTTAGGTGGATGGATGGGAGGAATCGTGTTAGGTATCATGCTTCTTACCAGTAACTTTGCGCTTGCGATGCACTCCCCTCAGGTGTATCAGTTGGAAATACCGATTGCGCTTGTAATAGAGGCGTTGGGGGAAGGGATGAAAATCTTCTTTCTCGCTGTCATGTGGGGAGAAATTTTTACCACTTTGATTGGTAATGTGTATGGGCTAGCGGCTAATTTGCATCAAATGACACGCCTACGTATGAATACCCTCATGATGTTGATTTTCATTTTGGGATATGGCTTCTCTTTAATAGGCTTTCCAGCCTTAGTCGGCTATGTGTATCCCTTATTTGGGTATTGTGGCATCGGAGTGTTGCTCCTCCTTATTATTCGTCGCTATCCTGCTCACTAGGTGAGAGGAGGTTAATGAATGAAATTTATTATTATCATGGCACTTTCTTATACCATTGGTGCACTCCCAATCGAATGGATATTGGAGAAGAAACGAGGCTGGACCGAAATATCTGCTCAAGCACATCTGTCTGTTCGAACAGGAATGGTATGGGGTGGATTTGAAATGGTAAAAGGGGGTGTCGCCGCGCTCATAGGTCTCATTCTGGCAGGCTGGCTGGGTGCATGCACTGCAGCAGTATTTGTGGTTATCGGTCACACTTACTCTGTGTTTACCGGCTTCCGCGGAGAACGAGGATTGGCGGTTGCAGCGGGTGCAGTTCTTATCTTAAGTCCACTCCTTATCTTGTGCGGACTCGTGATCTATTTTCTTAGTCTGATTACGACGCAATATCGCAGTTTAGCCACATACATTACGATTGGCTCTGTGATGGTGTTGGCATTATTTTTCCCAATGCATTTTTATGCTCTCTTTGTTGTGGCGACAATAGGTTTATTCTTATTGCTGCGATATCGCTCGTGGTGGGAACGGTTTCGTAAAGGAGCGGAACCGCCCGTTCGTTGGAGTGGGCCTTTTAAATAGAGAAGAAATATATAGAACAAAGAGAAAACATACCCGATTTTGTCACTTATGGTGGCTGAAATTGGGTTTTTCTTTGCTGTTTTAAACAATTTTTTGACCGTTGGTCGGTGACACTATATATCGGTAAGTAAAAACGATATGATGTAAAGAACGAGCTTTCCTTAGTTCTGGTTGGTATAAAATAGTAGGACGAAATGAAGTTATAGATTATATATTATTTAGAGCAAAAGGGGTAAGAGTATATGGAGAAGAAAGTAATGAACGATACATTTTTGCGGGCGTGTCGCAAAGAAGCGACGGATTACACACCTGTTTGGTATATGCGGCAAGCAGGAAGGTATCAACCGGAGTATCGCAAGATACGTGAGCAATATTCGTTCTTTGAAGTAAATGAAAATCCAGAAGTATGCGCGGAAGTAACGCGCTTACCGGTTGAGCAGCTAGGCGTTGACGCGGCTATTTTATTTGCTGATATTATGACACCATTAAAGCCGATCGGCGTAGATGTGGAGATTCGCTCTGGAGTGGGCCCTGTTATCGCTAACCCGATCGAATCGGTGAGTGACGTAAAACGTCTCCTCGATTTGCAACCAGATAAGCATGTGCCGATGATTTTAGAAGCGATTAAGCTACTAAGAGAGCAATTAGAGGTGCCTTTGATTGGCTTTGCGGGAGCACCGTTTACGTTGGCAAGTTATATGATTGAAGGCGGTCCATCTAAGCATTATCACAAGACTAAAGCATTCATGTATGCACAGCCAGCAGCGTGGCAAGCATTGATGGATAAACTAGGAGAGATGACCATCACCTATTTGCACGCTCAAATTGAAGCGGGAGCGTCAGCTGTACAAGTGTTTGATTCATGGGTGGGTGCTTTAAACCAAGAGGATTATGAACGACATATCGCTCCAGTGATGGAGAGCATCTTTTCTTCTCTGCAAAAAACAGATGCTCCTACCATTTACTTTGGTGTAGGTGCCGGTCATCTGCTCTCTAACTGGAATCAGCTTCCTGTTGATGTGCTCGGCTTGGATTGGCGTACCAGCATTACCGAAGCACGCCAGTTAGGTGTAGAAAAAGCGTTACAAGGGAATTTGGATCCATCTCTTTTGCTTGCTTCTTGGGATCAATTAGAAGGGAAAGCAAAAGAGATCGTGGATGAGGGTAGAAAAAAGCCGGGTCATATTTTCAACTTAGGACATGGTGTTTTTCCTGATGCAGACGTAGACACACTACGAAGATTAACGGATATGGTTCACCAATATTCGCGTAAGTAGGTTGTAGATATAGTGGAATAGAAGAATTGGGTAAGATAAGAAACATAATGACGGAGGTGCTCTTATGACTCGGAAAACGATTGGTTTGCTCCTTATGGCATATGGAACACCACGGAGTAAAGAAGAGATTGAACCGTATTATACGCATATTCGCCGTGGTAACAAGCCTTCACCAGAGCTGCTGCAAGATTTGAGTGATCGTTATGAGGCGATTGGAGGATTGTCCCCATTAGCGCGAATTACCGAAGAACAACAGATGGCGTTGGAAGCAGAGTTAAATCGGCGCTCCGACTCGTTGCAATTTCGTGTCTACCTGGGTTTAAAACACATCTCTCCCTTTATTGAAGATGCGGTTCAAGAGATGAAGAAGGATGGTGTGGAAGAGGCGATCAGCTTGGTATTGGCTCCACACTTTTCTACCTTCAGTGTCAAATCATATAACCAACGCGCATTGGAAGAAGCGGAAAAGCTAGGTGGTCCTCATATTACGCCAGTGGATAGTTGGTATACCAATGAAAAGTTCCTTCAATACTGGACAAAACAGTTACAACATACATTTTCACAGCTGTCAGAAGAAGAGCGTGCGCAAAGCGTAGTCATCTTTTCTGCTCACAGTTTGCCTGAAAAAATTTTACAGAATCATGATCCCTATCCAGAACAGCTGAAAGAGACTGCTCAGTTAATTGCTGAGCGGGCAGGTGTATCCAATTATGAAATCGGATGGCAAAGTGCTGGTAATACTCCCGAACCATGGATCGGACCTGATGTACAAGATTTGACAAGGGACTTGTTTGAGAAGAAAGGATACACCACCTTTATCTACTGTCCGGTTGGGTTTGTCGCTGAGCATTTGGAAGTGCTCTATGATAATGATTATGAGTGCAAAGTGGTTACAGATGAAGTAGGGGCGACTTATATGCGTCCACCCATGCCTAATTCGGATGAGCTTTTCATCTCTGGTCTGGCTGATATCGTACTGAAAAAGTGGAACCAGCGCGTTGAGAAGGTAAAGGTATGAAGCGGGTAGCGATCATTGGAGGGGGATTGACCGGTTTAACGACAGCATATTATTTACAGCGATTGCAAACAGAAAGCGGACAACCACCTCTCTCGATTACTTTAATTGAAGCTCGGTCACACTTGGGCGGGAAGATTGAAACCGAATACCATGACGACTTTGTCATTGAGCGAGGGCCAGACTCGTTTTTGGAAAGAAAGCAAGCAGCTGCGGAGCTTGTGACTGAATTAGGTATGGAAAAAGAACTGATACGCAATGAGACCGGACAAGCATATATCCTCAAACGGGGTCGTTTGCACCCGATTCCGGAAGGAGCAGTAATGGGAATTCCAACGAGACTGGCTCCGTTTGTTACTACCAGTCTGATCTCTCCGCTGGGGAAACTACGTGCTGCGGCTGATTTGTTTCTTCCACCCACTAGTAGGGATCATGATATTTCTGTGGGGCAATTTTTTCGTCGGCGATTAGGTGATGATGTTGTGACGCAGGTGATAGAGCCACTATTATCTGGGATTTATGCTGGCGATATGAATCGCCTCAGTTTGACGGCTACTTTCCCCCAGTTTATCGAGATGGAGGCGCAATATCGCAGTTTGATTCTAGGGATGAAAAAAACACGTCCCGAAGCGGGACGGGCGAAGAAAAAAGGACAGTTTCTTACATTGAAGAAAGGGTTATCTTCGCTCGTACAAGCATTGGAAAATAGTTTGCGTGCGACCTGTACCCTTCGTACCCAAACACAGGTAAGACACGTAGTGAAGACAGGACAAGGGTATGAATTAACATTGCGAGATGGCGAAACACTTGCGACCGATGCAGTCGTGATGGCTGTCCCGCATGCTGTAACCCAACGCCTACTGGGAGGAAGTCCATATCTAGATCCGTTGACAAAAGATATAAAACCTACGACAGTGGCAACAGTAGCACTGGGTTATCGTAAAGAAGATGCCCCTCTCCAATTAGAAGGGACAGGATTTGTTGTCCCGAGAACGGAACCGACATCGATTACAGCGTGCACATGGACCCACAAAAAATGGCCACACACTACTCCAGCAAATAAGGCGTTACTGCGCGCCTATGTGGGCCGCTCAGGTAATGAAGAAATTGTTGATTTATCTGATGAAGAGATTGTGTCACTTGTACGAGAGGATATACGTGCTATTCTTTCGATCGATAAAGAGCCACTTTTCTACAAGGTAACCCGATGGCGTGATTCCATGCCTCAATATGAAGTGGGGCATACTGCATGGTTACAAACAGTACGCTCTCACTTGTATGAACATTTCCCACGCCTTTTTGTGGCAGGTGCCTCTTATGATGGGGTCGGTTTACCAGATTGTATCGAGTCGGGCAAACAGGCGGCAGAAAATGTGTTTAAGCAGATTGCGCGAGAATCAAAAAATCATCTACTACTTGGATAGTAGATGATTTTTTATATATATTGCTTATCACTTTCATCATATTCAATTCCGTATTTTCTTAATAAATAATTGAATATTATAATTTATACAAAGGATCGCTTAAGACATTTTGAAGCGAGTGTAGAGGCTATAGCAGGGTATCATGTAAATTTAAGACCTTCAAATACAGTCATTTTTTTTGCAGGGAAAGATTTTTAGTAGGAAAGAGTAAGGTAGAGACGATATGCAAAGCTGATGATTCGTATTAAGTGATTGTGGAAATAGTGGGTTCACGGGAGAAGTAGGGTTGACGATTTTCTATGAAAGCTTACAAAGTGAAAGTTTATTTTTAAGAGAAGGTTTTTTTAATGTAAAAAGGGAATTTTTCATATGGAGTACATGGATAAGCTACTAAAGAATGATGAGAGAGGAGAGGTTACTTATTAGTACCCAATCTAGAAAACTAAGTAGAGAGCAGGGAGAGTGGAGCAAAAATCAAGAAGATATTCTGGCCATGTTGAAAGAAAGCCGTAGCAAAGAGGAGGATGAACAGAACCAATTTAGGGGAAGTTCTCAATTGGAATCAGCAGGTGAGATTGAAGAAGCTGCTGCAGTTTTTAGTGAAAAGGGAATCCAAATCTTTAGCCAAATGATTAGCCATACCTTTAAGGAAGAGTTACGCGCTGAGCTCCCCAAGTTAATTCAAGAGATGGTGCGTGCTGAATTAAAGAAACAGATGATGGAGATGATGAGGGGATTATTGAGAGGGATAGAAGGAGAGATAGAAGCAGTACCTAGGGTAGAAACGACAAGGGATAAAATGAATGCACATGATGATAAAGAGTACTCTCAGGAAGCGAAGCCCATAGAAAAAAAAGAGATAGAGAAGGCACGTACACGCCGAAAGAGACGTACTCCAAGGGAAGAAGTGATTATCGGAGTGCTGCAGGAAAGTGGAAAGCCGATGAAGTTGCGCGAGATTGTTGAGAAAGCGGAAGAACGGGGAATCTCATTAGGAAATAATCCGACCAATGTAGTACGATATATTATGAGTAAAGAACCCAGCTTAAAACGGACGAACCAGCATGGGTATTATCAGTATGTAGAGAATGAAGAGAGATAAAAGAATATAGAGAAATTAAAGAGAAAGCCAAACAAACGACCAAATGAATGCCAACTTTTAATAACTCTAATCTAAGAGTATGATCAATACAGCCACTTTTCCTCCGTGTTACAATATGAAAGAGGGAGGGAAAAAGGATGGAATATAAAGGGATGTTACATGCATTAACGCATGAAGCGACAGAACCAGTTACGTACTATGTTCCCGTGGGAGAGGAACAGGTGCGCTTAAATCAATATATAGGAAAACGGATCGCTATTCATTTTCATGGTGAAATCCATTGTATCGAATGTGGACGTAAGATTAAAAAAACATATAACAGCGGGTATTGTTATCCATGTTTTCGTGATTTAGCGAAAAATGATTTATGCATTGTTAAACCGCACCTATGCCATTATGACGAGGGAACGTGTCGCGACGATTCCTTTGGAGAGCACCATTGTATGCAACCTCATTATGTATATCTGGCTCTCTCTAGTGAGGTGAAAGTAGGGATTACGCGCAAAGGGAATGGTTTTCGTCGATGGGTAGATCAAGGAGCGGTGCGCGCTTTACCTTTGGCTGAAGTTCCCACTCGTAAACGAGCGGGTGAGCTTGAAGTTTATCTCTCGCAATTTCTGAGTGATAAAACTAATTGGCGCAAAATGCTAAAGAATGAAATAACGGAACGAGATTTAATAGAAGTATACCATGAAATGGCTGAGAGAGTGCCAGAAGAGTTTCGTTCATACCTACTAGAACCGGAGAAAGTATACCAATTTCACTATCCTCAGTTGGAGGTTCCGGCAAAGATTACGTCTCTTAATCTGGATAAAACGGCGACGGTTGAAGGAACTTTGATCGGTATAAAGGGACAGTATTTAATGCTCGACACAGGGGTGTTAAACATTCGGAAGTTTTCTGGATATCAAGTGACGATCGCAGGAGAGTGAGCGAATGCACGATCTAGTAGGTAAATATTATGAACAGCGGGATTTTGATGGTAAAGAATGGATGGCTACTAGTTTTGGTGACTGTCGGATGATAGCATGCTCTTTCCAAGGAGCGCGACTAGATGAGTGGGAGACGGAAGGATGCCACTTTATGAATTGTGATTTTCGTGGCTCTTATTTTAATGCGTCGCGACACCTGCGATCTAGCTTTACCAATTGTTTATTTGACTCAACCAATCTATTTGGTGTCGAGTGGAACGAATGTAAATTAGTGGGCTCGGATTTGTCAGGGGCGAAGTTAGAAGGAATGACCGTAATAAGGGGGGATTGGTCCTTTACCAATTTGCGTCATGCGAATTTAGCAAGGCAATCGCTACAAGGGGTGCGATTGGTGGAAGCCGACTTGTATGAAGCCGATCTATGTAACGCGGACTTACGTAATGCAGATATGCGGCGGGCTATATTAGATAAGGTAAAGCTTCAAGGAGCTGATTTGCGAGGAGCACGGGTGGATGGGATCGATTTTACCCATACAGATGTTTGTGGGGTTCGTATGGAATATGCGGAGGCGATTCTTTTTGCCCGTTCATATGGGGTCAAGGTCGAGTAATTTCCTGAGATAGGGAATCCTCTATATTCATTAAAATTTTTTTGTTTGGATGAAACCATTGGGGAGATAGTGTCGTTATATAGGTATGAAAGGCGAGCTCACTGTAGTGGGGGCTGTCTTTTGATAACCATATGAATAGTCCCTGAACCCCCTTAGTTTTTGGACTGTTACCCCCTTAGTTAACCCGGCGATTCAATATCGCCGGGTTTTTTTAGCTCACACTATGAAAGAGGATGGGTGTTTAAATGGATGTGAGCTGCTTTTTCATAAAGGAGGCTGTTTCTGCAATTGCTTCTTCCAACATGGGTGTGCTTCCTTGAAAGGGATGAGAGCAACCAAATACATGATCGGCTCCTGCTATCATGTGTAATGAAGCGTGTGGAGAGACGTTATATAGTTGACGGGCGGCGGTGGCGGGAACAGAGGTATCGTCCTCGCCATGAATGAAGAGTAGAGGATGAGGATAGGATGGCAAACGGGAAAGCAGATCGAAAGATTTTTTATTATAATCTAAATCTTTCAATACTTCTAGGTCAATAGGCATGTCCTGTTTGGTACGTGCATTATAAATTGTGCCAACACCATTACGGTAGATCTCTTCTTTTAATGCGGGTGGGAAGAGATCGAGCTGGGCAATGCTATTCCAGGTGGTTACTGCACGGATACTATCATGGTTTAAAGCGAACAGGAGGGCGTTGCCACCACCTCTGCTATGACCGATGAGTCCGCATTGCGCCAGGTTTAGCCTTTCAGATTCAGGTAGAGTTCCAGCATGAAGGGTTTGCAGCAGAATCTGAAGATCTTCTTGTTCACGACTAAAGGTGTTGCGCGCAAAGCGATCTAATTGGGTGAAGTTGAGCAGATCCTCTCCAACTCCATTCATGGAGAAATTAAAAGTGATGACAGCAAATCTGCTAGAAGCGAGGCTTTCAGCTGCATATGGGAAGAAACCCCAATCTTTAAACCCTTTAAATCCGTGGCAGATAATAATAACAGGCACACGTCCGTTTGATTCAGGTAAAAACAGATCTCCACGTATCAGGCGTTCTTCTGTCCCGACGGGAATCGTAAATGGAATCGGCATATTTTCTCCTCCTTTTCATATGTGTATATCCATACTATCCATGATATGGGTGCTTTCTGTCAAGGTAAGCCTTAAGTCGACTAGGTTCATTTTCAGTTTATTGACACTAGACAGTGTAGAAGTATAATGGAAGGGATAGGTGATCGAAAGAGCTGGATCGAAAGCCTATTGGACATAGAGAAGAGGTCTTTTACTTCATGTGAAAGTGAAAAGGGAAGTCCGGTGAAATTCCGGCGCGGACCCGCCACTGTATTTGGGGAGGTACTCCCAAGGGTGCCACTGTCTCTTTAAAAGAGATGGGAAGGCGAGGAGTAGTGATGATCCATAAGCCAGGAGACCTGCCTTTTCTCCTCATAGTTGTTCTCCTTCGCGGTAAAGGAGGATCGCTAGCAACGTACATACACTATCAAAGTGAGTAGAAATTTCTTAGTGATGAGGACTAAGGTTTTCTATGTGTGGCGTTACGAGCGAACCATCCTTGTGCCGATAAGGTGCAAGTTTTTTTTATCGAAAGGAAAAGAAACATAATAGAGGGGAGCAAGAACAGATGAAACCACGTTGGTGGAAATTTAGTATTTTATTGCTCGCATTAGTAATGGCCTTCAGTGTAGTGGGCTGTAGTGCGGAACCTGAGGCAAATAAGGCGTCGGATCAAGAGACAAAGGTAGAACAAAAAGCAGATGAAGTATCATATCCGGTTACAGTTACGGGTGATGACGGTGAAAAGGTAACGTTGACAGAAGAGCCAAAACGAATCATTTCTCTTATTCCGAGTACGACGGAGATTGCCTTTGCACTGGGTTTAGGCGATCGTGTAGTGGGAGTAACTGCTAATGATGATTATCCGGCAGAGGTTAGTGAGATCGAACAAGTAGGAGATATGAATATTAATGCCGAGAAAGTGATGGAATTAAAACCAGACCTCGTATTGGGAGCTAATATGAACGGTGATGCAATCAAGAAGTTGCGGGGTTTGGGGTTAAATGTGCTGGTGGCTGAGGGACAAAATCTAGAAGGTGTGTATAAGTCGATTGAAAATGTAGGTGAGGCAACAAATCAGGTGGCGGAAGCGAAAAAAGTAGTGGCAGAGATGAAAGATGATGTGGCTAAGGTGGAAAGCGCAGTGGCAGACCTGTCTGAAGATGAGCGTGTTGATGTTTGGTATGAAGTATCTGCAGACCTGTATACAACAGGGAAAAACACCTTCATGAATGAACTAATCACCGTCGCTGGCGGTAATAACGTAGCAGCATCACAAGAGGGGTGGGTACAAGTATCGGCCGAAAAAGTAGTCGAGTGGAACCCTGAAGTAATTATATTTACACATGGTGAAACTGAAAAAGCAGCATCAGCACAAATCTCTGATCGCGCGGGGTGGGGGAAGATTCAGGCAGTGAAAGAAGATCGTCTGCAACAGTTGGATGGAAATCTGGTTAGCCGTCCTGGCCCTCGAATTACCAAAGGTTTGCTTGAAGTGGCAACAGCACTGTATCCCGAGCGGTTCTAATTAAACATGAAGAAGAGAGTAGCATTAGTAAAAATGCCGCTGAGATTGTGGTTGATCATCTTGATGACGGCATTTGTTTTCACGGTTTGCGGCGCTGTTTCCATCGGAAGTGCCGATATTTCGATGGGTCAAGTGTGGCAAATCATATGGCATAAATTATCGTTTTCATCGTTGAGTGCAACCCAAATAGATCCTGTAGTAGAAGCGATCATTTTGGAAATCCGGTTGCCTCGCGTCTTACTGGCAGGTATCGTAGGTGCGGCGTTGGCGGGTTGCGGGGTTATTTTTCAGGGAATCCTGCGCAATCCACTGGCTGATCCGTATATTTTAGGTGTCTCCTCAGGTGCGGCTGTAGGCGCGGTTATTGCCTTATTGACAGGGTGGGGGAGCATTCTATTTGGAATATGGAATGTCCCCTTCTTTTCTTTTTTATTCGCTTTGATCGCGCTCGGTTTGGTTTTGCGACTGTCTCATGTAGGAAGCGGCATGCGCACACATACGCTCATATTAGCGGGGGTCGTGATACAAGCTTTCTTTGGTGCTGTGCTTACATTTATGTTATCGCAGTCGGCTGAGCGTATGATGGAGATTCAGTTCTGGTTGATGGGAAGTGTGGCGCTCCGAGATTGGAGCCATGCGCTTATTATTTTCCCTGTCGTATTGGTAGGTCTTTTTAGCGCGTGGCTTTTTAGTCGAGAATTAGATTTATTTGCGTTGGGGGAGCGCTCTGCTCATTATTTGGGGGTATCGGTTTACCGTATCCGTCTTGTATTATTAATTTTTGCTTCGTTGGTGACGGGAGCAGCTGTAGCTGTATCGGGTACGATTGGGTTCGTCGGTTTAGTAGTCCCGCATATGATGCGGATGATTGCCGGTCCCAATCATCGTCTCTTATTGCCTGTTTCTATTTTGGCAGGAGCTATATTCCTTATTTGGGCAGATACCTTAGCGCGGTTAGTACTGGATCCGAGGGAATTGCCAATCGGTGTGATCACCGCATTTGTAGGTGCTCCATTCTTTGCTTGGTTATTGCGTCGACACAGTAGAGAGTAGGGAGCGATAGTTTGTATGTTGCTTGTTCATCTTCAGTATTATGGGAAGGAGGGAGAGTATGTTACAAGCAGATGGAATTAAGAAACAGATACAGGGGCAGCAGATTTTAAACGGTATTGATGTTGCCGTGGAAAAAGGGGAGATGATTGGGCTACTCGGTCCTAATGGAAGTGGTAAAACGACCCTTCTACGTATCTTAGCGGGGGAAGAGGTTCCCACTGCAGGAAGAGTAACTGTAGCCCAGAAACCGCTGTTAGCTTGGTCGCATCGAGCACGTGCTCGTCAGATCGCCGTATTGCCACAAGAAGGGTTACCATCGCTTCCATACACAGTCGCAGAAGTAGTGGCCATGGGACGCTATCCACACCAGCAGCGATGGTCTGCGCCAACTGAAACAGATGAGAAGGTGGTAGCAGACGCGATGCGGACGATGGAAGTAGATGGTTTACAAGCACGAACAGTAGAACAGTTAAGCGGTGGTGAGCGTCAGCGGGTTGCCCTAGCCAAAGCAATGGTGCAAGCACCGCAGCTGCTTTTATTAGATGAACCTACAACCTACCTGGATATTGGTCATCAAGTAGCTGTCCTTACTCATATCGATCAGTGGCGAAGGCGTGATCAGTTAGCAGTAATTGCTGTTTTTCATGATTTAAATCTGGCAGCACAACATTGTGATCGGCTCATTCTCATTAATAAAGGAGTGGTCGTTCATGCGGGTCATGCTCACGATGTGCTCAACTCAGATGTTATTGAAGCTGTATATGGAGTAAAACCTTACATTCTCCCTCATCCTGCTGACGGAACGCCTCAACTCCTGCTCCCTTCTACTCTCCACTCTAAAAAACAACCGCCTAACTCTGTCCCTCTGTCGTCATGGTAGAAAGAGGATTTGACGTTCTGTAAGGAGAATCACCCCAACATGAGAAAGCATAAAACCTATTTGCTAGGAGGGGTAAGTATGCGTATTTACACACGTACAGGAGATGAAGGGAAAACAAGCGTTGTTGGTGGCAGGGTTGCCAAAGATGATATTCGGGTAGAGGCATACGGAACAGTGGACGAAGCCAATGCCATCGTCGGGGAAGCGATCGCTTACCTGGATGGGCATGAGCAACGCTATACTGATCTCATCAGTGATCTCACAGTTATTCAACATGAACTTTTTGATTGTGGAGGGGACTTAGCTCAGGCGGGGAAAAAGCGGGATTACAAAGTAACGGCCAAACATGTGACCCGGTTGGAAGAGTGGATCGACCGCTACGATCAAGAAACAACAGAGATCAAACGTTTTATCCTTCCGGGTGGTAGTGCAATCTCTGCAAGTTTGCACAAAGCTCGTGTCGTTACCCGTCGTGCTGAACGTCGTGTTGTCACTTTGAGCAGGGAGGAGGAGTCGAATGACGAAGTGAGACGATATTTAAATCGCCTCTCTGATTTTTTCTTTACCGTGGCAAGGGTGGCGAACAAGCGTGAAGGAAGGCTTGATGTCGAATACGAACGTGGTAGTGACGTGTTTCGGTAAACCCGATCCTCGGGTATACTAGGATAGATAAGAGGATGGGAGGTAATCACACCATGAACAAAATCGATATCTACGAATATCCCAAATGCGGAACCTGCCGCAAAGCAAAAAAATACTTAACGAACCACGGGATTGATTTTCAAGATCATCATATAGTAGAAAACCCTCCTACTCGTGACCAATTGGCTCAGTTAGTTGAAAAAAGCGGCTTACCGCTAAAAAAATTTTTTAATACGAGTGGGCAAAAGTATCGTGAGCTGGGGTTGAAAGATAAATTGAAAGAGATGAGCGAGGACGAACAGCTAGACTTGCTCGCTTCAGATGGAATGCTGATGAAGCGACCCATTGTGACAGATGGCCAGAAGGTAACCGTAGGTTTCAAAGAAGAAAGTTTTTCTAAAGAGTGGGTATAGAAGATAAAACAGCAACATCTGAGAGGGGACTCTCAGATGTTGCTGTTTTATGTTAAATAACTATTCCGAATGATAAATGAGATTCATATAATAAGGTGAACAAAAAAGAAGTTTGGTAAAGGAGTGTCTACATGAAACTATTAAATGTAACTTCTCCTCCACCAGTGACCAGCATTACTCCACAGTTTTTGAAAACGATTCAGGACCACTTTTTTGTGGGTCAGACAGGATTATTATCATTTGGAGGATCGATCGTTGCTTGGGGAGGACTCTTTAATCCACTTAACTCAGGTGTAAATGTCGTGATTAATGATACGACACTTTCAGATTTAGGTGTGAATGCTTTTACTGCTGATCTATATTTAGGCTCGGTTCCACCGGGAAGAAAAATTACCTCTTCATTGACTACAGCGACTAATCTATCATTGCCATTAGCAAAGCCGAAGGCTAAATTAAAGTTTAATCCGGCTGTGAGAGGAGTACCACAGGGAGGCACTTTTGCTTTTATAAGACGGGTAGAGACAGATACGACTCAAGTAATCGATGTTTCAGGTCGTATTATCCTTCCCCCAGGGGGTACCTTTTTTGCGCTTTTAAAAACGCAAGTATTTACTCAGTCAAGAATTGGATTTGCTTGGTGGGAAGAGAGGATAAAGTAGTTAGTGATATAATCATAGTTACTTTTTAATGGCATATATGAGATGAAGATAGTCAAGCAATTGTTCCGTTTTCACTTCGTAATGATGATGTCGCAGCCATTGCTCAAGAGAAGAACGATTGGCGTAGTGTTCATCTTCAATCTCACGCACCCAGTGATCCCTTCCCTCCATCTGTAGTTGTGTGAGATAGCGTTGACGATGATCATTGTCAGCAAACATTAAATCAGCTATACAAATTCTCCCCCCAGCCTGGAGGAGACGATCCATCTCCTCTAAGGCAAGTATTTTTTGTTCCTCCGTCAAATGGTGAAGGGCATAGCTGGAGGCGATAAAAGTAAAGCGTTGGTCTAGATAAGGAATAGCCAGGAAATTACCTAACTTAGTCTCTATTTGCGGAAACTTCTTACGACAGATTGAGAGCATCGCTTGGGATTGATCTATTCCATAGAGGTGAACCCCACGATCGAGCAAGCGTGCACTGAGGTTACCAGTTCCAATGCCAATTTCTAAACCAGACTCTCCAGTTTGTAAAGCGAGATGATGTACCACACGCTCGAGTGCTTCCTCGTAACAGGCGTGAATAGGGTATTTATCCTGCTCTCGTTCTTCTTGGCGGTATGGATAAGAGACGATCTCATCATATCGGGGCGCAAGGCGATCGAAATTCCAGCGATCTACCCAACCTTCTCGTTGTTTACGGGCGTGGCGAGAGGTTAGACTAAGTTGGTGTAGTTCATCGAGGGAAAACTCTTTTTCTGTCGCAGTTATGTGGTCGATCACCTCAATCTGCTCTTTGAGTTGAATAAAAGTTTGGAACAGTATAGAACGTTGTGTATCGAGATATTGACGAATCGTATCTTCTTTACTTCCTTCACTTTGATCAAGGGAGAGGAGTAAGGAACGGATCTGTTTGATCGGTAATCCAAGCTCCCGTAGAGCAACAATCATTTGGAGGCGCCATGCATCATGTTCAGTAAAAAGACGGTATTGATTCTGTCCGTCCTTCTGCGGAGTGATCAGCCCCACCTCTTCATAGTAGCGGATTGCTCGGGTGGATAGTTGTAGTTGTGTAGCTAGTTCAGTGATGAGCATCTTTTGCAATTATTCTCATTCCTTTTCGTTGTACATATGTTTATTGTAAAGGTTAACGTAACGAGAAGGTAAAGGGTTTATTTTGAAGCAACTTATGAAAAGATTTCAGGTGAAAGCTATCAGATTGATCTTAATGAAGATTAATAAAAGATATGTAGCACTTGGGGTACTGTGTTTTTTTAAAAAGCAGACCCATGTGAAGGAGAGAAAAGAACGTTGAGAGATCAGCGTTCTTTTTGTATGACGAACTCTGACTGAATTAAGAGTGGAAGGGGGGAGAGGATTTTTCTATATGGAGAAATAAGGTAAGGAATATAAGAGATTTTATTACGACGGGGTTTAAACCCCGTCGTTTGTAATTTATGCTTAAGCCTAATGATAGTTACCGTTACCACGCGAGGAGTTCTTTTTCTAAGCGGTAATCTACTAACTCCTGCACGGTAATAAGGACTAGATCGTGAGTTTTGTTGAACTGCTCTAGTTCTACCCGACGTGCCATTGTACCATCTGGACTCATGATTTCACAGATGACAGCCGCGGGATAGCAGTGCGCAAGCCGCATCAGATCTAGTGAGGCCTCTGTTTGTCCACGACGTTCTAGTACCCCATTGGGTCGTGCCTCCAGGGGAAAAACATGACCAGGACGCACAAAATCATCAGCTGTCCGTTTGGGATCGATCAGTTGGCGGATCGTGTTGGCTCGTTCATAAGCGGATATTCCAGTTGTAATACCTTCTTTGGCATCTACAGATACGGTGAAGGCTGTTCGTAGGCTCTCTTCGTTTTCTGTTACCATCTGTGGAAGGTGAAGATCTTGTAATCGCTCGGCTGTCATGGGAGTGCAGATTAATCCGCGCGCATAATGTGCGATAAAATTTATATCCTCTCCTGTTACATGTTCAGCGGCGATGACCAAATCCCCTTCGTTCTCTCGACTTTGATCATCTTGGATAATAATCATTTTTCCCCGTTGGATCTGGCTAATTGCATCCTCTACTCGCTTACTAGTAATGGTACCCATTCAAAAACCCCTCTTTACGATTTTTGAACGAAAACGCAACCCGGTAAAAGAAAAATGCCCACTTAAGCGGGCATGAGGAAAGAGGCCTCGTCTATCATGTGAAATAGCTGAGGCTGAGTTTCCCTTCTCCCATCCGGACTATACCGTCGGCCTCTGAATTACACAGAGTCAGTCACACACAGAATGAGGGTGTGAGTCGCGGGCTTACACCCTGAGGGTGTCACCGCCGGTCGGGAATTTCACCCTGCCCCGAAGGTTGGTTTTTCAGTTCATCTTTCATATTATCACAGAGGAAAATATATGCATAGAATTGACGGATGACAAGATGCCGGTTTGTCATTCGTTGCTTCGCAACTTCATCATTTCTTACAATTAAACCAGAGTGTTTTTAGAATAATAGAAACAGGGTAGGAGGAGACTAAGGCATGATTATCCATGGAAGAGATGAGGGATGTATGCATGTGTGGACGCTTTAGTCTGGCGGTGGAGCTCTCAGAGGTCATGGAACGCTTTCATGTACGAATCGGTGAGGAGATGAGCTTTCACCCGCGCTATAACGTGGCCCCTACGCAGTTGTTACCGATTATTATCGAGGACGAGAGTTTGCGTACAAGGCGGTTGAAGCAGATGGAGTGGGGGTTGATCCCACGATGGGTGAAGGATGAGTCTACAAGTAAAAGGTTAATCAATGCTCGAAGTGAAACAGTTCTAGAAAAGCCTGCTTTTCGTCGTTCTTTTCGTCGCCATCGTTGTCTCGTTCCAGCGGACGGCTACTTTGAGTGGCAAACACAAGAAGATGGAAGTAAACGACCGCTACATATAGTTAGAAAAGACCGTGAGCTCTTTGCTTTCGCCGGTTTGTGGGATCAGTGGATCTCGTCGGAGGGAAAAGAAAAGAGTACGTTTACGATTATTACGCGAGAGGCAGATGAAGAGTTTCGTCCTATTCACCAACGAATGCCGGTCATGTTAGAACCTGAGGCTGAAGAAACTTGGATTTATCATGGGGTGGGGCAGACGGATACCTTGCTGGCTATTCTCGCAGGTGTTTCTGCAACCGAGCTAGAGGTGCATCCGGTCTCTACAATGGTTAACTCTGTGCACAATGATCAGGCAGAATGTGTTAAGCCGTTGTAACAATGCTCTATCTTGAAAAATGTGATCTTCCCCTTTTGAAATTGAGAGAGAAAAATATATAATGAAAGGGGAAGCAGATCATAAGTGAAAACAATTCCTAGATAATATTGAGTTTAAAATTGTATTGACTGTAAACAAGCAGGATGATAAGGTAGAAACATATGATTGCAAGGGGATTTCTCTGTTTATCCCCCGCTATTTTTATGTGATAGTGGGGGATGGATTTATTTCACTTGCAGAATACTTAACGTACAGGAGGAACGAGATCATGGCGACACGTCTTGTAGGGCTTCCAGCTCCAACTTTTGATATGCCGAGCACAAAAAACCTCGAAACTTTGGATGAGAATGTAAAGCTGTCTGATTACGAAGGGAAATGGGTTATTCTCTTCTTTTATCCAATGGACTTTACTTTTGTATGTCCTACTGAAATTACTGCTTTGAGCGATCGCTATGAGGAATTCCAAGATCTCGATACCGAGATTATTGGTGTGAGTACGGATACTGTCTTTACTCACCGTGCATGGATTAACACTCCACGTGATTCCAATGGCTTGGGTGAGGTAAAATACCCACTCGCTGCAGATCACAATCATAAAGTAAGCCGTGAGTACGGTGTATTGATTGAAGAAGAAGGGATTGCACAACGCGGACTATTCATCATTGACCCAGAAGGCGTACTGCGCTATCAGGTTGTTACTGATGACAATGTAGGGCGTAGTGTAGATGAAACCTTACGTGTATTGCTCGCTCTTCAATCTGGTGGACTATGTCCTTCCGATTGGAAGCCAGGCGACAAGCACTTGGTTAAATCGTAATTTGTATTGATTTGAAGAAACTAGAGGCCTAACGATTTGACGTTAGGCCTTTTCTTCCACGAATAGACGGGAGATTGATTAGAGGAGGATATATTCATGCCAATGCGTTTGCGTACAGAGATGCCTGAGCTAACGGGCGCTACGGAATGGGTAAATAGCGAGATCTCTAAGAGTGACGTTGCCGGTAAGCCAGTATTAGTACACTTTTGGTCCATTAGTTGTGAGATGTGCAAAAAAAGCCTACCTGACATTAATGAGATGCGAGAGAAATTTAAAGAGCAAGAATTGCAGTTGATCGGTATTCATATGCCTCGTTCTGAAAAGGATACAGACGAAGAGGCAGTAAAAGAGACAATCACGAAGTATGAACTAGTACATCCACAAGCGATTGATAACCAGCATAGCATTGTAGAGGCGTTTGAGAATCAATTTGTACCTGCGTTTTACTTGTTTGATCAAGAAGGAAAACTACGTCATCGAGCTGCGGGTGAAAAAGCGCTAAGTATGTTGCAAAATCCATTGCACAGAGTGCTAGGTATTAAAGAATAGAGAGAAGAAAGGGTTGAAACCATGAATTTGCCACAAAACTTGCGATACAGTGATGAACACGAGTGGGTGAAAGATGAAGGTGCAGAAAAAGTAAGGATTGGGATTACTGACTTTGCGCAATCTGAACTAGGTGATATTGTTTTTGTGGAACTGCCTGAAGTAGGCGATGATATAACAGCCAACGAACCGTTTGGTAGTGTAGAGTCTGTAAAAACCGTTTCCGAGCTGTATGCGCCTGTAAGCGGTAAAGTCGTAGAAGTAAATGGTGAGCTCGAAGATTCACCTGAAAACGTGAATGAATCTCCATATGAAAGTGGCTGGATGGTTGTTGTTGAAGTGTCTGATCATGCAGACATGGAGAAGTTACTCAGTGCAGAAAAATACGGGGCGATGGTTGCAGGGGAGTAGTGAATATACACTTTTCCCTAGAAATGAGGCTTTCTGTGTGTTTATCTACAGAAAGCCTCATTTTTAGTTATATAATCTGGAAACAAAAAGGAACTAGTAGGATAAGAATGAAGCTATTACTTTTTGCCTCTCAATTCTAATTTTGTCGATCAGTGCTTCAGGGTATTATTCATAGCTATTTTGTTTAAAAATATAACCATATCCTGTACAACTCCAGTTGTCACCAGCATCAGTACAAGCTGAAATATCTACAGTTCCAGCATATAAACCATCTGAGAAGTACTCTTCATGACTAACGACACGAGGGATGTCTGAGGTTGAAGGATAGATGCATTTACTAAAATACTTCGTTGTAAGTACAATTCTTGCTTGAGATCGATCTTCTTCTGCTTCCATTTCCGATGTAACCTTCGCCTGTGCTATTACTGGGATAGAAAGTTCGAAAGTTAAAAAAAGAACGAGGAAAACGACTAACAATTTTTGCATTCACAAAAACCTCACTTTATTTTTATTTTCAACTTTATTTTATCTTATCTAAAAAATATAGAATAATCAATATTTCAATTAATGAATTATAAAATTTATTCTTTTTAATAGTCCCTTATATAAAACAAGCACGAAGTCTCATCCCCTCTATTTACGGATAAAACTGTCTGTCTAGAACGAATTTAATGCCATTTGTCCCAACCCGGCTAACTTTTACTCTGGGATACCTTTGCTAAAATTTTGGGGAGAAATCTATCCTGCTAGTGAGAAAGACATACTAAATTAATAAATATTAAATAGATCATCCAGTAGCTGGATATGCTATGGGTAAGGTACAACCTTAGAGAGCATGGAAAGAGGGGTTTAGATGTCACAAACAATTAATATAACGAAAAACATAACAGGTAAGATCAGTGGGGGGACGATGGTTCTCTATCACAATGATCATCCAATTGGCAAGATTGATCTGCAGAGTAAGGAGATGAGTTTGGAAGAAGGGTACGAGGCACAAGGAGCAGACATCTATTCTCTACAATCGACGGTCGAGCAGGAGCAGTACGCAGAAGATTGTGATATGGGTTGGTGCTAATTGATCTAGGAAGAGAAAAAAGAGCCTGCTGGAGAATTTTTCTCCAGCGGGCTCTTTTTTCTGCCTGTGTTACACATTTTCTAGGTAGGAGCGAACTTGGTTGACGAGGATACTAATAGCTACTTCATTATACCCACCTTCAGGGATAATGAGGTCCGCGTAACGCTTACTCGGCTCAATAAATTGTAAGTGCATCGGTCGGACAACGCTTAAGTACTGCTCAATGACAGAATCAAGTGTACGTCCCCGTTCATGTACATCGCGTTCCATCCGGCGCAGAATACGAACATCGGCATCGGTATCGACAAACACTTTGACGTCTAATAAGTTACGAAGACGTTCATCTTCAAGAATGAGAATCCCTTCAAGTATAATCACTTCTTTTGGCTCTAGAGGAATCGTTTCCTCCGAACGGGTATGCATTGTATAATCATAAACGGGCTTCTCAATGGAGTGGTATTGCCGAAGTTGAAGGAGCTGTTCGATGAGATAATCATTATCAAACGCCAACGGATGATCATAGTTGGTCTTGATTCGCTCATTCATCGATAAGTGCGACTGATCCCGATAGTAAGCATCCTGTTCGAGCATGACGACTGAATCGGCGAACTGCTCACAGATCTTACGTGCCACCGTCGTTTTTCCAGAACCACTGCCGCCTGCAACTCCGATTACTACTGGTCGGTTCATCGTAAGGTATATTTCCTTTCTACTCTTCTCTCATACTGTCCCTATACTTTCCCTTGATGATAATAGCAATAGACAAGCCATTTTGCAAGTAGTAAAAAGCACCTCGCATGCGAGGTGCTCACTCGTTCATCAGATTGTCGGTATCGCACGGTGGTATAAACACCAAAAGCGAGTAATGAGAGTTTAGTTATCTATGGCGAGTATTATTTAATTTCGGACCAGCGGCGCGAATCCCCTCAGAAAGACCTATAAACTTCTCTGCATTTTGTTGGAAAAGAGAGGCTAGCTCATTAGCTTTTTGATCATAAGCATCTTTATCCGCCCAGGTATTGCGTGGGTTTAAAACGTGTTGCGGCACCTGTGGACAAGATGTGGGGATGGTTAGTCCAAATACTGGATCGATCGCAGTCGCTTGTTCTTCTAAAGACCCATCGATAGCAGCACGTACCATTTCCCGAGTGTAACACAACTTCATGCGCTCGCCCTCTCCATAAGGTCCACCTGTCCAGCCAGTATTGACTAGATAGCAGCGAACGTTGTGCTGAGCGATTTTTTCACCGAGCATATCAGCATAGACTGCTGCTGGACGAGGGAGGAAGGGGGCTCCGAAGCATGCAGAGAAGGTGGCTTCTGGTTCGGTAACACCTCTTTCTGTACCAGCTAGCTTGCTCGTATAACCAGATAAGAAGTGATACATGGCTTGTGCTGGTGACAGTTTTGCAATCGGTGGCAATACTCCAAAAGCATCGGCGGTTAAAAAGATGATCACCTGCGGATTTTCACCTATCCCAGGAATTTGTGCACCGGGAATAAAGTGAATAGGGTATGCGACGCGTGTATTTTCAGTCAGGCTCGTATCCTCGAAGTCGGGAGTGTGGTCTTTGTGCAATACGACATTTTCCAATACAGAACCAAAACGAATCGCATTCCAAATTTGCGGTTCTTTCTCTGCAGATAAGCCGATACACTTGGCATAACAACCACCTTCTACATTGAAGATGCCACGGTCGGACCAACCGTGCTCATCATCGCCGATAAGAAGGCGTTCTGGGTCAGCGGATAAGGTGGTCTTTCCTGTGCCAGATAAGCCGAAGAAGAGGGCAACATCTCCATCATCGCCCCGATTGGCGGAGCAGTGCATGGGAAGAACGTTTTGTTCCGGTAGTAAGAAATTCATCACACTAAAAACTGATTTTTTAATTTCACCAGCATAGTGAGTGCCGCCGATTAAAACCATGCGCCGTTCAAAGCTGACAGCAATAAACGTTTCTGAGTGAGTTCCATCTACTTCGGGATCAGCCTTACATTCTGGAACACTGATTACGGTGAATTGAGGAACATGCTCCAGCAGTTCTTCAGCAGTAGGGCGGACAAATAATTGATGAACAAATAAATTTTGCCAGGCTTTTTCATTGATTACTTGTAGCGGTAGACGGTGCTGTTCTTCTGAACCAGCATATCCTTGAAAAATAAAAACCTCTCGTTTTTCCAAATGGTTTTTCACCTTCTGATAGAGGCGTTCGAAGGTGTCAGGGGACATGGGTTGGTTAACACTTCCCCAGTCTACTTTATCATGAATGGAAGGTTCGTCGACAATATATTTATCCTTTGGAGAACGGCCTGTATACTTCCCGGTGGTAACGTGTAGTGCACCTTGATCCGTCAGGACACTCTCTTCACGTGCAAGGGACTTCTCCACTAAGAGGGAGACTGGGAGGTTACGGTGTACCGGACCCATAAAGTTAATTTCAGTTGGTCTATTTGTTCCAAATTGAGTACTCATCCGTCCATCCTTCCTTTTGAAGATACATTATTTTATGGGATTGTGCATCACTTGTCACTATACTTCGCAAAAAGTATAACACATTTTCCTTTTATGATGGAATAAATAAAACATATTTGTTGCAGATTTGTTATTGTGTAGAGGCACGACCCTCATCACTTAAAAGAAACGTGGTTGCTTAATAAAAGGTTACTTTCATTACTATCTCTTGGAGGAACTAAAAAGGTAATAGGTGCTGGGAAATGAGAGCAAAAGAGCACCAAAATGACGTTATGTAGGTGCAACGACGCGTTGCACCTAAATGGCTGGATGTTTAGAGAGCGGCAATCTGATCGCGGAGAACGGTTCGTAAATTACTTAATGCTGTTTGTGTAGCACTAAAATCATCAGCTGCAACAGCATCGAGCACTGCTTGGATTGCATCCTCTAACTCTTGTAAGTTTGAGGGCGATAAGATACTAAATAGATCTCGAGTGAGAAGATATTGGTAGGCAGCGGTGATTAGCTGACGGGCAAAATCAGTAAAGTTAGCTTCCGTCAACCCAACAAATACAATTGTAGTGAAGCGAAGCAAAGCCCCAAGTATACTTTTTCTTTGTCTGGTGAGCATGTTCTACCTCCTTCGTAAACAAAAGATGTGGAGGAAGAAGAATGCGAGTAGTGGGATGTTCTTTTTATTTCTCTACTCCACATCTACTATATTTATATGTAAATGAGAGAGAAAGGGTTACTATTTTCATAGAATTGGGAGCTATAATCCAGGTACAAATTGCGACTAATTCCATTGGTTAATGCTATTTATAGTTGTTTTTATAAAAAGAGGGTGAGGGGTTCTTAAAAGGAGGGTTTTCATTTAATGGATTAAATCATTTATTAAAGGGTATATATGGATTTTCGGTCACTCTATTATTTCTTGAAAATGTGAGTACCTTTCTAAAGAGAGAGATTATCTCTCATGTTAAACTCATTATCAGTTATATTTATGCAGTTTTAAGTTGTTTGTAATAAACAAGGATATCAAAAATCAATTGAAAATAAAGGTAATTTTTTCTTAGCACATTTGTGACAAAAGTTTGACATAAGTATATTTAAGTAGTATATTTTAGTTAAATGAATAGAGGGAGGTTGGGGAATTGTTAGATTTTTTAACTGCAACAGTAGACTTTTTAAATGAATATCTGTGGTCTTATGTGTTGATTGGTCTTTTACTAGGATTAGGTGTTTATTTTACTATTTTCACCAAGGCAGTACAGATTACGTATCTGAAAGAAATGTTTCGCGTCCTCTTTGATAAAACAGCGATTACGTTAGATGACAAGAAGCAGATCACCTCGATGCAGGCCTTCTTGATCGGAGCGGCAACGAGAATAGGAACGGGTAACCTGGCAGGGGTGGCTACGGCGATCGCGCTCGGGGGACCAGGTGCTGTTTTTTGGATGTGGATCGTTGCATTATTAGGTGGGGCAACTGCTTTTGTAGAAAGTACGCTAGCGCAGATTTATAAGGTAAAAGATAAGGTTGGTTTTAAGGGTGGCCCTGGTTACTATATCAAAAAGCAATTAGGGGCGAGCTGGTTAAGTGCCATTTTTGCTGTGACGATCATTGCTAGCTTCGGCTTAACCTTTAACGCTGTACAAAGTAATACGATCTCAGATGCATTTAGTAACTCATTTAGTTTTGATGCTAGAATCATGGCAGTTGTTCTGGTATTGCTTTCCGGCGTGATCATCTTTGGGGGGATTAAGCGGATTGCTCGCTTCTCAGAGATTGTGGTACCTTTCATGGCTGTTTTTTACATCATCTTGGCACTCTATGTGTTCTTTACAAACTTGGGTGCGGTTCCTGATGCATTTATGCTTATTTTCAAGAGTGCATTTGGTTTGGAACAAGCTCTAGGTGGTGGGATTGGTGCTGCTATCATGATGGGTGTAAAACGTGGTCTCTTCTCCAATGAGGCAGGGATGGGGAGTGCTCCGAATGCCGCAGCGACGGCGACCGTTTCTCACCCAGCAAAACAAGGTTTTATTCAAGCGCTTGGAGTGTTCTTTGATACGATTCTGGTATGTAGCGCGACAGCATTTATTATTATCTTGTCTGGTGTAAAAGGATCAGAGGATGGATTGAATGGAATCGCCTTAACGCAGGCAGCTATGGATTCTCACTTTGGTTCTTGGGCTGGGATTTTCCTTGCCATAGCTATCTTTACCTTCGCCTTTAGCTCCATTATCGGTAGCTATTATTATGGAGAAGCAAACATTGGCTTTATTAGTAAGAGTAATACCGCACTTCTTACCTACCGGGTCATTGCACTGGGTATGATTGCGTTTGGTGCACTGGCGAGCCTGGAAATTGTATGGAAATTGGCAGACTTAGCAATGGCGTTCATGGCGCTAACCAACTTGATAGCTATTGCCCTGCTTGGTAAGATTGCGTTCGCTGCGTTAAAAGATTATGTAGATCAGCGAAAAGCCGGGAAGGATCCTGTCTTCTATGCTGATAGCATTGAGGGTCTAAAAGGTGTAGAAGCGTGGGATCATCGTCCTGTAGAGGAAAAGAAGCAAGCGTAATACGTAGTAATTACTAATATTTGCAAAAAAAGAGCCTTCCGATTAGGGGGCTCTTTTTTGTATTTTTATATTTTAAGGCGAGATAACAAGAAATTATATGAAAATTAGAAGTGAGAAAACAAAGGATAACAACGAAAAATTAGGGATTATCCAATATTAAAGATAATAATGCTAATCATTCCACTAAATATATCATTGATTTTTTGTATAAAAGTATTAAAATAGAAAATATCAAAAAAAGAAGGCTAACCGGAGGTGGCGGATAAAAATGTATGACTTATTTGCAAATAGCATCAATTTCATCAATAATATCTTATGGTCTTATATTTTAATTGGATTATTATTAGGTGCAGGTGTTTATTTCACGATTCGAATGAAATTCGGGCAGATGCGCTACTTTAGGGAAATGATCCGTGTGTTAGCGGAGAAGCCTTCGTTCGATAAAAAAGATAAAAATCAAATTTCCTCTTTGCAAGCTTTTATGATTGGGGCGGCAACCAGAATAGGAACGGGTAACGTCGCTGGTGTTGCTACGGCGATCGCTGCGGGCGGTCCGGGTGCAGTGTTTTGGATGTGGTTAGTAGCGGTGCTAGGAGGTGCGACAGCTTTTGTTGAAAGCACTTTGGCACAGATATATAAGGTGAAAGATGAAGTAGGTTACAGAGGAGGTCCTGCTTACTATATTCAAAAGCAGATTGGTTCTAAATGGATGAGTCGTGCTTTTGCAATTGGGATTATTGTAAGTTTTGGTTTAGTCTTTAACTCTGTACAAAGTAATACGATTGCAGAAGCGTTTACTGGTTCCTTCTCCATTAATCCGATGGTGATTGCGATTGTGCTGACAGTATTGACGGGAGTTATTATCTTTGGTGGGGTCGCACGGATTGCCCGCTTTTCAGAAAAAGTAGTGCCAGTGATGGCGGTTTTCTACATGGTACTAGCTTTATATGTCACCTTTAGTAATTTTACTGAGATTCCAGCGATGCTTCTACTCATCTTCAAAAGTGCATTTGGATTTGAAGAGGTAGTAGGTGGTGGAATGGGAGCTGCTATCTCGATGGGAGTAAAGCGTGGTCTTTTCTCTAACGAAGCAGGGATGGGGAGTGCCCCTAATGCTGCGGCGACAGCGGAAGTATCGCACCCTGTCAAACAAGGATTTATTCAAGCGATGGGTGTCTTTTTCGACACATTGTTGGTATGTACGGCCACAGCTTCGATTATATTGCTCTCAGGAAAGCAGGGCTCTGCAGAATTAACTGGGGTAAACTTAACCCAAGCGGCAATGGGTGAACATTTTGGCTCATGGGCAGGGGGATTCTTAGCGATAGCGATCTTGACCTTTGCCTTTAGCTCCATCGTTGGTAGTTACTATTATGGCGAAGCCAATATTGGCTTTGTGAGTAAAAGGAAAGCGTCACTCTATGTATACCGGATCGCAGCCTTGGGGATGGTTGCTTTTGGAGCACTTGCTAGTCTACAACTAGTATGGAGCTTGGCAGATCTGGCGATGGCTCTGATGGCATTTATCAACCTAGTTGCTATTTTGATTATCGGTAAATACGCCTTTGCAGCGCTGAGGGACTATATGGAACAGCGGAAGCAAGGGAAAGACCCTGTCTTTTATGCGCATAAGATAGAAGGACTTAAAGGTGTCGAGTGTTGGCAAGAGGATCAAGAGGTTGGAGAGCAAATGGGGGCTAATAAAAGAGAGGTAAGTTAAAGGAGAGTACGGGGGCTTAGGAATAAGTTCCCGTACTTTTTTAGTTGTGGGGTATGCTCAAATCAAGAGGAGCGCACCTATCATAACAAAAAAGCAAGTGTCGCATGTGTAATCATGAATTTAAGCATCATGAGTCCACCAACATATAGGCCGGATGCTGAAACGTTGTTAATTGGCTGATCTCTTGAGCCAATGTTATCTTCTTCACTTTCTCTTTGCCATATATCTTAAAAAAGTATATTTTGAGGTTTTATTATAAATGATATAACTCAACAACAAACAAAAAACTAAATAATATAAAAAGTAAGAAAATAACTTGACTCTACTCGCTTGTCGGAATACTATCATAGTAGTTACCTAATTATAACAAAAAATACTATTTAGGAGAGTGATCTAGTAATGACAGGTTTTCTTTCGCGTCAAAACAAGTGGGGGTTGATGGCTCTTTTCATTACATCGTTATCCTTCTTCTATATATCTTTAGCTACAAAGGAGAATGGTGGATTTGAAAAAAGCTATATTCCTCTCTGTGTTGATTAGTCTCTCTTTTTCTGTATGGATCTCTTATCATCAAATGATAAATAATGAAATGATACAACTGGTAAAGCTTGAGTCTAAAATTGCGACTCCTTTCGTAATTCCGGATCAACCAGAGTTATCTAATGCAGATCTCATGTATCCTCTCTTGTTGGAGTCCGCGAAAGAAGAGAATGTAAATCTCTTTCGGCCAGCTCGATATCTTCGACCGGATGAAAAATTAGAGATCATAAAATATGTTTTATTTACTCGTAAAACTCAATTTTATGATCATATTCATGTAGAGAGAGGTCGCGAATTACGCACTGAGGAGAGTCAACAAGAAGGTTTGTTCCTCTCCTCTATGGAGAAGGGAGAGGAGAGTCAGATCGGTCAAATTCAATATTTTGACCCTAGGCAGCTCATTACTATTCAGCCACTAGCGACTTCATACGATCACCTTCCTGTAACAGGACGCTACTTTGTGGAAGCTGAAGACGAAACACATGTTCAGCAATTTCTACAAACGTTGAGTAATAAAATTAATGTTTCTGTTAACAAAGAGAAAGAAGGGGATGAAATCACTTTCTCGCCTTCTAACTTTCAAACAAAAGAAGCCTTTATTGAACCTCAAGAGGAATATTTTAAGATAACAGACCTGTCCTTGATGAAAAAATTACAATATATTATTAATATAATAACAATTTTGCTGTTTCTCTACTATATTTTAAGTTTATCGAAGCCGATCGGAATATTAAAGATTCATGGTATCTCTAACATTTATTTATGGTGGAGAATTGTCGGCCGCTTACTTAGTGTTACTTTTGGAATCTTTGCATGTGGAAGTGCTGTATTCGCGTTTGTTTTGACCTCACCCTGGACATTTATCTCTCTGATGATCTCTCAACTGGTTCAAGCATATCTCCTTCTAGTAGCCTTATCAGTTCTTCTATATGGACAATATTGCTTCTATCAAAGTAAGCCAAATGTTAAAAAACAGAAGAGACACCCGTATTATATTCCTATTTAACATGATGTTAAAAGTCGTGTGTGCTACTGTTTTGGTTTTAACAGGTATGTCATTAATAACCCAGTATACTAACTTACATACTCAAGAAGATCGTATTCTATCTCATAAAAAAGACATGGGAAGATGGGGAAACATGAGGGGCTATGGTATAGCTGAATTTTACGTTGGCCATACAACAGCATATACCATAGAGGAAGAGTTAGAAGAACAATATGAAGTGGGCGATGAGCTATATAGATTATATCCACTGTTTAATAAGATAGGATCAGTCTACATCGATACTAGTCAGTACGAAGAAGATTCGCTGCTGTTAAATGCAAATACGGGAGGGATTTTGTCTGTAACTATAAACATAAATTATTTAAAAGAGTTCCCTGCTTTTGATCTGGAGGGAAACATTGTAGAGGTCACTGAATCCGAGATAGACTGGATTGTGCTTGTCCCTGAAAAATATCGCGATCGAGAAAAAGATATTCGAGAATATTTTTATAAAGATAAGGAAATGAGAGATTTTTATCTTGTAAAAGACGAAGGACAGGAGATGAAAATTATCTGGATGGAAAATGACCAGTATATATTTAGCTTTAATCCGGAAGTTTTCCCATCTCAGTTCAATAAAATCCTTGATCCAATCCTGCATGTAAAGACGGAAAACAACTACTTATTTACCTATAGAAGCGGCATTAAGGGAAAGGGACTATCTGATCCATTAAAACTTAAGTTAATCGATGGGAGTACTTCACTTACCTATGAAGAGCTTGAGTCTGAATTAAAGACATATCATTTGGATGATGAAGTCAAGATATCTTCTCTTCAAGAATATGTAGAAGAAGAAGTGAATTCCTTACAAAAAGAGATTAATATAATCTCTTTATTAATGTTAGGAGTTTTTGGAACGTTCATATTTTTGACTGTACAGAATATGATCATTTTTTTTCATGAGCATCAAAAACGATTGGTAGTTAAACGTATATTCGGTATTGGATTTTATAAAACCTATTGTAGTGCCTTCTCATGGTTAATCTTTACCTCTATACTCTTTATTCTGTTTAGTAGATTGATGGACTTGGCACAGCCTCCTATGCTCCAATCTATTCATGGAGTTATGAACATAAATTTTCTGGTAATCATTCTCATTTTACTAGGTATTGAAGTCGTGGCAACTGTGATTACTCTTGCCGTGATGGAGAATCGAAACAAGATCAATGTAATTAAGGGAGGAAACTAGTGATGAATTTAGTCTGTGAAATTGAACATGTAACCAAACGGTATGGAAATAACACAGTTTTCGATAAAATTTGCTTTGATGTTGTTCAAGGAGACATTATTGCTATCACTGGAGAGAGTGGTTCGGGTAAAACCACCTTACTAAACATCATCGGCATGTTAGAAAACCCAAATGAAGGAATTGTGAAGTTGTTTGGTGAAGAAAGACCATCTATTCGATCACGAAAAGCAAATATCCTTCTTCGCACAAAAATATCTTTTTTATTCCAGAATTACGCTTTAATTGAGCAAGCTACTTTGAACGAAAATCTCACAATTCCGTTGACCTATGTGAGAAAATCAAAAAAAGAAAAAAGAGAGTTAAAAGTGCAGGCTCTTCGTGAAGTAGGGTTAAACCTTTCACTAAAGCAAAAAATACATGAACTATCAGGGGGAGAACAACAACGGGTTGCTATGGCGCGTCTTCTTCTCAAACCCTGTGAGTTGATTTTAGCCGATGAACCAACAGGTTCTCTAGACGAAAGAAACAGAGATGATATATTACAAATTTTAAATAAGTTGAATCAAAAAGGAAAAACCATAATTATCGTTACTCATGATCCTGTGGTGAAAGAAATTTGTAATCGGGAAATTCGATTATCTAAATAGTACTTAATGTCTGTTCCATGCTCAAATCATTAATCTGGTGGAATGGTGTGTATATATTAGGAATAGGGATGAGTAGTGGTAGGGGTAGTTGGTGATGGGAGAGCTTATGGAAGGCTTTCGGAAACAGTGTTTAGCGAGTGTGCCTATTGACTTTCCCTAAGAAAAGTGTTACTTTTATACAGGATGAATATTTTATCGGGAGTGTTAGGATGAGTCAGCTAACGGAAGGATCCGTCATTAGCGGCGAGGTCGTGGCGATCAAGCCCTTCGGAGCATTTGTCAAAATAGAATCCGGTGAGACGGGTCTTGTTCATATTTCGCAGCTCTCTGCAAAATATGTAGAGAAAGTTGAAGATGAGTTATCGGTAGGGGATACGGTTAAAGCTAAAGTGCTGAAAGTGGATCCTTCCGGTAAGATATCACTATCGATCAAAGCCTTGAGTGAAGAGCGTCCGCGCAACAACAACCGTCGCAGTGGCGGTGGTGGTGGCGGAGGGGGTCGTCGTGGTGGCCCTGGGGACTTTGAAGATATGATGAAAAAATGGGCAAAGAGCAGTGAAGAACGGCTGAGCGCTCTTGCCGCTAAACAGAAAAAAGGCCGTTAAGCCCTATCGAAACGCACCTCACAATAAAGAGGTGTGTTTTTGTTTACAAATAAAATGGAGGGGGTATATAAAGAGCAAAGAGATAAGGGGAGTGGACACATCATGGATGCAAAGTTAAAAACATTGATTGATGGGTTAAATGAAGATTTGGGGTATGAATATGCGGCAGTCATTCAATATACAAACAATGCGGCGGTCGTGTCAGGATTAAGTCGCCAAACATTAAAGCCGTTCTTTGAAGCCGAAGCACGAGATGAGATTGGACATGCCTCATATTTGGCTGAAAAGATTGCTACTCTTGGGGGAGACCCAGTAGTAGAACCGAAACCTGTTAAGATGATCAGTGATGTTCGTACGATGCTCCAACATGCGCGCGATGAAGAAGCGGCTACCATTAAACGTTACAAAGAGCGAATGGATCAAGCAGAAGCAGTTGGGGAAATCGCACTCAAGATTCAGTTGGAAGATATGATCGCCGATGAAACCAATCATAAGGAAGAATTGGAGCGACTTTTAAAAGACCCGCGTTTGTAAGTGAAGGGTCCGTATAGAAGATACAACAATAGAAGGGATAGCCCACTCAGGCTATCCCTTCTATTGTTCTTTATGTGGACTTTTCTTTTCTAAATTAGGTGAAGTCTTTCATCTGATTCTTCGGTGTTTCAGTAAAAATCGAGATGAGTTTGATTGCAGTAGTGGATGTAGTGATAAGCTGTAATATGATATTCTGAATACGGTTAGTTGGAATAGTCTGCTTATCTTTGTTGTACAATGATGTGAATGAGAACGAGAATATGGGGAAGGTGAAGGAGGAGTAGAGATGAAGTGGTTAGGTAAAATGATGATGTTGATTTTTATGTTAGCGGTAGGGGTGGGCTGTTCGGCGGATGAGGAAGCAAAGGAGAGCAAAAAAGAACAAGTTACAGAAGTAAAAGAAGATGCTCCGCGTACCTTGGAGGAAGTAGTGAAGCGAGCCAGTGCGGAGATGGCGAAATTGGAGGGTGCCCGGTACAGTGTAGTGGGTGAGCAGATGTTTGATGTGAAAGTGGACGAGCAACAGAAGAAGATTAAGACCATGACGGATATGAAGATGAATTATACGCAAAACCCATTGGCGCTTAGCATGAAGGGTGAAGTGAGTGCAGATGAGAAAAAGATCCCAGTAGAGGCGTATATGGTGGGTGGAGATGTATATCAAAAACAGCCTGAGGGTAAGTGGATGAAAATGAAGGGTGTGGGAACCGAATCGCAGGCCAAAGCGCAAACAGCCTCTGATAGTCTACAACATGTGCAGACAATCTTAGAAGAAATTCAGAAAGAAGAAAGCGAAGCAATCACTATGGAAGAGACTGACCAACATTTTATTATCGATATTTCATTAGCAGGTAGTGAGGATCAATATATGTTGGACTATTTCGAGCGACAAGTGGTAGAAATGCTGGGTCCACAGCTGCGACAAGCACAACTTCCGGTAAAAGATGAAGAGGTCAAATTAGAGAAAGTTAATGAGAGGATTTATATCAATAAAGAGAACTTGCAACAAGAGAAGCTGGACAAGACGATGGAGATAGAGATTAAAAATAAGCAGATACAGTTGTCGGGTAGGCAAAAAATGACGATTACGTATGAAGGAGAATTTGTGGAGGAGATCACAGTTCCACAGAAAGTGAGAGAAGCGACGGAAAACAAATAGATATCTGAATGAGGGTATTAGGAGATGGCTACGGTGGTGGTAGTCATCTTTCTTTCTGTTTTTGAGTAGAGAGCATAACTGATGCATAACAGGAAACAGAGATTAATACAGTTATTTAAAATTGATGATAGATATTGACTGATAATGAGTTATGATTGATAATATAAGTGATATTAGCATGTTAACAGATGTTGAGGATTAACTAATACAGTTTTAGACGAAGCATAAGATATACGCGAATCACGCATGCCGGCGTTTGTCTATAAGGGGATAGGGGAATGGTATGAGAAGAACCTAACCAGTTTCATGCATGAAGTAGTGCTCATTTTGAAAGCATAAGAGGGAATGTGTGTAAAGAACGGCGATATGCGCTCTACCACAGGCGTGGTATGAAAATCATCATAGAGGTGAGGTGACGGGTATGGCTTATACAATTCAGCCAAAACCAGAAGTAGAGATGTTTCAAATCTTAAATCCCGATGGAGAGATTAATAAAGGGAAAGAGCTACCTAACTTATCAAATGAAGAGATGGTAGATCTTTATCGATGGATGCTTACTCTTCGTACCTTTGATGGACGAGCGATTAAGTTAAACCGTCAAGGTCGACTCGGTTTTTACGCCCCTTTGGGTGGGCAAGAGGCTTGTCAGATTGGAGCAGTAGCGGCACTTAACAAAACGGACTGGCTTTATCCCAGCTATCGCGATATGGGTTCGGCTATGTATCATGGTTTACCGATGGAGCAAGTATTTTTATATTCGCGTGGTCAAATAGGTGGAGGAAAGATGCCGGAAGATGTAAATGTGTTCCCCCCACAAATTATTATTGCCGGTCACCTTTTGCATGGGATGGGAACAGCGTGGGCATTTAAACTGCGAGGGGAAGAACACGTGACGATTTCTATGTTTGGAGACGGAGCAACGTCGCAAGGTGACTTCCACGAGGCACTTAATTTTGCAGCTGTTTATGATGCTCCTACCATTTTCTTTTGTCAAAATAACCAGTACGCTATCAGTGTTCCGATTGAAAAACAGATGAAAAGTGAGACGATCGCACAAAAGGCGATCGCTTATGGAATTCCAGGTGTACAAGTAGATGGCAACGACATCTTTGCGGTCTATCAAGCTGTGAAAGAAGCGGCAGAACGGGGACGCAAAGGTGAGGGTCCTACATTGATAGAAGCGGTTACGTATCGGTTTGGTCCGCATACAATGGCGGGCGACGATCCTCGTAAGTACCGTCAGGAAGATGAAGAGAGTACGTGGAAAGAACGCGATCCACTAAAACGGATGCGTCAACACTTGGAGCGGAACGATTTATGGTCGGAAGAGCAAGAAAAAGAGCATGAAGAATCTGTGCTGCAACGCATGTCCGAGGCGATTAAGAAGGTAGAGGGCATGTCTAAGGGAGCGATCGAAGATGTGATTGATGATGTATATGCGGAATCACATGCAGATTTAAGCGCACAGAAAGAAGCGTATGTTCGTTGGAAAGGGGAAAATAAATAATGGCTACGATGACCCTTATTAAAGCGATTACGGATGGAATGCGTGCGGAGATGGAGCAGGATGAGCGCATTATCGTTCTGGGTGAAGATGTAGGTGTAAATGGTGGTGTATTTCGTGCGACCGAAGGGTTACATGAACAGTTTGGCGAAGAACGTGTGTTTGACACTCCATTAGCAGAATCGGGGATTATTGGCGCCGCAGTGGGCATGGCAGCTGCTGGGTTGCTCCCGGTAGCGGAGATCCAATTTTTTGGCTTCGTCTACGAGACGATGGATCAGATCTGTACACAAGCAGCACGTACTCGTTTCCGTTCTAATGGGCGATTTACGGTTCCGCTCGTTGTGCGCTCTCCTTATGGTGGTGGAGTGAAAACACCAGAGATGCACTCGGATAGCTTAGAAGCTCTATTTCTGCACACCCCAGGTGTAAAGGTGGTTATTCCTAGCAATCCATATGATGCGAAAGGGTTGTTAATCGCTGCGATGCGTGATCCTGACCCGGTTATTTATTTGGAGCCGATGAAGTTGTATCGTTCGGTTAAAGGAGAAGTGCCAGAAGAAGCCTATACCGTACCGCTCGGGAAAGCAAATGTTGTGCGGGAAGGGTCAGATGTAACTGTGATCTCCTACGGTGCGATGGTACCGATGGCAGAGAAAGCGGCCGAACAAGCGGAGAAAGAGCGTGGAACGAAGGTAGAAGTGATTGATTTACGTACGATTGCTCCGATGGATATGGAGACGGTACTCGCCTCTGTGAAGAAGACAAACCGTGTGGTGATTGTGCATGAAGCGGTACGCTCTGGTGGTGTAGGGGCAGAGTTGATTGCTCGGATTAACGAAGAGGCAATCCTTCACTTAGAAGCGCCAGCGATGCGCATCACCGGCTTTGACACCCCCTATCCGATTTCTTCTTTGGAAGATGAGTGGTTGCCATCGGTAGATCGGATTGTGGCTGGCATCAATCAAGTGCTCGATTTTTAACCGTTAAAGGAGGAGCAAAACAGTGGCCTATTCATTTAAATTGCCAGATGTCGGCGAAGGCATTCATGAAGGTGAAATCGTTAAGTTGTATGTGAAGGAAGGGGATGACATCAAGGAAGATGATGTTGTTGCTGAGGTACAAACGGATAAAGCCGTTGTAGAAATCCCCTCTCCTGTGACGGGAACAATCAAGAAGATTTATGCCCAAGAAGGAGAAGTATTAGAAGTTGGTTCGGTGATGGTAGATTTCGATACTGAGGATGCGCCAGCTGGCGGGGAGAGCAGTGAAGAGGAAGTTACACAAGCGGAGCCAGAAGAAGAGGAGAAGAGTGTTGATGAATCCTCTTCTACATCTGAGAATAAGGGAGCGGTAGACTCTTCAGATAGTGGGGAGAGTGCTCAAGAGAAGCGAGCCGTTAAAGCGATGCCATCTGTACGGAAAAAGGCGCGCGAGTTGGGCGTCGATATTGCAAAGATAGAAGGAACTGGACGAGACGGTCGAATTCTACTGGAGGATTTGGAGCGAGGCGAAGGAACGCAGGCGGAAAACACATCTGAAAAAGGAACAGAAGCGAAGCCACAAGAGAGCAGTGCTGAAAAAGCGAATACAGAGCAAAAAGCACCGGCGGCTATCTCTGTCGATACGGAAGAACGTATTCCGCTGCGAGGTTTGCGTCGCACCATTGCAAAACGGATGGCGGAGAGCAAATTTACCGCTCCTCATGTTACAATAATGGAGGAATTGGATGCCTCTGAACTGATCGCCCTGCGTAAGTGGGCCAAACCGATGGCGGAAGCGCGTGATATCAAACTAACTTACTTGCCGTTCATCATGAAAGCGGTTCTTGCTTGCTTGAAGGAATTTCCTACGCTTAATGCCTCGATTGATGAGGAAGCGGAAGAGATTGTACTTAAGAAACAGTATCACCTGGGAATGGCGACATCGACGGCCGATGGTTTGATTGTGCCCGTGATTAAAGAGGCGGATCGTAAGTCAATCTTTGATCTTGCGCAAGAAGTAGGAGACCTGGCTGAGCGCACGCGGAATCGCAAAGTAGAAGCACATGAGCTCAAAGGGAGCACCTTTACGATTACCAATATCGGTTCATTTGGAGGTACCTTCTTCACCCCAATCATTAACTATCCTGAGGTAGGGATCTTAGGCGTGGGGAAAATTGCTGATCGACCTGTCGCTATCGACGGAGAAGTGGTCGTACGTCCTGTGATGGCAATTTCACTCAGCGTCGATCATCGCTTAGTGGATGGTGATATCGCGGCTCAATTTGTGACACGCGTGAAGGGGCTGTTAGAGAATCCCAAATTATTAATGATGGAGATGAGCTAAATGGTCGTAGGAGATTTTGCAACAGAAGTAGATGTGCTCGTCATAGGTGGAGGTCCGGGGGGATATACCGCGGCGATCCGTGCAGCACAAATGGGGAAAAGTGTAACCCTTGTGGATAAAGCTGAAGTGGGAGGAGTATGCCTTAATGTAGGGTGTATTCCATCCAAGGCGATGATCAGTGCGGCAGAGCAAGTGGCTCATATAAAGAAAGCTTCCACCATGGGGATTGAAGTGGAAGGCATGTCGATTGATTTTTCCAAGATGATGGATTGGAAAAACTCTGTAGTTAATAAGCTGACAGGTGGTGTGAAAACACTCCTAAAAGGCAATAAAGTAGAGGTTATTCAGGGAGAAGCATACTTTACAGGTAAAGATTCTGTTCGAATCGCGACAGAAAATAATAGCCAAACGTATCAATTTAAAGATTGTGTAATTGCAACAGGTTCACGCCCTCGTGAAATTAAAGCAGTTCCGTTCGATCATAAGCGCATCCTCTCTTCTACAGGGGCACTTTCACTAAAAGAAATTCCGAAACGCTTAGTTGTGGTGGGTGGCGGTTACATTGGTCTTGAGTTGGGAACGGTGTATGGCAAGTTGGGTAGCGATGTTACGATTCTTGAGGGGACAGAGAGCTTGTTACCAGGAACCGACCCTGCTATGGTCCGAATGGTAAAGCGGAACTTGAAGAAAATCGGCGTCAATGTCGTAACCAATGCATTTGTACAGTCTAGTGAAACCAATGGTGACGAGGTAACCGTAACCGCAGAGGTGAAAGGAAAAGAAGAAACCTATCAAGCAGATTATGTGCTTGTTTCTGTAGGGCGCACCCCGAATACTGACGAGCTAGGATTGGATCAAGCAGGAATCAAACTGGATGATAAAGGATTAATTCCTGTAGATAAGCATTGCCGCACAGAAAATGAACACTTGTATGCGATCGGTGATGTGGTCTCAGGTCCTATGTTGGCACATAAAGCCAGCTACGAGGGTAAGGTAGCAGCCGAAACCATCGCGGGCGAACCAAGTGTGATTGACTATCAAGCGATGCCGTATGTTATCTTTAGTGATCCAGAGATCGCATATACTGGATTGACAGAAGCAGAAGCGAAAGAAGAAGGATATGAAACCGTAACCAGTCGCTTCTCTTTTCATGCCAACGGGCGCGCGCTTTCAATGGAAGGTGCAGATGGTTATGCACAAGTAGTGGCGGAGAAAGGGAGCAACCGTTTACTCGGTGTACAGATTGTTGGGCCAGAAGCATCTTCACTCATTGCAGAAGCTGTGTTTGCGATTGAGATGGGAGCAAATGCTGAAGATCTCAGTTTAACAATTCATGCTCATCCTACGCTACCAGAAGCATTGATGGAAGCAGCGGAAGGTATTATGGGACATGCCATCCATATGGTGAACAAAAAATAATAAGTACGTTATCCACCTGAAAATCCCGGCGTAATGTCGGGATTTTCATGCTTACAGAGAGGGTATAAGTAGAATATTGTCGAAAGTAATGAATATGTGAGACGATTGAGATCATGAAGAGGGTGTGTTAGAGGATGGAAAGCGAAATTAAGATTATCGTTCGCCCGACAGAGATCGACGCGATGGGACATGTGAATAATGCCAAATACCTCGAATATATGGAGTGGGGACGAGAAGATTGGTACAATCAAGTGGGGCTCCCCTTTGATTTATTTACAGAGATGGGGATTGGTACAGTTACTGTGCATATTGCGATCAATTATCGGAAAGAGGCTTTGCTCAATCAACATTTAACTATTCGTACTCATGCAGTGAAAGCGGGGCGAACCAGCTTCGTACTACAGCATATCATTGAGAATGAAGCGGGTGAACGGGTAGCAGATGCAGAAGTAACAAGTGTGACGATTGATCTGGAAGCGCGCAAAGGTGTTCCTCTGCCGGAGCAGTTGCGGCAACTTTTCACCTGAGAGTTAAAAAGCCGCCTCTATGGGCGGCACGTCGCAATTATGCATCCGTTATTTTACGCATTGATGCAAGTTCAGCTAAAATTCCTTCTAACTCCATCGTCGTCATCTTTCCTTTTTTCTTTTCCACTAGGCGATAGAGATCGTAAATATCCTCGTATTGATCCAGATTGAAATCTTCGGCCGAGATGATACTGCCATTAACCACACGTAGGTTGGTTTTCATGTTTTCAATCATAAAATGCATATTCTCTTTATTTGGTTCTCCTAGATTCATAGGATCGCTCCTTCTTTTCCAATTCATCCGTCGGTCCTTATTCCATTGTAATGAAATTTAAAGAAAAATGATAGGGCAGTTTCTCTTCTGAAATACGAGTATTCAGATGTACATACATGCTTTATTTATATCAAAGTAGTATTAGGACTAAACACTTATCATGTTTGAAAGAAACATTGTGGTGAAGTAAAGGATGGTCCCGGTATCACATTAATAACAACAAGAGATTTAACAGCTAAAAGAGAAAGATGGGTGGAGATAACGGATGAATAGCGAACAAAAAGTATTTACACGGGATGAAGCTAATCAATTGCTTCCAGAACTGAGTGTGGTCTTGGATCACTTGCGGATGCTGAAACAGCAACAATATTTGAGCTATCTCGAACTGCAGCAACTACAAACGGCGATGCGCGAGATAGTGGAGAGTGAAAAACCACGAGATCCTTATTTTGCTCATGAAGTAGAGTTGGAGTTTCTTCATATCCAGATGAGATCCGGGATAGAAGAGGTGAAAAAAACAGGCGCAATCTTAAAAGATATAGATCACGGTGTGGTTGACTTCCCTGCTTGGATCGATCACGGCGAAGCGTTTTATTGCTGGCAATATGGTGAGAAAGAAGTTACTCACTGGCATCATGTGTGGGAAGGGTTTCATGCTCGTAAAAAAATACCAACAGATAACGAATCATCAGAAGAAGAGTAAGGGTAGAAACGAAGTGCTCTAAATCAACGATGAAAAGATGGTTATCAGTATTAGATATGTTAAAGAACGAAGGGAAGGGGAGTATGCTTTATTATTTTATCGTACTGTTAGTGGTGGCAATTGCTATAGCAGGAGTGCGTCCAGAAAGCATAGTCAATCGATGGGCAGCATTCTTTTTAATAAGCGCTAGTCTAGGTGGGCTCGTTCCTACGATAGAAGAATGGGTTAGAGCAGGTCATGCTCTTCCAGGATGGATAGAATGGGCTAATCAGACATGGACTCCTTTCGGTGTGCTTATGTTTGCGTATGCCTATGCAGGCTGGAAACCAGCTCGGAAAAATGAATATGGATGGTGGTTGTTCCCCGTTATCTGTTCATGGATATTGTATCCGTTCCTACCTCAGGGGAAAGTTGCTGCCTTGTTTCTAATCATGTGGGTGGGCCCCTATTATGTACTCGCTTGTTATGTGTTATTGCGCTCTACACTACGTGAACCGAATCCGCTACAGCGTCGCAAACGCTGGATGATGACGGCGATCGTTGTCCCTACCGTTCTGGGTATCTTGGTATTGATCAATGGTATGAGACTGATTCGACCCAATTTTGATTTTTTTCCATATGTTTCACTTCTCATTGGTTATTCTCTTTTATTGGGGATTATTTCGCTCTTTTTGTACGGAGTACTTGGCATTCGTATCCGGGTGGAAAGAGAACAGCTGGAACGAACCTTGCGTTCAGCAGAGTCTGGGACAAGCTTATTTCATCACACAATTAAGGGGGAGATTGGTAAGATCTCATTGGGAGCAGATAACTTACGGGGTATGTTAAGTGGAGAGGAGAGGGTGGCACGACGTCAATTGGAAATTATCGCTTCGTCCGCGCAACATATGAAGGAGATGGCAGCACGAATGCATTCTCTTACACAAAAGGTAGCATTGTTAGAAGAGTGGGTTGTTATCGATTTGCTCCTTGATGATGTACGCCTTTCTTTTGCAGATCAATGGAAGGAAGCTCGAATGCGAACAGTAGTAGTAGGTGAGAAGCCTTTATTGTTTTATTGTGATCCGGTGCATATGAGAGAAGTACTAACCAACCTAGTGCAGAACGCATTTGAAGCGGCGACCCCGGCAGCTACGCTCGAAATCAGAGTGGAGAGAACAGCGCGTCATGCAGTTCTTACTGTGACTGATACAGGTGCTGGAATCGCTGCGGAGCATATTGAGCGAGCACACGAGCCGTTTTTTACGACGAAGGGAAAAAAGACTAATTATGGTTTGGGCTTGTCTTATGTGTATCAAGTGGTACGTGAAATGAATGGGAAAATAAGTTTGCAGCAACATCAGCCTCAAGGAACAGAGGTGCGTCTGCAATTTTCCCCTGAGAGGCTAATAGCTATGCAACAGGAAGAAAAAATGTCTCTTTAAAGAAAGGAGGGGCGCGTGGTGGAGGGAATTAAGCTATTATTGGTGGAAGATGACCACGATTGGATAGACGGTTTAACCATATATTTGAGTAGAGAAGTAGATTTAAACGTAGTGAAGGCAGTTACTACTAAGGAAGATGCAATTGCGGCCGTTCGAGCGGATTCGTATGACGTGGTGGTGATGGATATCGTGTTAGGAGATGATGAGGGGGCTGGAATCGAAGGGGTAATGGCTATTCAAGCGATACGTCCTACACATGTAGTGATGCTTACTTCATTGGCTGAAGATAAGGCGATCATGGACTCGTTTGCGGCAGGTGCCCTCAACTATGTAGAAAAAGCAGACTATGTCCAGCTTCCGCACGTTATTCGAGCGGTTTTTCGCAATGCCCGTCCTTTAAACATTTTACAGGAGGAATTAGCACGGCTTCGAAGAGAGGAAGCGCTTCACTCGCTTACCCCTGCTGAGCGAGAGATTTTTACCCTGTTAGAATTGGGATATACACAGACGCAGATTATGAAAAAGCTATATAAAGCGGAAAGTACAGTTAAGAATCAAGTGAATCGGATTTTGAAGAAGCTGAGGGTACGCACAAGTCGTGAAGCCGTTGCCAAGATAAATGGAGTGAGGCAAGGAGTGGGTTATGATGATAATCACTGATTCTCATGCTTATATTTTATACGATGGAGAATGCGGTCTCTGCCATGCACTTGTCCAATTTGTGATTCCACGTGATCGTCAAGGAGTATTTCGCTTTATTTCTTTACAATCGGATAGGGGGAGAGCACTATTACGTGCGGGAGGATTAGATGATCGGGATTTTAATACGTTTGTTTTGATTGATCAGGGGAAGTATTATATAAAATCTGAAGCGGCGCTACGAGTAGCTGGTTCTTTACAGGGAATGTGGAAGCTGCTGAGGTTTTTTTACATTGTACCCCGTAGATGGCGTGACAGCGTATACGATGTGATCGCTCGATATCGTCAGCAAATTTTTCCTCAGCCTTCAACATGTAAAACCTATCCGAAGGAATGGCGAGAGCGGATATTGGAATAACTGAGGGTGAGTAAACGTGGTATACTTCTCTGTTACTTTAATTGCAAGATGTAATCTAATTTGGTTTAGTGTTAATGAATAAAATCCCAGGCAACAGTCCTTACTGTCGCCTGGTGGATTTTATTTTTCCCTATTATTTTTTCGCTGCGGGTGCAGGTAGGGGATCTTTGCTGTTTACTTTACCGGGGGTAAAGCCTTCAATCTTCATCGTTGGGGCTTCTTCACGCTCGGGCAGCTTTTTCTGGTTTCCGAGATGATTGATAAGCAGAGCGGTGAGTGTACCCACGCGATAGAGATTGTCCTTATCTATTTTGTCGGGGGTATCTTCATCAGTATGGTAGTAAGGATCTTCCGAGTAATGGAAGAAGGCTACTGGGATACCGGCATCTTCAAATGGTTTGTGATCACTACGAGTAGAGGCACCCCGCTCGTAGTTGTATCCATAGGTAGATACATATTCTTCTGCTAGGTCTGCAACGAAGGAAGAGCTATCTTCAGCGGCGGTCATGATATTGAGTGTATCACCTACCCCCACCATATCGAGGTTGATCATGGCAGCGATATCCTGCTTCTCTTCATCGCTAAGCGATTCGACATATTTTTCGGCACCAATTAAACCAGACTCCTCTGCACCGAAGAAGATGAAGCGAATGTTGTGACGAAATTTCTCTTTGGATAATGCTTTGGCTACTTCGAGCAAGGTAGCGGTACCGGAAGCATTATCATTTGCTCCTGGACCGTCAATGCTGTCATAGTGAGCACCGATGACGATCGTCTTTGCTTTTTTCTTGGCGATTTTCGCTGGAAGCTCAGCGATGACGTTTTGTGAGTAGCTCGGTTTGTATTCGGCATCTGCTTTGATTGTCATGGAGACGGTTTGTCCTTCATCAAGCAATGATTTCACCCATTCACCTTCTTCTTTGTTCATGGCGAGTGCGGGGATATCACTGATTTGAGTGAGCGTACCGCTTATGATACCATCACTATGGTTAAAGATGATGGCACCAATAGCACCTGCAGCAGCAGCGTTTTGTACTTTGTCATAGAAGGAGAGTTCACCGCGTTTGATAAAAGCGATTTTCCCCTCTAGATCTAACCCTTCGAAATCTTCAGGTTTCCCGAGATCGGCATAAACAATATCTGAGGTGATTCCCTCAGCCGGTGTGGCAGGAGTGTATTCGAAGGTATTTGATTCTAGTTGTTTGGACTCGGGGCTGTTGATCGTAATCTCTGAACCACGAGCAATATAGGCGAGTACCGGAAAGATTTGACGGTCAGTTTTCAGTTTGTAGTTCTTAAGTCGCTTCTCTAAGTAGTTGGCGGCTTTATGCTCACCGTCAAAGCCTGTGAGGCGAGGATTATCCGCGTCTGCTAAGCGTTCGATATGTTTTTGAATACGATTCTTGTCGATTTTATCTGCAATGGTTTTTACTTTCTGCATCGGCTGCATCAAAGGTGCCGCACTTACAGAGCTTGAGAACACCAGCAACAAGGATAGAGCAAGTAACACAATAATGCTACTCTTCTTACGTTTCATCCTATAACCTCCCGGAATAATGTGAATGTTTGTTCCGTTATTATTCTATCTAAATAGAAAGGTTATTGTCAATAGAGTGAAATAAATGAAAGGAAAGGGTGGTAAGCAAGTGCAGGATTAGCCACTAGTATTATAATGGGGTTGTGAACGATCTAAACAGTGAGTATGCCGTATATGATAGGAGGCGAAGATATCTGTGTCGAATATAGGTGACGTGGGAATAAAGTTTTTAAGCGTTTGTTTTTCTATGAACAGTGGGGGGAGATCATATGACAACCTTTCGTGCTTTATATGTACATAAGGGTGAAGAGGAGTTTACAAGTGAGATTCGTTCTTTGACATTGGCGGATATAGATGAAGGTGAAGTGATTATCGAGGTTAAGTACTCGAGTATCAACTTTAAAGATGGACTTGCTAGTATTCCTAATGGGCGTATCTTAGAGAAATATCCGATGGTACCTGGAATTGATTTAGCGGGTATCGTGCTTGAATCTCAAGATGATCGTTATCAAGTGGGAGATGAAGTGATTGCGGGGAATGGGGCTTTGGGAGTATCTCATACGGGAGGGTTTAGTGAAGTGGCCCGTATCCCGGCAGAGTGGGTGATTCCCCTCCCACAGGGATTGTCACTAAAGGATGCAATGGCATTGGGAACAGCTGGATTTACCGCCGCGATGTCAATTCAGCGTTTAGAAGAGAATGGATTAAGACCAGGAGGAGAACCTGTACTCGTGACGGGAGCTACTGGTGGGGTGGGTTGTACGGCTATTGCGATGCTTTCGCAACGGGGTTATGATGTGGTAGCAAGTACAGGCAAGGAGAGTGAACACACTTTCTTACGCGAACTAGGGGCAAGTGATGTAATAGGACGAGTAAGCGTAGACGGTGAAGAGAAGGTAGGCCCCCTGTCGAAGCGTACCTGGGCTGGAGCCGTCGATCCTGTCGGTGGTAATACCTTAAGTTATCTCTTACGGACGATGGATTATAGTGGTTCGATCGCTGTGAGCGGACTTACTGGTGGTGCAACGTATTCATCAACGGTATATCCGCTCATCTTACGTGGGGTCAACGTGCTTGGAATTGATACGGCGCATATCTCACGGGAGTATCGGGAGCAAATCTGGAAGCGATTAGCGACTGATCTTAAAATCGAAGATGTAGCGGATAGAATTGCGTTTGAGATTTCCCTTGATCAATTACCGACAACCTTGGAACAAATTTTAGCAGGTAAGATGAGAGGAAGGGCCGTATTAGCGTTGTAATCTAAAAAAGAAAGTAAGTAATTGACAAGGTTTGTGTGAGATGACAGAGGGACGCATAATGAGCAAGTTAGCTGTGAAATTAGCTAGATCTATAAGGTGAGGAAGGGGGTTTGATGGCCCCGTTCCTTATTTTGTGCGGGGTGTGTGCCGCATATAGAAGATTAGAAGGCTATTGGCGGAGGAGAACGAATGGGATGAGGGTAGAAAGACTATTATCTATTATTTTATTACTTCTAAAAAGAGATGTCATGACGGGTAAAGAGCTTGCTGATCAGTTTGAGGTTTCGTTAAGAACCATTTATCGCGATATTGACAAGCTATGTGAAGCAGGTGTTCCTATCGTTGCAGAAGGAGGTCATGGAGGAGGCTTTTCACTCATGGAGCAATATAGGTTGAGTGAGATGTTTTTTAATTCGTCAGAGGTTCAGGTACTCTTGCCGATTATGGCGTCGCTATCTTCATTGGTTGGTAGAAATGAAATTCCAGAAAAAATTCTACATAAGCTAGCGCTTCAGGACCAGAGTCCAAGCAGTGGGGAAAATAATATTCACATTAATATTTCGCAACTCAATATGGAGGAGAAAACAAAATCTTATTTTCGATTGATTAATAAAGCTTTGCAGAATAAACTTTTAATCCAATTTGATTATACAAATAGACGTTTTATAAAGGAGAGACGATGTGTTGAACCAATTCAGATTGATTTCCATCATGGATATTGGTCTGTGATAGCGTTTTGTCACTTGAGAAAAGATTATCGTCGCTTTAAATTGAGCCGCATGCAGAATGTCTCTTTGGGTGAAAAGTTTTATAGCCAACCTATTTCCGCTGAGGCATTGCAAGCAGTATTTGAACAGGGCTACATTCGGAACAGTATAAAAGTGAAACTTAAGTTCTCTATACACATAGGACCACACTTACAGGAGTATTTTCCGCTGACTAGTATCCAGCCAGATGAGGAGGGAGGCTTTATTGTAGAGGAAGATTATCCTTATGAGGAGGGTTTGCTTCGCTTTATATTATCATTTGGGAAAGAGTGTGAAGTGATGGAACCGGCGTTCCTAAGGTTAGAAATGAAAAATTACCTTGAAGAGATGATAAAACATTACGGTTCCTATGAGGAAAAAACATGAGCTAGCTCATGCAGGTTATAAATAATGATTGTTTACAATCTTGGCTGACCACCTGTTGTCAGCCATTTTCAGTTATGATGAGAGAAAAGAAAAGGGGTCCACATCATGCTTAAACAAACGATAGCTGACGGAATCTACTTATATCAATTTGCACCTAATCCAGGAGGACATTTCGGGTTTAATATACTTGCACTTACTCACGAAGATAAGGCACTCTTGATTGATACAGCTTTTGAAGATCATGCGCATCAAGTATTTACTGACTTAATAAAAAACGATCTAAAACTGGACAGCGTTGTGATTAGTCACTTTCATCCTGATCATATAAGTGGTTTGAAAAGCTTGCCTCCTGTACCTCGTTATGGGCATGCGAATGCGCAAATCACGTTAGATAAATGGACAGCAAAAGAAGAGCATCCTCATATTGTTCCTACTTTTGAGATAGGCGAAAAGACGAAAATCCAATTTGGTAACTTTGAGCTAGTGATGATTCCGTTACCTGGGCACTCTATCTGTACGATGATAATAGATATTAATGGTCAATTTGTGCATGTGGCAGACGAAATTATGACCTCTAATGATGGAAGCCCTATTTTGCCGTTCATTACAAATACAGTTCAGAGTCATGTCAAATCGCTTGAAGCATTAAAACATTATTGTGATTACACCATGATTCTCGGCCACGGTATTTTGCTCAAAGGGAGAGAGAAGATTTTAACTGAAATTAATGATCGCCTTTCCTATCTAAATGAACTATTAGCACATGATAGCAAGATTTCGGTGGAGGTTGCTACGGCTAAATGTTCTTGCACCTTTCTTCATTTAGAGTTACATGAAAAGAATGCCTGACTTTTTAATCTGAATGGGGAGCAGTCTATCTAGATCAACTCATTTAGAATTAATAATAATTTACTAAATACGTTTAAAAATGATAGTAGAGAGAAGACGAATGATTTGATCGGATCGTAAGATTAATAGTATGAAATCAAAGATTATATGTTATTTCTAGATGTACGATTCCTTTGATTTATCATAAATTCATATTATTGCCATGATACTTTCGGTTGTGTATATTGTAGTTGAGACCTAAAAATTGATTATTAAGGGGAGATTTTGATGATCAAGAAGACTGCAATAGCTGTGGTTTCATTGGCAATGGCTTTGTCTGTGTTCGTAGGAACTGAAGCGACTTATGCAGATGGGCTATACAAGATTCAGAAGACAGGTTCAGGCTTGGATCTGCGTGCTAGTAGTCCAACAATTAACGGAGCACGATCAGAAACCAATATTCCGGATGGGAATTACCTTTATTTGTATTGTTACGTAAATGGTCAATCTTACTTTGGCAGTACGGTGTGGAACTGGGTGGATGATAATAATTATGGTGGTAATTGGGATTATGGTTACGCTCCCGACTACTTTATCTATACAGGGACAAGCCAGCCTGTAGTTGAGTACTGTAGCTTTTAACTTAGTTTCAATATAAAAACAGCCGCTTCATAAGCGGCTGTTTTTATATTCTTACAAAGAGTAAATATCCAATATAAAGCTATAGATGGTAAGTGATAACCAACAACCAAAGGAAATTAGGATATTAAGGCGTTTAAAGCTTACATTTTAACCTTGAAGGTTTCCGTTTTGTTTGTGTTGTCTTGGATGGACTGGGTTTGTACTTCGGGTATAATCTTCACATAGTTTAACTGATTAGGTTCTTGAGAGAGAAAACATATTAGTGTGAATTCCTCTTTCTCATTTGCTTTTAAGCTCATGATTTTTGGATCTGCATTCATACTTTCTACATCTACTTCTTCTCCATTACTTAGTACAAGTCTCTTTATCGGTCCTTTTTCTAAGTTTAACTGTTGATTTGAGGTGTTCTCTAATGTTGTTGTTAACTGAATGGCGTTCATTTCCTTTGTATTTAGTCCTCTTGTTTTCAGGTTGTACTTGGCGATATCACTTAACTTTGTACTATGTACGATCTTAATTCGTTCTATTTGTATTCGAAGAGAATCTGTTTCCAGTGTTACATTAGGCTCACTTATCTGTTTTAAAACGAACGTTCCTAGGGGATGCTTTGTTTCCTTCCCCACCTGTGTTAGAGGTTCATTGTACTCTCGTGCCTTTGCAGTAGGTTCGCTGGACTTTGTTTGATTCGTATCAGCCTGAATTTCGCTTTCAGATTCTGTTTGATTTGTACAAGCAGACAATAGAAGACAGATCGATATAATTATATAAGGAATATTCTTTTTTTTCATCATGACATCCTCCTTACAAATATAGTAACCCATTTCATCTATCTGATGTGATTATACCATATAGTCATACATAGATTCCCTTAGATTGATAAAATTAACGATGTGATGTTAGATATGCGGGAAGCAAATCTTAGTGTGAAAGGTATCACCAGCCGCACAGAAGTAATACCTTCCTTTCCGTTTATTTATTCCTAATTATAAAATAATCAAGCGTGACCGAGATAGAGTTGTACTATCTGATACCTCGATGGAATGTAATGTACGTAAGAAGGAAGCAAAGGAGAGCTGTTCATGTCTAGCCGTGCGATCTGTATCTTGGGAACGGGGCGTAGTGGAACCTCACTGATGGCACACCTGCTTTGTAATCTGGGAGTATATTGGGGAATAAATTTGTTGCCGGCAGATCGAAATAATGAAGGGGGGTACTGGGAAGATCGTGAGATCATTGGCATGCATCGGTCAATTCGCCAACGTTATGGGAGTCCGCTCCCCTTTCTTCACCCGGAGTGGGTGCAGACACCTTATGGTAAGGAAATCAAAGAGAAGATAACTGCTTACATAAAGTCCGACTTCATTCAGCATCCTCTCTGGGGCTGGAAGGATCCACGTACATCTGAGTATGTGGCCATGTGGAAAGAAATTGCTAAAGAGTTGAACTTTACGTTGCAGTATGTGGTAATGGTTCGCAACCCACTCGATGTGACGTATTCAATGAGGGAGTCGTGGGGAAGTTCAGATGGGGGAGCTCTTTTTTACTGGAAATTGCATGCTTTGTTAGATTTATATATGACTGAAGGTGAGTCCCGATATGTGGTCGAATATGACCGCTTATTGTCTCATCCAGTGGCAGAAGTTAAACGATTATGGGACGCCTTGGATATACCGTCGGAAGGGGATGAGTGGTTGGCTAGGAAAACATCAGAGGTGGTTAATCCTAAGCTACACCATCATCGAACGGGGACGGAACAATGGGAAAAACTAGCATATACTCATCCTGCTATATACAACCTATATTGTTTATATCGACGAGTGGCAGAAGAACCTGCTTTACTTGAGCAAGAAAAGATAAAGAGAGAAGTAGAGTGGATGGTAGAACAGATGAAAATGAAAGGACATTAAGGGGGGATGAAGGTGAAGAAAATTCTTATTGCCAGTATTGTGGGGACGAAAAAAGAAGTAGTAAGTCCATTTCTTCAGTCCGTGGAGAAACTGGTTACATTAAGTTGTACGATTGATTACTTTTTTTACGATTACCAGCTTCATGAGGATAGTAAGAAAGAGTTGGCTTTATTTGCAGAGCAATATGAGAATACGATCCTGCGTATGTCTAATAACGATGATCGTGCTGATGAGGGGCAAGTCCATGAGTGGAAAATGGCACGGCTAAAAAATATTATTCTCGACTATGCGCGCGATCATCATTATGATCATCTCCTCTTGGTAGATGCTGACGTGGTACTTCATCCTTACACTGTAGAACAACTGCTTTGTAACGATCAAGATATTGTATGTACGTTGTGCTGGACACGGTGGCAAGAAGGGGAGTGTGAGCGTCCGCAAGTATGGTTAGAGGATGATGGAAGGCAGTATCAGTTAGACCAAGGGAGTATGCCTACGAGAGAGAAACAGGCTCACTTGACTCAATCCTTTATGGAGCAAATGAAAAAACCGGGGGTTTACGAGGTGGGGGGAGTGGCGAAGTGCACGTTGCTGAGTCGTAAGGTACTTCTATCAGAGGTGCGTTACACAAAAATTCCCTCCCTTTCTTTTAGAGATCCAGAGCGCCATTTTGCTATCAGAGCAGTAGTGCACAACTTTAAGCTCTATGCGGATACTCACTTTCCCGTCTTTCATTTATATAATCAGTTGAAGATCGCTGATTTGTCTCGCTATCTGGAGTGGTGTCAGCGAACGGTAGAGAATCTGAGCCCTGTTAAACAGATACAGGTGCGGCGGAAGATACGGGATAATCGCTTGATAGCAGTGATGCAAGTGCGGAACGAAGCGGATCGCTATCTGGAACAAGTATTACACAGTATAACTCCAGTGGTAGATGAGATTGTAATTGTTGACGATGCTAGTACTGACGACACAGTTTCGATATGCCGCTCTTTTGACAAAGTGAAGAAAGTAGTGGAACTATCCACTTCTTCTTTTCAGGAAGAATGGAAATTGCGCCAATTGGTATGGGAAACGGCGTGTGATTGTAAGCCAGATTGGATTTTAGTTATTGATGCGGATGAGATTTATGAGGAGCAAGCGCTTCACAAGTTACGTGAATTGATAAACCAGGGGGAGTATGATTGGTACGGGTTTCAGTTTTATGATTTTTGGGATGGGTATACTCATTATCGCCAAGACCACTTGTGGCGTTCTCCACACGTGAAAGTGACATTGGTGCGCTACATACCAGAGCTCGCTTATACCTTCCCGCAGATGAATCACCATGTGCCCAAAATACCGCTCATCTATCAGCAGTTGCCGGGTAAGGTAACTGATTTAAGAGTGAAGCACTTGGGGTGGGCGGGAGATGAGAAGGAGCGTTATCAGAAGTATTTACGCTATCTAGAAATGGATCCTGAAGGGAAATATGGTAGTATGGCTCAATATCAGTCTATCCTAGATAAAAATCCACGATTAGTAGAATGGAAAGAATAGGACATAGAGAAAGGGGATTGGTTGAATAGAGCAGAATGGTAGAAAAGAGAAGGAAATGATAATGCGGGGGGAAACCGTGGTGGGCTTCGGAACAGTGGAGATCGCTCTCTTGATCTTCGGGATGATTGGGCTCATTGTTGTAGTTGACATGGCGGTAAATCGATGGGTGCGCTACAACAGGGCTCGTCAGGAACAGTCACCTGTAAGGAAGTAAGTGTGAATAAAAGGCTTTCATGATATGACAGCGAGATCTCTGTGCGAACGATGAACGCAGGTTCAAAGTTGCTCTTAGAGATCTTGTTTTCTTATTATACGATATAATTGATGGTGAGCAGCTCGAGTTCGTGTTATTTTGCATTTTGATTGTTTCTTTAATAGGGTTAGCTGAGAGGATAAATATGGTAGTGAAGAGGTGGATTCGTTATTATATCGATGATAGGTCAAGGAAGATGATGAGGATTAATGGTGATTAATGACGATTCCATCTATCTGTTGGGAAAACAAGTGCACGGATCCGCCTGAGTGGAATGGGTAGTACTAACAAATTTGAAAGTGATATGGATGAAGGGAGGAATTGTGGTGGTGAGTATTCATTGGCCAGGGATCATTATGTCGATTCTGTTATTAGTAGGTATAGTCGTGGGAGTAAATCTGGTAGTGAAGAGCTGGATTAGATATTATATCGACTATAAGCTAAGGAAGAGTAAAGAATCTCAATCAAGGAATCGATAGATGTTGCAGTTACCCCTATATATTACATGCTTATTGACCATAAATAGTGGCATGATATCTAAATTAAAGATTGGTTCCATTCATATTGAGTATCCCTCGCCCAAGTTCATGAAGAAGGTGGGTGTGAGGGGCTTTTTTTATGTTTAGAGTGTTTTAGTTCTTTAAAGTCTTAATGTCCGTGCTTGAATGAGAAGAAGTGCTCCGTTACGCTAAGGAAGATGAAATATCTAATGGGAGAAATGAGGGATTGGAATGAGTAGGTCGTCAATGGTACGTGCAAGAAGAGGAACGGAAAAGGAGTGTAAAGGGTGGGTGCAAGAGGCTGCACTGCGCATGTTGATGAATAATTTAGATCCAGAAGTAGCAGAACGCCCAGAAGAGCTTGTGGTTTATGGAGGTATTGGAAAAGCGGCTCGGAACTGGGAGAGCTTTGATGCCATCGTGGATACATTGAAAAATCTAGAAAATAATGAAACCCTGCTGGTACAATCGGGGAAGCCTGTAGCGGTATTTCGTTCACATGAAGACGCACCACGAGTTTTATTGGCTAATTCGCTCTTGGTTCCCGCATGGGCTAATTGGGAGACGTTCCGTGAACTTGAGGAAAAAGGACTGATGATGTACGGGCAGATGACAGCGGGAAGCTGGATATACATTGGTACACAGGGGATACTGCAAGGCACATATGAAACTTTCGCCGAAGCGGCGCGCCAGCACTTTTCAGGGTCCTTGCGGGGAACGATTACCGTAACAGCAGGATTGGGTGGCATGGGTGGTGCGCAACCGCTAGCAGTGACGATGAATGATGGTGTGGTGATCGCGATTGAATGCGACCAGACTCGTATTCAGCGCCGCTTAGATACGCGCTATGTTGACGTAAAAGCGGATACCTTGGAAGAAGCGTTACAGTTGGCAAAGAAAGCGAAGGAAGAGGGAAGAGGCTTGTCCATCGCTCTGTTGGGAAATGCAGCTGAGATTTTACCTCAGATGGTACGAAGCGGTGAAATCCCTGACCTAGTAACGGATCAAACATCCGCACATGATCCGCTTCATGGTTATTTACCTGTAGGTCTTTCGCTTGAAGAAGGGAAAGAGCTGCGAGAGAGTAAACCTGAGGAGTATATGAGGCGGGCAAAGGAGAGCATGGCACAACATGTGCAGGCGATGCTAGCGATGCAGAAACAAGGGGCAATCGCTTTTGACTACGGGAACAACATTCGTCAAGTTGCTTTAGATGAAGGGATAGAAGATGCTTTTAACTTCCCGGGGTTCGTACCTGCTTTTATTCGTCCACAGTTTTGTGAAGGGAAGGGGCCATTCCGCTGGGTGGCGCTATCTGGTGATCCGGAGGATATTTATAAGACGGATGAAGTGATTTTACGTGAGTTTGCTGATAATAAGCATTTGGTGCGTTGGATTAAGTTGGCACAGGAGCGAGTACAATTTCAAGGATTGCCGTCACGCATTTGTTGGCTTGGTTATGGTGAACGGGCGAAGTTTGGACGAATTATTAATGAAATGGTAAAAAACGGAGAATTATCTGCCCCGATTGTGATAGGACGCGATCATTTGGACTGTGGTTCAGTTGCTTCTCCTAATCGCGAAACAGAAGGAATGAAAGATGGGAGTGATGCGGTTGCGGATTGGCCTATTCTCAACGCGATGATCAATGCTGTCAATGGTGCAAGCTGGGTGTCTGTTCATCATGGTGGCGGTGTAGGTATGGGATACTCTATACATGCAGGTATGGTAGTCGTAGCTGATGGAACTGAGGCAGCAGGTAAACGTTTAGAGCGTGTTCTTACTTCTGATCCAGGCATGGGTGTCGTTCGTCATGTGGACGCAGGTTACGATCTAGCGGAAAAAGTAGCGGAAGAAAAAGGGATTCATATTCCTCTGGCAGGCCAGAAGAAAAACTGAAACGATAGAAATGGAGTGACAAAAATGGCACAAAAGCGAGTTGTGATTAAACGAGCAGGTCAATTACTTACGTTGGCAGGAGCAAGTAAGGCGCCTAAGAGAAAAGAAGAGATGAATGAATTAGGATTGATCGAAAATGGGGCTGTTGCGATTGAAGGTGGACGTATCCTAGCTGTAGGAACACAAGCAGATGTCGAGGGGGTGCTGGATCAACAGTGGGGAAGCCAGTGGCACACAGATGAGGAGATTGAACAGATCGATGCGGATGGTCGCTTAGTAATGCCAGGATTGGTCGACCCACATACGCACTTAGTTTTTGGTGGAACGCGTGAATATGAACTAGAGATGCGATTAAACGGTGCTAAGTACTTAGACATTTTGGCAGCAGGAGGAGGGATTCTAGCAAGTACCCGTATGACACGCGCGGCGAGCGAAGAAGATCTAATAGAACAATCGACGAAGCGATTAGATCAATTTCTTAAGCACGGAGTAACTACCGTGGAAGCGAAAAGTGGATATGGGTTAACTCTTGAAGATGAGCTGAAGCAGTTACGAGTAGCAAAAAGATTGGGTGAACAACATCCAGTCGATGTTATATCCACTTTTATGGGTGCTCACGCTATTCCTCCAGAGTATAAAGGAAGGTCTAATGATTATGTGGACCTGGTGATAGAGGAGATGCTACCTATTGTAGCAGGAGAAAATTTAGCTTCATTTTGTGATGTGTTCTGTGAAGAAGGAGTGTTTACGATTGAGCAGAGTGAGCGCATCTTGGAAGCAGGAAAGAAGGTAGGGCTTACTCCTAAGGTTCATGCTGATGAAATAGTAGCACTTGGGGGTGCGGAGTTGGCGGCACGTGTGGGTGCCATTTCGGCCGATCATCTTTTGCGCAGCTCAGATGAAGGAATTGTAGCGATGGCTGAAGCGGGTGTCATCGCTGTGTTGCTTCCAGGTACCGCCTTTTTCCTTATGGCGGAGTATGCACGTGCACGCGATATGATCGAAGCCGGAGTTCCGGTAGCGTTGTCGACGGATCGTAATCCGGGTTCGTCCCCAACAGAATCACTGTGGACGATTATGAATTTAGCTTGTCTCAATATGAGGATGACCCCTGCTGAGGTTATTACAGCAGCGACCATTAATGCGGCTCATGCAATTGGGAAAGCAGAGGAAGTGGGTAGTCTCGAAGTAGGCAAGAAAGCAGATTTGTTGATGATGGATGCCCCCAACTATCCATACCTTCAGTACAATTTTGGAGTAAATCTTGTTGATACAGTTGTGAAAAATGGACAGGTGTTCATTCGTGGTGGACAACGTGTATAATATATAGGTATATGGTCCCTGCGGGGACCTCCCCTGTACAATATAAACACATGTGGTCTAAAAATGAGAGCGTGTTCCGAATATAAGGGTAAGGGGATGTTGTTTAAAGAGGAGGGGAGTCGAGTGAAGCTGAGAAATAGAGAATGGGAAGCGTTTATAGAAGAGAAAGTAAAGCTGCAAGGCTTGCGACGTCGGCTCAGTCAAGATCAAGATCGTGATGGGTATACGCTACACTCTTTGGATTCTGCCAAGAGAAATGTAGAAAATAGGAAACGTGAAGTAGATGAAGCGATGAAAGAGATTGAGTCCATTCTTGCACGTAGATTAGTGAAACGTGAGCAAGAGGATGACTCTTAATTTTATCGTAACAACCGTTAGTTGATGTAGGAGGTATATTTAATATGAAGTCTCCATTTGTAAATATTGTTCCACCTGCTCTTGTCAATCGAGCAAGTGGAGATCGACTCGATCATAAAGTGAGTGAGTGGATACAACCATGGGATTATCAAGAGAGTTTACATGCCGGTTTTATAGGGTTACCTTTGTCACGATCGTCGATTAGCGCTTCAGCTGCAAGTGAAACTCCTAATGCTCTTCGTGCTAGTTGGAAGTCTTTTGCTACTTATGATGCTGATCACGATGTGGATCTATCTTCTCTGTGTGTGCGGGATATCGGTGATATACGTATGCATACCACGGATATTAAACAGTGTCATCGTAACATTGCAGAGGGATTGTATGAGTTGTATCAGCAGACCAAGCATTTTCCTCACTTTATGCCTTTGATCATAGGGGGCGACCATTCGATTACGCGCCCATCCTTTAATGCTTTTGTGCGTGCCAACAATGACAAAAAGGTAGGACTTATCCAGTTTGATACTCATTTTGATGTACGGGTGCTCGATCAAGGCGCCAGCAATGGTACCCCTATTCGAGGATTGATCGAGGAAGATGGTGTGATTGAAGGGAAGCATATTTATCAACTGGGTATTCATAGTTTTGCCAACTCGGCAGCTTACAAAGAGTATGTTGTAGAAAAGGGCATTACATTTTATACGATGAATCAGGTACGCAGAAGAGGTTTACAGAACATTTTGTCTAGTTGTATTGAAGAACTGAAGCAAGAAGTAGACCTTATTTATGTCACTGTTGATATTGATGTGCTTGATCTTTCTTTTATGCCAGGCTCACCAGGACCGTCACCAGGTGGGATGGTGTCTTGGGATCTGTTTGAAGCTGTTTATACGCTGGGGTTAGAAGAAAAGGTGGGGGCATTTGACTTGGTTTGTTTAGACCCTTTCCGCGACGTCGGGCAGTTGTCAGTGAAAACGGGCACCCATACGATGCTCTCGTTCCTAGCTGGCTATACGGAACGACTGCAAGGGGTAGAGAGATGAGGGAAGGAGATTTATCGTCCCCTGTGCTATTTTCGTAAGGAACTCTAACGACACCCTGAGGAAAAGGTAGGGCTTCATGAGATCGCTTCATTTTAATTTCATTTGGCACTAAGCGTCTATGTTTGAAACGGTAGCCACATAATGATGTGTGAGAGAAAGGTGAATTTATCTTGGCCTCAATTCTTCCCATTTTACGCTCACTTCCCTTTTTTGCAACACTGACAGAACGGGAGCTTCAATCTTTATCTGGATTAGCATTAATGAAAGAATATCATAAACGAGAAGTTATTTTTAATGAGGGCGGGGAACGCGCCTTCATCTATTTTTTATATGAGGGGTTTGTTAAAGCGTTTAAGACGGATGCAAATGGACACGAGCAAGTGATGTCATTTATTAAGGCGGGGGAAATGTTCCCCCATATCGGCTTTTTTGATTCCGCTCCTTATCCGGGAACGGCAATCGCCTTAGAGAAAAGCCGACTATTTGTGATTCCTATGCACGATTTTGAAGCTCTTCTCACACAATCTCCTACCATTGCGATTAAGGTGATGCGAGTGATGGGAAAAAAATTGCAAGATCTTCAGCGTGCGTTGCGCGATCAATCTCATCATAGCAGCTCCTACCGTGTAGCTCGCGCGTTATTACAATTGGTAGAGGGAATGGAAATGGAGGAAGGTGGAAGTGTAAATATCCATTTCCCCATCACCCACCAAGATTTGGCCGATGTAGCGGGGGTATCCCGTGAAGGAGTGACTCGGTTAATAAAGCAGTATAAAAAGCGGGGAATTATCATTACAGGACGGGGGTGGATTTGTATTGCTAATGTAGAAGGATTAGCTCATGAAGTACAGAAAGAAAAGGGGGATTAGAGTATAAAAGTAATAATTAGTATATGAGTAAGATGTGAAGTTAAGGTATGAATGGCACCTTAACTTCTTGTTGATGAGAGGCACTTGTTTAAAAATAGATTGAAGGAATAAATGGTAATTGACAATCCTGCCTGCATAGTATAGAGTGAAAAATAAGAATGTTAGTGGAGGATTTTGTCGGAGATCAATATATGTAATAGATCAAATTGAAAGATTATTAGCATGTGAAAATATAGTGGGAGAGTGGGGGACTGGGTTGCGAATTGACTGGCTACATATTAATAAAGTGTATAAAGTAGATGAGAAGAACAGAAGAATACAGAGGCCTCATTCAAAACGCAATATCCAGGCGATCGGTCTGTTAGATTTTAATAGTTCAGTAGGTCAAGGGGTTACGGTAGTCTTAGGACCAAAAGGTGCGGGAAAGAGTACACTGCTTCGTCTTACGGCTACACGGTTAGCGCCTGATGATGGGCGAATGATGATCCAAACCGATCGGGGAGAAGTATGTGCCTGGTCGCGCTCACATGCGATAAATGGGTCTAGCAATTTAGAGGTGTTACGTGGTCGTGTGGGTTATGTGACACAAGGGCTCCGTTTTGAAGGTGGCATCACCTTAGGGGAAGCGATGCATTACTTGGCACAACGAAGACAAGTTCCCGGTGCGAAAGCAAAGGTGATGGAATTGATCGCCAGGTGGGGGTTGGGGGGAAAGCGTCACACTTTATTGGCTGATCTAAACCAAGGGGAGCTGGCAAGGTACCGAATTGCGCAAAGTTTATTAGTAGACCCATTGATCTGGGTATTAGATGATCCAACGGTAGGCTTAGATCAAGTGGGACGAGAAATTTTATGGGAAGAACTGAATGATCGACCAGAGCGGCGCATTACATTGATGGCAACGCATGACTTTCCATTGGCGGAATGTGCAGAAAATTTATTGCTGATGGAATCAGGATCGTGCCGGCGTATTGGGAAGCGCAAGTGGTTGAGCGCTAGTGTATCGGATGGAAAAGTCGTATCATGGTATCAAACGATGCAGCGATTTTCACCACAGGAACGAGAATCGAAATAAAAAACAAAGGGGTGCCTTCAACTGAAGGCACCCCTTTGTGTAAGGTAAACCGTTTATATGAAAATCCACTGATGACATATTAAATCGATTGTATCATTTCGATACGGTTACCAAAGGGATCACGAAACTCAAAACGGGCAAACCCGGGGATGGGTACACTCTCTATTATTTCAACTTGATGTTGCTTTAAGTGAGTATGCCAAGTTTTAAGATCATCTACCTCGTAGGCGATATGTGCTTTGGTAGCGAGACGATTTACATGGGCTTCAGTACCGATATGAATTTGCTGAGGGCCTAATTGGAGCCAGAATCCCCCGCGTCCTTGAAGGGACGCGGGTTTTATTACTTCTGGTAAACCAAGAATTTCACAGTAAAAATGTTTTCCTAACGACTCATTCCCTTGTGGTATGGTGATCTGCACATGGTGTAGTCGATTGATATTCATTTACGCTTCTTTTGATTCGTTGAAGATTTGACGAAGAACGGTTTGAAGAATACCTCCATTACGGTAGTACTCGATGTCCACTTGGCTGTCTAACCGTACAATCACTTCGAACTCGGTAGATTTGCCGTCACGTGTAGCAAGGACCTTTAGTGTTTGTTGTGGTTGGATGTTGTTATCAAGACCGATGATGTCAAATGTTTCTTCACCATTTAAACCTAGAGATTTCCAACTTTCTCCGTTTGCAAATTGGAGCGGCAATACTCCCATGCCTACGAGGTTGCTACGGTGAATTCGCTCAAAGCTCTCTGCAATAACTGCTTTCACACCGAGAAGAAGTGTTCCTTTAGCCGCCCAGTCACGGGAACTACCGGTACCGTATTCTTTACCGGCAAGCACGATCAATGGAGTGTTCTCTTCCTTGTATTTTTGCGCTGCATCGAAGATGGCCATCGTTTCACCTGATGGGATGTGTTTGGTTACCCCACCTTCTGTGCCAGGAACCATTTGATTACGGATGCGGATATTGGCAAAGGTTCCACGTGTCATCACTAGGTCGTTTCCGCGGCGAGAACCGTATGAGTTAAAGTCTTTTAGTTCTACACCCCGTTCTTGCAAGAAGCGTCCCGCTGGGCTGTTTTTGGCAATCGCACCTGCAGGTGAGATATGGTCAGTTGTAACCGAGTCAGCCAACATGGCGAGGGGACGAGCGCCTTTAATTTCACTGATATTCTCCATATCCGGTGCCATATCCACGAAGAATGGTGGCTCGTGAATGTAGGTGGAGGATTCATCCCAGTCGTACATGGTGCCGGTAGGGGTCTCCATTTGGTTCCAACGCTCGTTTTCATCAAAGACACGTGCGTATTTTTCCTTAAATTGCTCTGCGCTAACAGCATGTTCCATCGTTTCTTGTACTTCTTTGGTGGTTGGCCACAGATCTTTGAAATAGACGGGCTGATCATTATGACCGTATCCGATCGGATCTTTCTCCAAGTCAATATCGACTGTACCAGCTAGGGCATAGATAACAACCAATGGTGGTGAAGCTAGGTAGTTTGCTTTCACTTCTGGGTGAATACGTCCTTCGAAGTTACGGTTACCACTCAAGACGGATGCCACAGTCAGGTCACCTTCGTTGATAGCATCGCTTACATCTTGTGGAAGTGGACCGCTGTTACCGATACATGTAGCACAACCATAACCGGCAAGGTTAAATCCAAGCTCTTCTAGGGCTTCTAAACAACCGGATTTCTCAAGGTAGTCTGTAACTACTTTGGAACCGGGAGTTAAGCTGGATTTTACATAAGGAGCACGCTTAATTCCGAGTTCGACAGCTTTTTTCGCAACCAGACCCGCCCCTAGCATAACCGAAGGGTTGGAGGTATTGGTACAGCTAGTGATAGCAGCAATTACGACAGAGCCGTTGTTAAGCTCGTACTCTTCGCCATCACGGTTGATCCCTTTCGCACTCTTCTTGAGATCTTCAGGGGTGAGCTCAAAACCACCTTCACTGAGTGGTTTGGTAATGATTTCGTTCCAGTGCTCTTTCATATGGGTGAGCTCAATGCGATCTTGTGGACGGCGTGGTCCTGCCAAGCTAGGTGTAACATCGCCCAAGTCAAGTTCCAGTGTGTCTGTGAAGGTAGGTTCTGGAGCTTCTGGGGTGTGGAACATACCTTGTGCTTCATAATAAGCTTTGATTAATTCGATTTGCTCTTCTTCGCGACCGGTCATACGTAAGTAGTTGAGGGATTCCTCATCTACAGGGAAGAAGCCGATGGTAGCCCCGTACTCAGGGGACATGTTGGAAACGGTGGCGCGGTCGGCGAGGGTTAAGCTATTTAGTCCTGGACCGTAGAACTCGACGAACTTCCCAACTACACCTTTTTGGCGCAGCTTTTCGGTAACCGTAAGCGCTAGGTCAGTGGCGGTTGCCCCTTCTGCCAACTTACCGGTCAATTTAAAGCCGATTACTTCAGGGGTAAGGAAGTAGAGAGGCTGTCCGAGCATGCCCGCTTCTGCTTCAATTCCGCCTACGCCCCAACCAACAACACCTAAACCATTGATCATGGTGGTGTGGGAGTCTGTTCCGACGAGAGAATCAGGGAACACTTCAAGTTCACCGTCTACCTCACGGGTAGCAGCTACAGAAGCCAAGTATTCCAAGTTTACTTGGTGAACAATTCCAGTTGCTGGCGGAACAGCACGGAAGTTATTAAAAGCTTCTTTTGCCCAACGCAATAAACGATAACGTTCTGCATTCCGTTCGAATTCAATATTCATATTGTATTCGAGCGCATCGTCGGTACCGAAGCGATCTACCATAACGGAATGGTCGATAACCAAGTCTACAGGGATAAGTGGATTGATTCGTTCTGGATCTCCACCTACACGTTCCATCGCAGAACGGAGAGCAGCAAGGTCAACTACTGCGGGCACACCTGTAAAGTCTTGTAATACGATCCGTGCTGGTTTGAAAGCGATCTCTTTTGTATCTTTTGAATCGGACCAGTTAAGTAAGCGCGCAACATGTTCTTTGGTTACGGTGGTACCGTCGTATTGACGAATTGCCGCTTCCAAGAGAACGCGGATAGAGTAAGGAAGTTGGGTTACATTGGACAAACCTTGTTTTTCAAGTTCAGGTAGGCTGTAATAGGTATACTTTTTACCGCCAACTTCTAATGAAGAGCGAATGCCATAAGCATCTTTGTTCATGAGGATATCCTCCTTGTTTTTGAATTCACACTACATCCCGATAAGTTTCATTAGATGAAACGATGTTTCTTTTCCAGTAATATTATATCGCTGTGATTTCATTTTGTATAGACCCTAAATGGGAATGAAGGCTACTTTTTTATTGAGAAAAGCCTTGATTTCAATGAGAATGATTATCATTTTTCATTAGTACCCTCTTTTATAATAGAGCGTTGAGGCGTATAATGAGAGGAGAAAACGAATTTCACAGAGTGAAACACAAGGAGGGTTCCTTGTTTTGGAAGATAACAAATTGACGGTTCGAGCGGCTGAGCGGGCCTTGGACATATTATGTTGCTTTATTGATGAGTCCGAATTAAGTTTGACAGCGATTGCGAGAAAAACAGGGCTAAACAAGAGTACCGTGTACCGCTTACTGACAACGTTGGAGAAAAAGGGCTTTCTTATTCGGAATCAAGAGAATGAACGGTATCGACTCGGTTTCCGACTATGGGAGCTTTCCTCCAATTTGACACAAGCTCATGACCCGGCTGTTTTATTCTTACCCGAAATGGAGCGTTTAAGAGATACTTTGGACGAAACGGTCAGTTTATATGTACGGGATGGAATTGAACGTATTCGAGTACAAGCGGTGGAAAGCAAGCAGACGATTCGTCGTGTTGCACCAGTAGGTGAACGAATGCCACTATCGGTTGGTGCATCCAGTAAAGTGTTGCTCACCTATGCAGATAAACCGACACAAGATATGATTTTACAGCGGATTGAGTGGGCAAATGAGGGTGAGAAGGAATTGTTTTTGCTTCAGTTAAAGGATATCCGAAAAACGGGATATGCAACCAGTGTAGCTGAACGGGAGGCAGGAGCATCAGCGATCGCGGTACCCATCTGCAACCGTTCAGGGCATATTATTGCGGCTTTAGCCGTATCAGGTCCGGTTAGCCGTTTAACAGTGGATAGAATGAAGGAAATCTCGACTGAGGTGACCGAAGCCGCTAAGCGTATGGAGAAGATGGCGGTCAGGTAAGTGGCAGGTAGACGTTGGCTATGGGAATGGATACAATAAGAGAGAAGAAGGAGGAGGGATAACGATGGCGCAAAACTTTTATATTCAACAAATGCAAATGATGGTTCAGCCGATGCGGGATGAATTAACACGTATAGGCTTTACAGAATTAACGACCGCAGAAGAGGTAACGACAGCACTGGAAGGAGAAGGTGCAAAAGGTACCGCCCTGATCGTGGTTAACTCAGTATGTGGTTGTGCGGCAGGCTTAGCCCGTCCAGCGATTGCCCATTCACTTCAACATGAAAAAACACCGGACCATTTGTTCACGGTGTTTGCTGGTCAAGATAAAGAGGCGACAGCAAAGGCGCGTGAATACTTTGTTGATATGCCCCCATCATCACCTTCATTTGTGTTGATGAAAGATGGGAAATTGGTTCATATGATTCATCGTCTTGAGATCGAAAATCGTGACTTAGAGGCGATAGCTAGTGACTTGACAGCTGCGTATGACAAGTACTGCGGTTAAGGATATAAAGTGAATAAAAGACAAGTACAGGTATGGCTGAACTTACCTTTGCAAAGTAGACTGTAAGAACAAAAGAGACTAAGCAACCCCAGTTCGATCACAATCGAACTGAGGTTGCTTAATTGCTTCTGAAAAGGGGTTGGTGGTTATAAAAATTATAGCATAAATTGGTAAACATAAAGCAGAGTGGGTTAGGTGCTTTGTCAAGAGGGATAAAGGAAGCATATCTTACAAACGACCTAATCCTAGGATAATCTGGTTTTTTGCAGGAATGGTAGTAGTGCTCCTGGAACGATTATTCTCATATCTTCCATTAAGTACAATGGTTTCTAATTCCATTGGTTTATAGGGAATGGTTTCTTTTAATTCATCATTTATCTCTACACCACACTATTTATTGTTTTCTAATTATTTTCTGGGGACCCGCCTTTTTGAATGGATACTGCATGTTATATATTTATTTAGTAGGATTTATTTTGTTATCGATATACGTATTATCTTTGGGTATCTATATGTTGTTACCATTTCTATGTTTTTCGAATAAACCATCATCACTCTCAAAATCATTCCATTGGAAGTGTTTTATCACTTTGAAAATGGTAGTTATTCTACTCTCTGTTAATTTTGTAGTTAAAACTTGATCATTATGATAAGTGATTGATCCTTCAGGTGACCAATCCTGAATCCTAATTATAGTATATTTTATTTTACAAAATTACATTATTCTACTGAGGAGTAATCAGATTAACTTATTATTAAGGAAAATAATTACTGGATCTATATTAATGTTTTTTGTTCTATGTTGCTACCTCGTGTTAGGTGGATTTATGTTTTTTTCTTCTTTTCACGAAATCATACTCGTAGTGTGTGGCGTTTTGCTTCCGATCTTTATTATATATGGGGGATTGGGATCGTATTTTGCTGAAAGAATAACTAAGGAAAAAACTTTACCAACTTTCGTGCTACATATAGTTGGAGGTATTCATCTTCCATTTACTTTTGTCACTTTTAAAGAATATTTTGAAGAGACATTAGTAATCTTATCAATCTATCTACTGGTAGTAATAATTTTGATACTAATTAAGATGATTCCTAAGGGGAGATGGTGGATTTTTTTTCTTATTCCATATTTGCTTGTTATCTTTATAGGACTTCTAACAAAAGATTCATATGGATTTTACACTATGATGATATATAATCCGATTTATATTTTCTTCATTTTTTTTGCAATGGTGTTTTGGTTAGTAGACTATATACTCATGCGAATTTTGAAAAAAACTAAGCCGATTGATGAGTGTTATGATTGAAATCATTGTGAAACTTGATCGATATAGCTTAATATTCTTTTTGAGCGGCTATTCATGAAAATGAGTGACTTACTTCATAAGTAATTGTAAGCAGAAAGGAAAGAACCACTATCGTTTAGAGGCATAATAGCGCACGTACCCGAATGTGGTTCTTCAGTATTCTTTCTTCAAAAAATGCAGGTTGTCCTAATATTCTGGTCGGTGATCATATTAATGTGCAATAAAAAAGTAGCTATGAATATTGATGGACTAGTCGCTTTGTTCCTTGTCTCTTTTCATAGGGATGGGGAGCACTCTGGTTTTTAGAGCGCTACTAGATCTAAGAACGTAAATCCCCCTCGTTCTTTGCTATGCGAGCATTAAAGATAAATGTTCCAAATGGGAGAACCGATGCGACCCCAGCAAGAAAGAGACGGATTAATGACCATCGTTCGGTAAACCAAACATGTGCAAGTGCCATAAAATAAAGGATGAACAGAACGCCGTGCGCCCAGCCAACGACAGTGACACCATACGGCCAGTCGGCGATATATTTTAAGGGCATTGCGATCCCTAGTAATAATAAGAATGATATCCCTTCTAATGTACTGATGAAACGAAAGCGATTTAAGGGTGAACTCATGCTATCGCACCTCCTGTTCTCACTATATCACGATGTAGAGAGTAGAGGTTATGACGGTTATTTGAAAACAGACGAAGAAACATGAATTATAGCAGCAAAAGAGGATTTACCTAGTTTTATAGAAAAACAGTATGAATAGATAGAAAGAACAAATGGTATTATGAGAGGATGTAAAAGATGGAATGGATGATGATGCTTGTATTCGTTATTTTCTTTATGATCATTGTGGTTATCAGTGTGGTCAAATATATATCTGATGAGCGTGCTCGACGCGAGGGGGCTATACTAGCTGAACGGGCTCGTTTATACACTATGGAGAATCTGGGTATTCAACAGCATAGTATTAAATTTTACGATGAGATGTATGCGATAGTTACTCGACTGGAAAATTCCTTGGATGAAGAATACATAGCGAAGGTGCGTAAGCGCGTTCAAGCTGAGCAGAAGTGGACAGATAGCGAATGGGAAAACTTTTGGTTTGAGACGAAGCGTTTTTTTGTCATGACAGCTGTACTACGCTCGGTTGAAATGTATAGTGCTGATGTTGATAAAATCTGGCATGAGATGTTGATGTTTACCCGTGAATACGAAAAATTTACACATGCCTTTCTCGGTACATATCTCCACCACGAACCCCATGCGAAAGGGGAGGCATCTACTCCTGAACAGCGACTCTGTTTTGATTTGGTTTATTGTTATCTCTATTTCCCCACTAAGTTTAGTAATAAGACATGGGGGAAGTTTTTTGCCATTCCTATGCCTGAGGAGTGGTTAGCTGGGTTCGCTCATAACAATACAGGGGTTGTTCCTATAGCTTGGCGTTCATCAGAAGGTGTAGTAGATACAAGAGTGCTGGCCGAAGAAATGGGTCGTTACCAGATAAAAGTATACGAAGATATGAAAGTGAGGGTGGAACAAAGTGGTATTAACCCGAAACAATATCATTCTACGCTCCCCGTGACAGAAGGAGTGATCGGCACACTTTCAATGTGTCTCTTCCTCTCCTTACATCATGCGAATCAGTATAACAGTATATACAACACTGTGTATGCGCTGGGTGGTTATTCACCCCGATCGGACTCTGGATTGAACTCGACGAGCGGATGCGGTAGTAGTTGTAGTGGTGTTGACTGTGGAGATAGTGGCAGTAGTTGTGGTAGTAGCTGCGGTGGAGGAGGATGTGGTAGCAGTTGAGTCACTGTCACTATTTCGTCACCTGCTATGTGATTCTCATCACATAGGAAAGTGAATCGCTCTCGTACAATATAGGAAAGCAGGGAATACAATCCTTGCCAACCAGTATGAATGGGGCGATCAATGATGTTACAAGCACATACGATTGAGTTGATTAAGGCGACTGCACCGGTACTAAAAAAGCATGGCACAACGATTTCTAAAAATTTTTATGAACGCATGTTTACAGAACACCCAGAGCTTCTTAATATTTTTAATCATGCTAATCAAAAGCGGGGAAGACAGCCAGAGGCGTTAGCCAATATGGTGTACAATGCCGCTCTTCATATAGACCGACTAGAAGAGGTGTTGCCACAAGTGATGGTTGCGGCGCAAAAGCACCGTAGTTTAGGGGTAAAGCCAGAGCAATATCCGATTGTAGGGAAATATTTACTCCTTGCCATCAAAGAAGCATTACAAGAGGATGCTACACCAGAGATTATGGAAGCATGGGAAGAAGCGTACGGAGTGATCGCTGGAGTGTTTATTCAGGTAGAGCAAGAATTATACCAGCAAGCGGAAACGCAGACCGGGGGATGGGAAGGGTTTAAGCCTTTTACAGTAGAAAAAAAGGTGAGTGAAAGTGAAACCACTACTTCGTTTTATCTTCGTCCAGTAGACGGGGCGGAACTGGCTACGTTCCAACCTGGGCAATATATTAGTGTTAAGATGGAGATACCGGGTCAGAAGAATACCCATATTCGCCAGTATAGCTTATCTGACGCTCCCGGGAGAAAGTACTACCGCATTACTGTTAAGAAGGAAGGGGAGACGGAACAAACGCCAGCAGGTCAGGTTTCTCATTATCTGCACGAACAGGTCGGCGAAGGAGATACTTTGCTGTTAAGCGCACCGGCAGGGGAGTTTGTGCTTAATATGGAAATAGAGAAACCGGTTGTGCTCATTAGTGGTGGTGTCGGTCTTACGCCGATGATGGCTATGCTAAATACGGTGATCGAAAAGCAGCCTCACCGTCAAGTTACTTTTATTCACGCCACTCAAAATGGACAAAGCCATGTTTTTCGTAAGGAAGTGAAAGAACTAGCAGATGAGCATTCGCAAGTGAGTTCTTTTACATGGTATGAGGTTCCAGTGGGGGATGATGAATGGGAACATTGCCAGTTCGTCGGACGGGTGAAGGAAGAGCAGCTCCGAAGTATTTGGCCAGGTCGGGAAGTGGAAGTATATTTCTGTGGGCCTGTGCCTTTCATGAAGGCGATATATAGAATGCTTCTTCAGATGGGGGTCAAGGAAGAGCATCTACATTATGAATTCTTTGGTCCAGCAGGAATCCTACTTGAAGAAGAAGAAAGTGTTCATACATCTTGAGGAGGATCGCTCCCTCTGTGAAGAATAAAGTTTGCCAGGGGTGAATGAATAAAGGAGGAATACGATGCCTCAATCACTAGATCATTTACTACAGGAAGCGGAAGAAGTAGAAGCACAAGAATCATTTGTATTACAAAACGGAAAAGCACTTAAAATTTGTGTGAAGGATTCGGTTTTTTGTCGAGCGGGAAGCATGATCGCTTATCAAGGGGACATTCGCTTTGAAAGTACGTCAGGCGGCTTTAGTAAGTGGATTAAGAAGAAAATGACCGGTGAAGGTGTGCCGCTGATGAAAGCAGAAGGGGAGGGTGATCTCTTTCTCGCGGATGACGCTGCAGAAATTACGATCTTAAAGTTAAATAACGAAACATTGTTTGTGGAAGGAAGACATCTACTCGCATTTGAGAAGACGATCGAATGGGATATATCGATGATAAAAGGAGCAGGGATGGCTTCAGGAGGATTATTTACTTGTCGACTTTTTGGCACAGGGTATGTGGCGATTAGCTCTCATGGTGAGCCGATCGCGCTAGATACACCAGTTGTGGTTGATCCTAATGCAGTGATTGGATGGACGGCTGGGGTATCCCCGAAAGCAAAAGCAGACATAAACCTTAAAACCTTGATGGGGCGCTCGTCAGGGGAAACCTTTCAACTTCACTGCCAAGGAAAAGGAAAAGTATTGGTTCAGCCGGCAGAGTTGGTCTCTTTTGGAGAGAGTAGATAAGAAAACTGACCCACTTTTACTCGGGAACGAGTGTAAGGTGGGTCAGTTTTTTTATGATCTCTCTGATTCAGCTACATTTTTTACACGCTCAACAAATTGGACAACGACTCGTTTATTGGCAAAAAGAAGAAAGAGACGTGCTAGCCAGGTGAGTGGTTTATTGGTAGCGGTATAACGAAAGCGAGTATGCTGATCATCTAAGCGAAACAGCTCATATTCGGCAGTGATGCTAAACATCTTGGCTATCGTAAAACCCACCTTCATCTTTTTATATTCCTCTTTTTCTTTCCAAGATAGGATTTCAACTTCGTATTCCATTACTCGTTTTCCCTCGCGATACTTTTGCAAGTAGGTACTGCCTTCTATATCAGGAGTAATGGATTTGGGTTGGTTGTCTACAACTTGAGGCATAATCTTTTGCATGTTTTCGATGGAACCATCAAAAAGTGTCCACACTTGTGTGATAGGAGCATTAATTTTGATTTCTTCCGTCCACGATTTCATTTTTTCCTCCTCATAGTACGGTGTATTAAAGGGATTTAAGCGTAAAAGGTATCAATTTTTATCAATCACATGCTGCTTTAGATGACGCAGAAGTTCCAGTGGGAGAGTTTGTGAGAACATCGGGCGGATATTGGAAAAGAAGACAAGGCACACGTTGTGTTGGGGGAAAACAGCATTCATGCTATACGTCCCTCCCAATTCGCCTGAGTGGCGCCAATACGAGTGATCGGCTGCTAAGATCCGTCCATACCCGTAACGGCCTTCTGGGAGCTGGCTATAGTGGGACTGATATTTAGCGTTGATGAGCGAGATAGTAGATGGTTTCACGAGTGTGTGCCAACGTTGATTAAACTTTAGCATATCGGTCGCAGTGGAGTACATGCTGGCCGCTGACTTTAATTTGAAGCGGTCCTCATGAATAGGGACGAGCATAGGTCCTACTTGGACATATTCTTCTGCTTTACCGTTTATCCTTCTCATGGAATCACTAAATCCAGTTCTGTGTAGTTTGAGGGGAAGGATCAGTTGTTTCCGAATAAAAGATTCATAGGATAGGCCAGTCACTTTCTCGATGAGTGAACCAAGGAGTAGGTAGTTTGAATTGCTGTACTCATACTTACTTCCAGGCTTTGCAATGAAACCTAACTTCTGAATAGGATGATAATTAGGGTTGCGCGCTAATCCAGAAGTATTGGTTAACAAGTGATGAATGGTCACTTGGCTGCGGTAGGGAGAGGGGGGGAGTCCATGTGGGAGATATTTATCAACAGGGTCCGTAACTTTTAATAGTTTTTGTTCATGGAGAAGGGCGATTGCAATACCGGTAAAGATCTTGGTGTTAGAAGCTAGACGGAATATGGTGTGAGCAGAAAAGGGGAGTGATTTTTTATAATCACGCATTCCATATGTTTTAATGAGTGGGGAACGGGTGTGTGAAAGGGAGCTAAGAAGAATAACACCACTAAATCGACTGGGATGGCGGACACCGGCTTTGATTTGTCCGGTGGATTGTTGTGTTCGTGGAATAAAATCTTTTTCGACTAAGCTGGTAAGCGGTCGAATATAGGGTTTCATGGCGACTTCTAGTCGTTGTTTCCACAAAGAGCGGCTCAAAAGAGGTTTCTCCTTTCTCTATACGTGTTTTTCGTAATTTCTGTTATGTAATAGAGTATGTGCTTCCACTAGAATAGTGAATTGCAAATGATAGAGGATGAATACCTTTTTTGTGGTTGTTAAAAGGGGTGAAGCAAAAGTGTAATCTTTCGCTTCACCCCCCATTAATTGAATCCATTAAGTAGAGAAGTTACCCGAAGAAATACCGAAGAGCATCAGGAATATCTTTTTGCCAGAATCCCCAAGTATGATCCCCCTCTTTTTCTTCATAATAGAGGTGACATCCTTTGTCTTGTAGCAGACGGCTTACTTCACGGTTGCGGTTTAAAATATCGAACGTGCCTTGGTGAGTAGAGACGGCTGTCTCAGACATTCCCACCGTTTGATATATCGTTACGTCCGATAGCGAATGTTGTTGTGATATGGCATCTATCGTCGGCTCCCAGAAGGCACCCGATTGAGACAAAACGTGCCGTAAGAGATGGGGGTGCTCTAATGTCAAGTGTAAAGATACGGTTCCACCTAAGGAAGAGCCGCCTACAACCCGTCCTGAGGGGGTCGCATCAATAGCAAATTCCCCTTCTACTGCGGGCAATAATTCATGGGCGAAGAACTGCTGGTAAGCGTGATTGCGCTCGTGTACCGGTGCATACTCTTCGGTGCGGACTGATTTGTCTACCGGGATGGCGACCATAATAATCGGCTCAATTTCATCATCGATGATCATCTTATTCGCTTGAGTCGCTATGCGACCTAAGTTGAAGTAATCATCTCCATCATGAAGATATAAAACAGGGTAGGTACTGTTATCATCATATCCAGGTGGAAGGTAGATCTGGATGGTGCGGGAATTAGGTAGGTATTGGCTGTTTACTTCACGCTTTACTATGGTTCGTTTCAAGTATTCTTTTTCCATAACACTTCACTCACTTTATGATCGGATATTATTATCATACCCGTCTATTCTAATCAATGTATCTTTTATTTCAATAGTGGAGGTGCACTACTTAAGAAAAGATTTTGACCTGAGCCAGTTTGATGGCTAAGATTAAGGAGAGAAGGGTAGTAGGGTGTAATGATTTAGCTATAAATAATCACTTAAGTGGAGGCGAGCAGGGTGAATATATCGAAAGCTGCATGGAAACCGAGTGAAGAACAAAAAAAGAAGACGAAATTATTTAGCTTTATGAAAAAGAATGGCTATGAAGATTATGGTGAATTTTATCAGCGCTCTGTTGAGGATATCTCATGGTATTGGGGAGCTGTAGCAGAAGATATGGAGCTGCGGTGGAAAAAACCGTATCAGCAGGTGCTGGATCGCTCCGGCGGCCCGATGTGGCCGCGGTGGTTTATTGGTGGGAGCCTTAATATCAGTGAATCTTGTTTAGATAAGTGGGTAGATGATCCTGCGATGCGTCAGCGTCCCGCTCTGGTGTGGGAAGCCGATGATGGTCAAGTTCAGACATGGACTTATAACGAACTGTGGCGCGAAGTGACGCGCGTGGCAACAGGACTATCGTCATTAGGAGTAGAACGAGGAGATCGGGTGGCAATTTATTTGCCCATGATTGCAGAGAATGTGATTGCCATGCTTGCCATCGCAAGGATTGGAGCGATATTTACCCCCTGTTTCTCGGGGTATGGTGCAGAAGCTGTTGCTGTTCGGATACAGGATTGTGAAGCGAAAATGGTCATTACTGCTGATGGGTTTTTGCGACGGGGAAAAGTGATTCCCTTAAAAGAAGAGGCGGATAAAGCAGTGCACCAGTCTTCATCTATTGAGCATGTAGTGGTAGTACGTCGTTTGGGACGAGAAATTCCCTGGCAGGAAGGTACTGATATAGAGTGGGATCAAGTGAGAAGAGAAATGAAACCGCTTCCAGCTGTGGAGATGGATGCGTCCGATCCCTTTATGATTATATACACTTCCGGAACGACAGGAAAACCAAAAGGAACGGTTCATACACATACTGGCTTCCCCATTAAGGCAGCAAGTGATGCTATGTATGGGATGGATGTAGGTAAAGGGGACGTATTGTTCTGGATGACAGATATGGGTTGGATGATGGGGCCGTGGATGGTGTTTTCTGCACTTCTGGCCGGTAGTGCGATGCTAATTTATGAAGGTACACCTGATTATCCGCAACCTGACCGACTGTGGGGATTGGTGGAAAGGCATCAGGTTACTCATCTTGGGATCTCACCTACTGTGATTCGCTCCTTGATGAAGTATGAGTTAACATGGGCAACGGATCATGATCTTTCATATTTGCGTTTGATTGGGTCTACAGGGGAGCCTTGGAATCCAGAACCTTGGTGGTGGTTGTTTGCTGAGGTTGGCAAACATAACATCCCTATCTATAATTACTCGGGCGGAACAGAGATAGCAGGGGGAATCCTGGGAGGAAATCTGTTAAAGCCGTTATATCCGTGTAGCTTTTCTGGACCACTTCCGGGAATGGATGCTGATGTGATTAACATGGCGGGGGATTCGGTTCGTGGTGAGGTAGGGGAGTTGGTGTTGCGACAACCATGGGTAGGCATGACAAAGGGATTTTGGCGAGATCCGAAGCGATACGAGCAGACTTATTGGAAGTCAGAAACTGGAATATGGGTACACGGTGATTGGGTGGAAATTGGTGACGAGGGGGAATGGATGATCAGCGGACGTTCTGATGACACATTGAAGATTGCGGGGAAGCGATTAGGACCGGCCGAAGTGGAGTCGATTCTGGTAGATCACCTTGCAGTGTTGGAAGCGGCTACGATAGGCGTGCCAGATCCGATTAAAGGGGAGAGTGCGGTCTGCTTTGTTGTACTACGAACGAAGGTTGCAGACACGGAAAAGGTGAAAGCTGAACTGATGACTCTTGTATCGGACCGCCTCGGGAAAGCGTTGAAACCACAGAAGGTGATGTTGGTTTCTGAACTACCTAAGACACGTAACGGAAAGATTTTACGCCGTTTGATCCGCTCTGCTTATCTAGGTGAGAAGCTGGGAGATGTATCTTCGCTGGAAAATGAACAGGCGTTGGTAGAGATTCAACAGTTAAAGTTAAAAAATAGCTGAAATCCTGAGAAGTAGCGAGGAGGATCAATTTTATTATACAAAGCGGTTGATGGTTTTCTCCAGTCTACTTTTGTTGGTAAGACCGTGGTATGAGAGCAAAAGCACGTGAAAACTCCGAAGTCGATTAGGTCTGGTCTAGTCGGCTTCGGAGTTTTATGGAGACTAGTTGTCCGCCTCTTAGCCCATGTATATGTGAACGATACGAGTGTTCAACGAGAGCTTTTGGAATGGGATGGCGTATATATTCCCGCCCAATACAAGGGATGTAATATAAAGAGGCTGAGGGGAAGGCACAGGAGAAAGGTATTGGTATATGGAGCTGTAGTGAATATGTTCGGGATGATTGGTTTTCATCCAGCAAAGTGTATCGGGTAAAAGATGAAAGAAAGGAGTCGCCTGGAATGATTAATATAATCCGTGTGCGGCTCTTTTGCATACATATATGAATATAAATTGGGATATTTATTTGGTGAATTTTTAAATAATACCTTCAAATAGTTGATATAGGATGAATCTTAAGGATGTGTTAGAATAAAAGAAAAAAGGACTAAAAAAACGGGGCCGTTACGAATAACTGAGTAGGAAGAGGTGTCAGTGTATTGCTCATTCCTGAGGGAGAGGGGTATAGTGGTCAGTTAGATGGGATCGAAAGTGCAGTCATCGAGGCCCAAACTAAAGATTCACCTTATTTGAGGGAAGAGTTACTTCGCTTGAATAAAAGTTATATTTTGCGCGTCGCATCTCGGATCTGTAGTCGGTCAATCACTCAGACAGATGATGAGTATTCGATTGCACTAACCGGATTCGATGAAGCGATAACGAATTATACCAGAGATCAAAATAGCTCGTTTCAAACATTTTCTTATATGGTTATTCGTCGGCGCTTAATCGACTATTATCGCTCGGAACAAAAACATCGACAACAAGTTCACTTTACAGAAGGTCATATGGAAGACGATGGTGATCCTAAGGAGATTGCGAAACAATCGATGCAGAATTTCCAGAAGGAAGAAGAGTCCTTCATGCGCCGTCTGGAAATTGAACAGTACAGCGAGCAGCTGTCGCGGTATGGCATTGCTATGAAAGACCTGGTTAAAATATCACCGAAACATCGAGATACGCGAGCAACATTATTTCAGTATGCTGAGCGTATTGTAAAGGATAAGAGATATTTGAAGGTTTTATTGGAAAAGAAACGTCCCGCAAAAGAATTAGCGCCCTTTTTGGATTGTCATCGTCGAACGATTTCGCGACATCGGAAGTATCTAGTAGCTTTAACGATTATTTTAACTGAAGATTTACCTATGATGCGAGATTACCTGGGTTTTAAATTAGATTCTGAAGGGGGGTGGCAACAATGCGAAAAGGGATCGTGATGGAAGTTCGTCAAAAATCAATCATCGTGATGACCGCTACGGGTGAATTTAAGGAAGTTCGTCGCGGAGATTTACAGGCGCAGCTAGGTGAAGAGATTAACCTTCCACCGGTACAGCTACGATTTCGTTTCTCTTCTTTCCGTCCACTAGTAGCTGTAGGAGGGACAGCTTGTCTAGCTCTGCTATTATTCCTTTACTCTTTCATGGGAGATGTCCCTAGGGCATATGCTGAACGCTACATCTACATTGATATTGAAGACGGCATTGAGCTAGGTTTGGATAAGAAGGAACAAGTTGTAGAGGTACGACCTCTTACCTCATCTGCGGAACGGATTGTGGAAGAAATCTCGTGGGAAGAAAAAGATGCAGGAGAAGTCGTGCTGGAGTACTTGCGCAAAGCGCAAGAGGGCGGTGTATTACACGCCAAGGAGAAAGTAGTCGTCTCTGGTGTAGCTAATCGTGAATCTGAAATAGTGAATGAAGAGACGCTTTCAGAAATCCAAGAGCATATTAAAAAGGATGATGAATTATCTCAGTCAGGCGTGTTTATCTACACGGTGGCATTACCTGAGGTCGTTCAAGTGGAAGCGAAAAAGAATGCTCTTTCACCTGGAAAGTATGCCATGTGGCTGGTGGCCAATAGGACCGGATTAATGCTTGCCCTAGACGATGTAGAACATTTTTCGATGGATGAACTGATTGCCAAAGTGGAAGAGTCCGACCCCGAGATCCTACGCAATCCGCCACCTGAAGAAGTCTGGATAAAATGGATTAACGAAGCTAAATTAATGCAGACCCAATCAGTAAACGGAAAAGAAGCTAGTGGTAAAGGTGGTAGCCCAGGAAAAGATGCTGATGCTGAGAAATTGAGTAATTCATCTTCTGCAACCAAAGAGGGTCAGCAAGATGGGCAAGGAAATCACGATAGTGTGGATAAGGATGCAGAGAATCTTTCCCAGCCCCCATCAACGGATGAAAGAGTGACTGAAGGAAGCGATGAGGGCAATCAAGGTAATGAAGAACCGCGTCCACCAAATAATGATGTTGATGAATCAGACCCGCCTCAATCTGAAATCAACACGGAACAAAAGGAAAAAGACCAAAAGGAAGACTCTTCTGCTCTGCCGGTGACGACAGAAGAGTCACCTCCCATCACAAAATAAATTTAACGAACTAGCTCCTTTCCTTGGCAAACGCCTACATTGAACCTCTTCCAAGTTTAATGTTGAGAGGGGAACCAAGCATGAAAGGTGTCGGTATTGTTCGCAAGGTTGATCATTTAGGAAGAGTGGTTTTACCAAAGGAGTTACGTAGAAGTATGAACATCTCTGCCCATGACGGTTTTGAAGTGTTCATTAAGGGTGACGAGGCGATTGTGTTGCAAAAGTACAGTCCAAGTTGTGTGTTTTGTGAAGGCATGGAAGAGGTTATCTTTTATCGTGATCGTCTCGTTTGTAAATCTTGCATACAAGAAGCGAAAAACGAAGTATCGTAGCTGAGTAAAATGTGAGAGGGGGGAGGTTGAAATGACCGCTCCCCTCTCACATTTGCATTGCATCTTTACCCCTTTAAAGTGATCGACTGCGTAAGGGGATAAGATTTGCTAAAATGAACATATAGTCTGAATTGAAAACGCTCTCACGTGGTAATCACTGTAGGGCGACTTGTGTAAGGAGGGTATCATGGCCTACCAGCACATATTAGTAACGAAAATCAAGGGTGTGGGGCGGATTCAACTGGATCGTCCCGATGTGTTAAATGCTCTCAACCTGGCTTTGATGGATGAATTGGTACATGCATTAAACGAGATGGAACGAGATGACGAGGTAGGCTGTATCCTTCTCTGCGGTAATGAACACGCCTTTGCCGCTGGGGCAGATATTTTTGAAATGTTAGACGCGACAACGACAGATCTGTTAGTGCAGGATCAATTCTCTGCCTGGGATCGTCTGAGCGAAGTAAAGAAACCAATGATTGCTGCGGTGAGTGGGATGGCATTGGGAGGCGGTTGTGAACTGGCGATGGCATGCGATCTCATCCTAGCGGCAGAAGGGTCTTCGTTTGGACAACCTGAGATTAATTTGGGTGTGATGCCTGGAGCAGGAGGAACTCAAAGGCTTGTTCGTAGTGTAGGTAAAGCGAAGGCGATGGAGATGGTATTGTTAGGCAGACCCATTACTGCTCAGGAAGCTTATCGATTAGGGTTGATCAATGAAGTTGTTCCCGCTCATCAGTTAGAAGAAGAGGCGATGAAGTGGGCACAACGCTTAGCTAATAAAGCGCCTTTAGCAGTACGGTTAGCGAAAGAATCTATTCTAAAATCGATGGAAAGCACATTGGCAGAGGGATTGGATTTTGAACAAAAATGCTTTTACTTATTATTTGCTACAGAGGATCAGAAAGAGGGAATGCGGGCGTTTGTAGAAAAGAGGCGACCACATTTTCACGGGAAATAAAGTATAGAGATAAAAGGGGAGTTCGATATGGGAAGTGCAGTTCTTTTTAAAAAAGAAGAAGGTGTAGGTATTGTCACACTTAATCGTCCAGAGAAATATAATGCCCTTAACTTAGAGCTGAAAAAAGAATTGTTGCAAGTTTTACAATCAGCAGGCCAAGATCCCGAAGTGCGCGCAGTGATGTTGACGGGTGTTGGGAAGGCATTTTGTTCTGGACAAGATTTAACGGATCATACTGATCCCAATATTGCTGAATTGGCTTTTGGCAAAAGCGTGCGTGAGCAATATAATCCGATTGTGATGGCGATTGCACAGATGGAAAAACCGGTAATTGCAGTTGTTAATGGTGTTGCTGCAGGAGCTGGTGCCAGTTTGGCGCTCGCATGTGATATGCGAATCATTTCGGATCAATCTCGTTTTGTCATAGCCTTTAATCGGATTGGTTTAGTACCGGACACAGGTGCGAGCTACTTTTTGCCACGTTTAGTAGGAATGGGACGGGCAATGGAGTTGGCTATGACTGCACGTGATGTCGAAGCCGAGGAGGCAATTCAGATTGGTTTGGCTAATAAAATCGTGCCACAAGAACAGCTAGAGACGGAAGCATTCGCATGGTTAAAGAAATTGGCGGCTGGACCGACCAAGAGTACGGGGATGACAAAGAAAGCCCTCTACAAAGCGATGGAGCAGTCATTAGAGGAAGCGTTGGAGTTAGAGGCACAACTACAGCAACAAGCAGGGTGTTCGCAAGATTTTCTGGAGGGTGTCTCCTCTTTTGTAGAAAAACGAGCCCCCAAATTTAAAGGGAATTAAGAAGAGATTAAGCTAGACCTGTTGTTCGACACTAGTACAAAACATCGACAAAGAAACGGATGGATGCTTAGATGAAGATGTTACAGGATCAAGAGGCTGAACATTTGAAGGAGCATGCGGAACAAAGTCCTGATTTCTTACAGTCTGAAATGATGAAAGATGTTTTTGCTGAAATGGAGCGAATGGGTCATGAACAAGTGATATTCTGCCGACATCAATCCTCAGGGTTAAAAGCGATTATAGCAATTCACAATACTACTATGGGTCCTGCTCTAGGGGGATGTCGTATGCTCCCTTACGCCAACACGGATGAAGCTCTCGATGATGTTTTGCGCCTTTCGCGCGGAATGACGTATAAAAATGGGCTGGCGGACGTTGATTTTGGTGGTGGTAAAGCTGTGATTATCGCTGATCCCGAAACGGAAAAAACGCCTGAGCTGTTTCGTTCACTTGGGCGTTTTGTCGGTGGGTTAAATGGACGATTTTTTACGGGTACGGATATGGGAACCAACCCAGAGGATTTTGTGCATGCTGCTCGGGAAAGTGAATCATTTGTTGGATTACCCCAAAGTCATGGTGGGAGTGGAGATACTTCCGTGCCAACGGCTATAGGAGTATTGCAGAGCTTGCGAGCAACAGCAACTCATCTATGGGGTGATGCAAGCCTTGCCGGACGCACGGTTGCTGTTCAAGGAATAGGAAAAGTTGGTTATAAGTTGGTTGAGTTTCTGCTGGAAGAAGGAGCGAAGGTTATTATTGCAGATGTAAAACAGGATCATGTACACACCTTGAGTCATCGTTATCACGACCAGGTGGAATCAATCGGTGTAGAAGAGATTCATGCGGTTGCATGTGATATTTTTTCACCTTGTGCTCGCGGAGGTGTGATTAATGATCAGACCATGGATGAGCTAAAGTGTTCAGCTATCGTTGGCGCAGCTAATAACCAGCTGGCGGAGGAACGACATGGAGAAGAGCTCCATCGGAGGGGCATTGTATATGGACCCGATTATTTGGTTAACGCAGGCGGCCTAATTCAGGTTGCAGATGAGCTACAAGGATATCACGAGGAACGAGTAAAGGAGAAAACGGATTCCATCTATGACATGTTATTAAAAATTTATGAATTATCAAAGGAAAAAGATATTCCCACATGTCTAGCAGCAGACCAGCTGGTGTTGCAGCGTTTGCAACAGGTGGCAGATTTACGAAGAGTGTTGCTAGGTTTTTCTGACCGTCGTTAGGATGATAACCAAGTAATTCTCAGAGCGTTCCTTACTCATAGGAAACGCTCTTATTTTATAGGTTTTGGCTCAATTTCAACTTATAGTGAGATCAGACTATAACCGCTGGAGCTTATTCTGTATAAAATAGCAGGAGTGAATAGCGAGTAATAAGATGAGCGGGTGGGGGATGAGAATGAACAAAGGGAATACTATTCCTATCACAAGAAAGGTACAGGCGGTACGAAAAGCATTGGCAGAAAAGGATATAGCTAAAGTAGCGCGTGAGTTTCAAATTGCACCTGATGTATTAAGTGTATGGATTCGTCAATATATGCAAGGTGCGTTTACAGATGGAAAGCCCATTCATACACCCAAGAAAAATACGGGAAAAGAAAACAAAATTTCTGCAGGCGCTCCTATACAAACGAAGACAAATGCGGCATTTGCTGCTGAAAACCGGGTGTTAAAGCAGATTATTGGTGAAAAAGAGTTGTTGATCGCACGCCTGAAAAGACAAATACCATAAGCAATAAATACAGTTAAATGAGCGTTTAGCCCCCCTGCGATGCGTATGGGGGTATTACCATGGAGGCAGGAAGTTATTCTTTAGAGAGGTAAGCAAGAGATGGAGTGGTTTAAGAAACATCTTCCTGTAGAAAAGAGGACGTGATAAAATTAAACTGAACAGTCATTCATATTGATATTGGAAGGTGAGAACTCATGAGTGATTATATCATTCGGATGGATCATCGAGATGATGTAGTTTCGATGCGTTGTAGCTATCGATCTTTAGGCAGCTACATGAATTTTTGTACATACATGGTAGATGGATTGATGATAGATACCGGTCCTCCTCGTGGGAAGAAAGCGGTGGAAGAGTTTGTGCGTCAGGTTACACCTAAGCAAATAATGATCACACACCATCACGAGGATCACGTGGGCAATGCATCATGGTTGGTTAAGCGATTTGACGTGCCTCTATATATGACTAAGAGAACGATTGATACCATTCATGCGATGGATGTGATTCCATACTATCGTCGTACAGCGTGGGGGTCGCCACAGTGGATAACAGGGGAAGAAACCACAGGAGAGGTTGTAACTCCTCGTTATAGATTCCAAATCCTTCATACTCCTGGGCATTGTGATGATCATCACTGCTTATATGAAGAGAGTACCGGATGGCTATTTGCAGGTGATCTCTTTTTGGGCACAAGGCTGGCGACAGGAATTCGAGGAGAATCTGTGATAGAGATGATTGCTTCCATTGAAAAAATATTGGCGTATCGGATTACTACCGTTTTTTGTGGTCATGCGGGTAGAGTAGAAAACGGAGCGGAGGCTTTAAAAAAGAAGCTAGATTTTCTCTACTGGTTAGTAGATGAAACCCTAGCTCTACAAAAGAATGGATTGAGCAAAGCAGAGATGACATCGAAGTTGTTTAAGCGAAATCGGATGCTAGAGTGGTTTTCACTCGGTGATATGTCTCCTGTTCACTTGGTAGATTCAATTATTAAAGAGAGGGCGATTTCATGAAAGTTTCGTTCTCTCATTTGGATTATCAAGTTGTAGATTTAGCAAAGGCGAAACGCTTTTATGATCCCCTGATGGAGATGCTAGGGTTTCATCTTCGCCATGACGAAGAGACATGGATCTCATACGGGAACGGAGATATGAAATGGTGCCTCGTACAAGTTGAACAGCAATATAGTGAGGTTTCATTCCATCGCAAGCATCCTGGTCTCAACCATGTCGCATTTCAAGTGGAAAATCGTGAAGAGGTGGAAGAGATAGCGAATTTCTTGATGGAGCGCGGTGTTAATCTACTATACGATAGCCCCGGTCATTTTCATGATGAGTTTGATTACTATGCCCTTTATTTTGAGGATCCGTTCCGTTTGAAAATAGAGGTTGTTTTCAGTCATAAATATCAATCTATACCATAAATTAGAAATTATCACTATATTGAAGGATCAGGACAATGGCGCCTAGTGCCCACACGTAGACGGCAAAGCCTTTGAGCGACCCTTGACATAGTATGCGGATCATCCATTTTACAGCGAAATATCCACAGAGTGCAGCCGTCACGGTAGCCAACAATAAAGAGGAGAGTGGTAGGGAAAACTGAGTAGATGCGTCCGCAAGTTCCCTGCTTTGCAGGACAACGGCTCCCGTAATAGCAGGAATAGATAGGAGAAAAGAGAAGGAGGCTGCGCTCTTCTTCTCTATCTGACGTAACAAGGCAGCAGCTATCGTCAATCCTGAACGTGAGATCGCAGGCAGGATGGCCACCCCTTGAAAGGTTCCAATTATCAGCGCATCTCTTACACTAATCTGTTCCATTTCTTTGTACCCGGTTTCCTTCCACCGATCGGCAATCCAAAGTATACAGCCAGTAGCAAGAAACTCCCACCCGATCGTCTCCCCGGTCTGTGAAATGTTAGTGAAGAAGTCATTGAAAGTAAGTCCGATAAGAGCCGTGGGGATGGTTCCGATAAAGAGTAAACGAGCGAGTCGACCGAGGGGATTTTTGACGACGACCAAAAGCTCTTCCCTAAATACAATGATGACTGCTAACAAAGTTCCGAAGTGGAGCAGGGTATCTAAAAATAACCCTGCTTCATCCAAACCAAACATATGGCGACCCAAATAGAGATGTCCTGTACTACTGATGGGTAAAAATTCTGTTAAGCCTTGAATTATACCTAGTATCATCGCTTCAAACCATCCCATACATATTACACCTCACAAACATATTAAGTAGAACTTAAAAGCGTACCCAAGTCTGCGATGATATCAGAGAAAGGGACATGTTCATCATAACGACCTTGGATGATCCCTTGCCGATCGATTAAGATCGTGGTAGGAACAGAGGTTATACCATACTGATCATATACCTGCCTTCCACGATCTAAGAGGACAGGAAACGTGAAGCCGTGCTCTTCTATATAACTGGGAACTTCTGTGGGTTGGGGTTCGCGCCCACTTACATTGATTGAAAAAAACTGAATGTGCTCGGATTGCATTGAGCGATAAAAGACCTCTTTTTTGGGAAGGTCAGATTGGCAGGCAGGACACCAAGTAACCCAAAAAGTGAGTAGAATTAGCTTTCCATGGTATTCATTTAGGCAAAAGTGCTTGCCATCTTGTAGGCTGGGTAAACAAAAATTAGTGTCAGAAGTGGACATAGTAAATCCTCCCCTATGGTTTGTAAAGGTAAATAGTATAGTGGGTGTGTTAAATTATTGGTATTGTACCACGACTACAGGTGAGGAGAACTTGTCCCTGAGACAATCATATGTATCTTTTTCTCCAATGATGAACGTAAGTTATTTCCTTCTTGGTCGAGTTCACTAAACTGGAATGTTGCCCTTTATGTGCTCATGGTAAACTAGAAAACAAATGATCAATAGGTAGTGGAGGATGAGAGTCATGGATTCGTTAACTAATTTAAAAAATGAAGCAGAGTCATGGGTAGCCCATCAATTACCAAAAGGGTTCTTCGCCGACTTTCATGATATGAATAACCGGATGTTAGTGGCAGTGACCTGTATGCAACAAGGAAAACGCGAGTTAGCTTATCGGATTTTTGCTTCGCTGGCAGCAGAAGGGGCGCAGGAAAATCCAAATCGTCACTTTGCTTATGTACGCAGTTTAGTGGAGTTGGCAGAAATGGATGCAGATAAGGGCGACTATCCGTTAGCTGCACAAAGAATGGAGGAAGCATTGCCAGCTTATCCTATCTCAATGGGATATATGATGAGCCGTGTTCATCTGGAAGTATATTTGTGCTATTACTGGTTTCAAGCAGGAGAGAAAGAGAAGGCCCATCAAGAATTAAAAAAGATTATTGCGCGTGAAAAAGAGCGGTTTGATGCTCTAGCCCTAGAAGATGGCATAAATTTAGTTACCCCAGGTTTAGGGTATGCAGTGCATCAACTTGCCCTCCTTTATGCGGAAGAGAAGGATTGGAGAATGGCAGTAAACACGTTCCTCACTCTCCATCCATACGCTAAAGAAGTAGTGAAAGATGAATGGGATTTAGCGGAAGCGTTAGCGGAAAAGAATGAGTGGGAGGTCGCTTTTCAGCATTATGCGTCGGCACTTGTATACGAATAAAAATGTGAATGAAATAGGGTGAAGTCGTGCAGGATAACGTTGAATAAGAGCATTCCACATTTTCCGATGTTTTTTGGGTTTGGGGAATGGGTAAAAGGAGGTGTGTGGGTTGGAAGCTTCAATTATTCAGCAATCCTTGCACGATTATAAAGAAGGTCTGGGTCAATTTGAAAGGGAGTTACCCGAAGTAGCACGGGAGTACAGTCAGTTTACGCAAGCCTGTTTTGCTGATGGGGAAGTGTCTAAGCAAACGAAGCACCTCATTGCGCTTGCCCTAGGTGTTATGACCAATGATGAATACTGTATCATCTACCATACTAAGGGTGCGGTGGATCAAGGTGCGAGTGCTAAAATGGTGTTAGAAGCCTCAGCCGTAGCAGGAGCTTTTGGTGGTGGAGCAGCCATGGCGCAGGCGGTTACCCTAGTACAGGAAGCGTATCAAGAGTTTTCTCAGCAATCGCTGCAACATTGACCAGCATTTGATTTTTTTATTCATTTTTGTTAGTATTGATAGTGAATTCTGAAGGGAGATGCTTATTTATTTTATCCAACGAAGTCACGCAGTCGATCTCTGATGCAATGTATCGCCATCATGATGTTCCTTATGCACGGTATGTGGAGAATTTTGATGTGCGTTTGAAAGTAGAAGCGAAGCGTGAGCAAGAACATCGCATGGTTAGGAGTATGACACGTGAGGCACTGCAAGGAGCAGACCGCTTAATAGCCTCCGGAAAGTAATCCCGCAAACCGGCGATGCATCCGTTGGTAGCGTCGAATCGGGTGAGAAGACCCCCTATCTTTTGGGGGTCTTCTTTTTCAATTTCTGGTATGATGGATAATGAAGAGAGTATTTATACATACAATTTAAAAATGAGGGGATGAAATGATGGGTATGAACTACAGCTTAACGTGGGACTTGGATCGTTTCTTTGCAGGAGGAAGCACATCGCCTGAATTAAAAGCGTTTATAACAGAAATGAATGAGGTGTTGAAAGAAGTAGAAGAAAAAGTAAATGATCTCATTCCAGCAGAAACAGTGACAGCTCATACCTTATGGATTGAGATTGCTGAGGGAGTGCAGGAGGTTGGAGCACGCCTGGTTCATGGGCTCTCTTTCGTAGAATGTCTCGCTTCAGCAGATACGCGTGATGAGCAGGCTCAATTGGTACGCAGTCAACTAATGCAATTGGACGCGGCTTATCAATCCGTGTTGGTGGTATGGGAACAAAAAATGGTAGCTGTCTCAGAGGAAGATTGGAAGCATTTATTGGCAGATGCGAAGCTGGCACCTATCTCCTTTAACTTAGAGGAGATGCGCAGACAAGCGAAAGAGAAGATGCCTGCCGAACAAGAAAAAGTGGCAAACGACCTCGCTGTAGATGGATATCATGGTTGGGGAGAGCTTTATAGTAGTATTATTGGGCGTATCACGATCCCCTATGAGGAGAATGGTGAGACCACAATAATGTCAGTAGGTCAATTGGCAAATAAAGTAGAAGCGGGCGATCGCGAGGTGCGGAAACGAGCATTTACTGCTTTAAACAAGGCTTTTGAAGAGAATGCTGATCTGGCGGCAATGGCACTAAACCGATTAGGTGGATTCCGCTTGCAGCTGTATAAGCACCGTGGATGGGAATCTGCTTTGAAAGAGCCACTCTCTATAAATCGTATGCAGGAAAAAACACTTCAGACGATGTGGGAGACGATTGCGAAGAACAAGGGCATCGTGGTGAAATATTTAGAGCGGAAGAAAGAGCTGCTAGGTATTGAAAAGATGGAGTTTTACGATGTTTTTGCGCCTCTTAGTGTGGAAGAGAACAAAGTTTCTTATGATGAAGGAGCAAACTTCATCATGGAGCATTTTGAGCGTTTTGATCCTCACATGGCAGAGTTTTCTAGATTAGCGTTTAGTGACCGTTGGATTGAAGTCGAAGATCGTTCCCATAAACGCCCAGGCGGGTTTTGTATTGACTTTCCGATGGCGAAGGAATCGCGAATTTTTATGACATACTCTGGAACTGCTTCTAACGTATCTACTTTAGCGCATGAACTGGGACACGCTTATCATCAATATGTGATGAAAGAGCTTCCTTATTTTTCACAAGGCTATGCGATGAATGTGGCGGAAACAGCTTCTACCTTTGCAGAGATGATCGTGGCAGATGCTTCAGTGAAACAGGCGCAAACGGAAAAGGAGAAGTTGGCACTTCTAGAGGAAAAGCTGCAGCGCGGGGCTGCGTTCTTTATGGATATTCATGCTCGGTTCTTGTTTGAGACTCGCTTTTATGAAGAGCGTAAAGCTGGTCCAGTTAGTATTGAGCGTTTGAAGGAGCTAATGGTTGGAGCCCAAAAAGAGGGGTATAGTGGGGTGTTGGATAACGAATTTGATAACTTCTGGATTTCAAAACTTCATTTCTATATTACAGAAGTTCCTTTTTACAACTTCCCTTATACTTTTGGATATCTGTTCAGTATGGGCATTTATGCGCGTGCTTTGGAAGATGGTGAAGGGTTCGCAGAAAAGTATGTGGATCTGCTGCGCGACACCGGGCGTATGCAAGTGGAAGAGTTAGCAGAAAAGCATTTGCAGACCGACTTGACTCAACCAGATTTCTGGCAACGAGCGATTGATGTATATGCAGAAGATGTGGAGTTGTTTTTGCAGATGACAAAAAAATAAAGGTAAAAACGACGGGCTCTAGGATTATCTGGGGCTCGTCTGAGTCTCAACAAGATTTAAGTTTTATTTTGGGTCAAACAGGGAAACTAACGTTGATGTGAAGAAAACCTAAATTTCAAGGAGGGGAACGATGCAACAGCAAAAGTGGACAACGGTGTTTCTTGTGTCTGTCAGTGTTACGCTACTCCTGATCATCTGGGGCGTAGTAAATCCAGACAGCTTAAATTCCGTTACTTCTGATGTACAAGGATTTTTGCAAGTGAAGTTTGGATGGTTCTACTTACTGTCTGTCACTTCTTTTCTCGTGTTTGTTATCATTTTAATCTTTACTCGTGCGGGTAATATTCGATTAGGTAAAGATGATGAGGAACCAGAGTATAGTTATCTTTCATGGTTTGCGATGTTATTTAGTGCCGGTATGGGGATTGGCTTAGTTTTTTGGGGCGTAGCTGAGCCGATGTATCACTTTATAAGTCCCCCTGTAGGAGAGGGTGGTACCACTGAGGCTGCGCGAGTGGCGATGAAATACTCTTTCTTTCATTGGGGACTTCACCCTTGGGGCATTTACACTTTAACAGCATTAGCATTAGCTTACTTTAAATTTCGCAAGGGTGCACCGGGACTGATCAGTGCAACGTTTACACCGCTTTTGGGTGACCGGGTTAATGGTCCCATAGGGAAAACGATCGATGTGTTGGCCGTGTACGCAACTGTAATAGGGGTGGCTACTTCGCTCGGGTTGGGCGCGATGCAGATTTCCAGTGGACTCAACTTTTTAACAGGAATCCCTAATGATAGAATGACTCAGTTAATGATTATTGCTGTCGTTACTGTTCTATTTATGATCTCGGCAGGAACAGGATTGAACAAAGGAATCAAGTACTTGAGTAATACCAATATGGTATTGGCGTTAGCGTTGATGGTATTCATTTTATTCGTGGGGCCGACTAACTTTATTATCAATTTCTTCACTACAACCATAGGAACATATATACAGGAATTGCCTACGATGAGTTTGCGTGTAACCCCCTTTACTGAATCAGATTTGGCTGGCTGGATTCAGGATTGGACGATCTTTTATTGGGCATGGTGGATCTCTTGGGCGCCTTTTGTAGGTATGTTTATCGCTCGTGTTTCCCGTGGCCGTACCGTTCGAGAATTTGTTATCGGTGTATTGGCTGTACCAACATTGTTGAGTGGGATTTGGTTTGCTACCCTGGGTGGAGCAGGGATTTACTCGGAGTTATTTGGTAAAGGCGGCATCAATAATGCGATGACTGATTCAGGGACAGAGGTGGCTCTCTTTACGCTCCTGTCTCAGCTTCCTTTAAGTGGTATCACTTCAACGCTGGCTGTCTTATTGATTACTACGTTTTTTATTACCTCCGCTGACTCTGCTACTTTTGTGTTAGGTATGCAGACAACGAATGGACAGCTTAATCCTCCAAACCGAATTAAGTTTACCTGGGGGATTATTCAAGCGGCATCAGCTGCCGTGTTACTTTATGCCGGCGGACTTACTGCATTGCAGATGGCAGCCATCATCGCTGCGTTCCCATTTGCTTTTATTTTGATCGGGATGTGTATTTCTCTTGCTAAGTCATTTAAAGCTGATATAGCAGCAGAGAAAAAAAAGAAGTAGAAAGATGATATTAATAAAAACCAGGGTCTGATTACAAGATCCTGGTTTTTTTATTATGTTTAAGGGAAAAGATGATGAAGTGCACTCTATCTACTTTCTTCGTCACTTTGGGTTATCCCCTTTTTTAATGTGGGCTTAGAGGAGCGGGGCAAATACCATCCTTCACCAATATGATGATATAGAGCACGATTCTTTTTATGCAAAGGACAAAAGTTGCAACGACCACCTGGACGCTGTTTATAACACTGAATACAGCGAATAGGCTTATCTGGTTCACTCATGGTGAATCGTCCACCCTTCTTCTTGGGGAGTGGCTTATGGATCTAATTGAAAACTGTTTGCTTTCACCTTGATATACCTGTGCACATGAGATAGAATGAAATGAGAATCAGATGATAATCAATCTAAAAAGAGAAGAGGCTGTAACGCTCTTATCGTATCAAAATGTTTGCGTATAGCAAAGGATTGATCTAAGGGCGACAATCACTGTTGGGGGAAGCCCGTAGCTAAATGGAGGAATGCCAAATGTCAACTACACCAAATTTAAAAATAGAAAATTTGCATGCGACAATCGAGGAGAAGGAGATTCTCAAAGGAGTAAACCTTGAGGTAAAAGGTGGAGAGATTCATGCCATCATGGGTCCGAACGGAACAGGGAAAAGTACTCTTGCTTCCGCACTGATGGGTCATCCCAAATATGAAATCACCTCAGGTACAGTCTCTCTAGATGGAGAAGACGTTTTAGAGATGGAAGTGGATGAACGTGCTCGCAAAGGACTCTTTCTCGCTATGCAATATCCAAGCGAAGTAAGCGGCGTAACCAATTCTGACTTCTTGCGGAGCGCGATCAATGCAAAGCGTGAAGAAGGCGATGAGATTTCTATTATGAAGTTCATTAAGAAGTTGGATAAAACGATGGAAAGCCTCAATATGGATGAGTCCTTCGCATCTCGCTACCTGAATGAAGGTTTCTCCGGTGGAGAGAAAAAACGGAACGAAATTATGCAGATGATGATGTTGGATCCGCGTATCGCGGTCTTGGACGAAATTGATTCCGGTTTAGATATTGATGCCTTAAAAGTAGTGGCAGATGGGGTAAATGCGATGCGCAAACCGGAGTTAGGTGTCTTGATCATTACGCACTATCAGCGTCTGCTTAACTATATTAAACCAGACTTTGTCCATGTGATGATGCAAGGTCGCATTGTCCGCTCCGGTGGACCTGAGCTTGCAGAGAAGTTGGAAGCAGAAGGTTACGATTGGATTAAAGAAGAACTGGGTATCGAAGACGAGACTGTTGGACAACAGGCGTAAGGCGGTGGCAAAAATGACAACAGAACTAGAAAAACAAATTAACCCAGAAATCGTAACCCAACTCTCCCAAAGTCAACAAGAACCGGAATGGATGTTACAATTCCGGTTGCAGGCTTTGGAATCGGCGAAACAACTTTCACTCCCACGAGTGGAAAAGACCAATATCAACAAGTGGAACTTTAGTCAGTTTTCCTTAAAGAGTGAGCAGGAAGTAGCGGACACGAGTGCATTACCCCAAGAAGTACTCTCTTTGATGAGTGATGAAGAGAATGCAAGCCTTGTTGTTCAGAAGAACTCCAGTGTTATCTGGAAAAATGCTAGCAGAGCATTAGAGGAACAAGGAGTTATTTTTACTGACTTAGGAACGGCGGTTCGAGAGCATTCCGAGTTGGTAAAGAAGTACTTTGGCCAGGCAGTGGCGAAAGATGAACACCAACTGAGTGCGATGCACGGGGCACTTTGGAGCGGAGGGTTGTTCCTCTATGTGCCTAAAAATGTAGATGTGCAACAATCGCTACAAGCTATTTTTTATAACGAAGGAAACGGTGTGGGCATTATGCCGCATGTGCTCGTCGTTACGGAAGAGAATAGTCGCGTCAACCTGGTATGTAACTACACAGGTGACAGCGAAGCGAGTGCTGTGGTGCAAAATAGCGTAGTAGAAGTATTTGTTGGTGCAGGCAGTCATGTGAGCGTCGCTACCCTTCACAATCTAGGGGAAGATTCTGTTGATGTTGCTTATCGTCGCGCTATGGTAGGCCGTGATGGTTACATGGAATGGATCGTAGGTGAATTAAACCACGGGCGTACTCTTTCAGACAATACGACCCATCTAACTGAACCAGGTGGTCACACCGATGTACGCACTATCGCCGTAGGTTCAGGTAGTCAACGCTCTAATCTCACTTCTGCTGTCTATCATGTAGGGACGGATACCGAGAGTGACATGAACGTGCGCGGTGTGATGAAAGATAAAGCGCAGACAATCATGAACGGGATCACCAAGATTGAGAAAGGTGCCAAACGGGCAAATGGGGTGCAAGCAGAAAAAGTGCTAATGCTGGATCGCGGTGCACGTGGTGATGCTAACCCGATTTTGCTTATCGATGAGAATGATGTAAAGGCGGGACATGCTGCTAGTGTAGGACAGATTGATCCGATGCAGTTGTTTTATCTAATGTCGCGTGGGATCCCCAAGCGTGAGGCAGAAAAGCTCGTAATTTATGGGTTTTTAGGGCCAGTACTAGATGCAATTCCCTTCGAAGCGATCCGTAAACAAATGGTGAGTGTGATCGAGAGGAAGCTTAGCCAATGAGCTCGCATAAAAAAGATTTTCCCATTCTCGACCAAGAAGTGAATAGCCACCCTCTAGTATATTTAGATAGTGCGGCTACATCGCAAAAGCCACAGGTAGTGATTGATGCACTTAATTCCTATTATCAGTTGATAAATTCAAATGTGCATCGCGGTGTCCATACCTTGGGTACGAGGGCGACTGATGGATATGAAGGGGCGCGTGCCAAAGTGCGCCGCTTCATCCATGCTAACTCGAGTAAAGAGATTATCTTTACGCGTGGGACAACGACCGCACTTAATCTGGTTGCAGCGAGCTATGCACGGGCAAACTTATCGGCAGGGGATGAAATACTCTTGTCGCTAGCCGAACATCACAGTAATCTAATTCCCTGGCAGCAAGTGGCGAAGGCTACAGGTGCAAAGCTAACCTTCTTCCCACTAACGGAAGATGGCTGTATCGATATGGAAAAAGCGAAGGAGAAAATTACGACTCGGACCAAGTTGATCGCTGTTGCACATGTGTCCAATGTATTGGGGTCAGTTAACCCGATTAAGGAATTAGCACAATGGGTGCATGCCCAGGGCGGTGTCATCGTAGTGGATGGTGCACAAAGCGCTCCTCACATGAAAATTGATGTTCAGGAGTTAGACTGTGACTTTTTTGCCTTTTCTAGCCATAAGATGTTAGGCCCGACAGGGATAGGGGTATTATACGGCAAAGAGTCGCTACTGAATAATATGGAACCGATCGAATTTGGCGGTGAAATGATTGATCACGTGGACTTAACTACCTCGACATGGAAAGAGTTACCGTGGAAGTTTGAAGGTGGTACCCCGATTATCGCTGGAGCGATTGGTTTGGGAGCAGCGATTGATTATCTCGAATCCATCGGAATGGATCAGATCGAAGCACACGATCGCAGGTTGACAGCGTATGCTCTTCAGGCATTGGAAGAGATCCCGGGATTAACTGTCTATGGTCCGCGTAAGAACCGTATGGGTTCGGTTACGTTTAATGTCGATCAGTTGCATCCTCATGACTTGGCGACGATCTTGGATGCGAGCGGAATTGCTGTTCGTGCTGGTCATCATTGTGCGCAACCTCTTATGCGATGGTTAGAAGTTTCGGCAACGGCCCGAGCTAGCTTTTATATCTACAACTCAGAAGAAGATGTCGATCAGTTAGTGCTAGGTATACGCAAAGCGAAGGAGTTTTTTAGCAATGTCCTTGGATGATTTATACCGTCGCGTCATAATGGATCATTATCAAAACCCGCGTAATCGGGGACGGATCGAAGAGGGCGCGGTCACCGTCGACTTAAATAACCCAACATGCGGGGATCGTATATCTGTGCAAATGCAGATTGAAGATGGTACAATTAAGGATGTGAAGTTCGAAGGAGAAGGTTGCTCAATCAGTCTCGCTTCAGCTTCGATGATGACACAAGCTGTTAAAGGGTTAACTTTAGACGATGCCTTGGCATTGGTTGATATATTTTCGCGAATGATGCAAGGGGAAGAAATTGATGTAGAACAGTTTCCAATCGAAGATATTGAGGCTTTGAGCGGAGTATCTCGTTTCCCCGCCCGGATCAAATGTGCTACGTTAGCATGGAAGGCATTGGAGCAAGCATCAGCGGATAAGAAGAAAGAATCGTAAAGATCCTTTAAGGAGGGATTGAGCATGGCAAAACAAATGCCGGATATTTCCGATTATCAATATGGTTTTCGTGATAAAGACGTGTCGGTGTTTCGTTCGAAGCGCGGTTTGAATCGCCAGATCGTAGAAGAGATTTCACGCATGAAAGAAGAACCTGAGTGGATGTTAGATATTCGTCTCAAAGCATTGGAGCAGTTTTATAAAATGCCAATGCCGAGTGCGGAGAACAGTAAATGGTTTTCCTTGTTACCAGGAGACTTAAGCGAGCTTGATTTCGATAACATCACCTACTATGTAAAACCTTCGGAGCGTCAAGGAAAAACATGGGAAGAAGTACCAGAGGAAATCAAGTATACGTTTGATCGTTTAGGTATTCCAGAAGCAGAACAGAAATTTTTGGCAGGTGTTTCGGCTCAGTATGAGTCTGAAGTGGTATATCACAGTATGCAGAAAGAGCTTGAAGAGCAGGGTGTTATCTTCTGTGACACTGATACCGCAGTGAAAGAGTACCCTGAACTTGTAAAAGAATACTTTGGTAAAGTGATTCCGACTACCGATAATAAATTTGCCGCCTTAAATACGGCTGTGTGGAGCGGTGGTAGTTTCATCTATGTACCAAAAGGTGTAAAGTGTGAAGTGCCATTGCAAGCGTACTTCCGTATTAACTCCGAAAACATGGGGCAATTTGAGCGTACCTTAATCATTGCGGATGAGGAAAGTTTTGTTCACTATGTGGAAGGTTGTACCGCACCGATCTACAGCACCGATTCACTTCATAGTGCGGTGGTAGAAATTGTGGTAAAAGATCATGCTCGTTGTCGATACACGACCATTCAAAACTGGGCACCTAATATTTACAATCTCGTAACCAAACGAGCGGTGGCTGAAAAAGGTGCTCATATGGAATGGGTGGACGGTAATATTGGAAGTAAGTTGACGATGAAATATCCGGCTGTTGTGATGAAGGGTGAAGGAGCAAAGGCAGACGTTCTTTCCATCGCAGTTGCAGGTAAAGGGCAGCATCAAGATGCAGGTGCTAAAGTAACCGCATTAGCGCCTAACTGTACTTCTACCATTGTCTCAAAGTCGATTAGTAAGCATGGTGGGAAGGTAACGTATCGAGGTCTGTCTAGCTTTGGACCTAACTCACAAGGCTCCAAATCGAAGGTAGAGTGCGATACCTTGATTCTAGATGATATCTCCACCTCGGACACGATCCCGTACAATGAGATCAAAAACGAAGATATCACCCTTGAACACGAAGCGACTGTAAGTAAGGTGAGTGAAGAACAACTTTTCTATCTTATGAGCCGTGGTCTCAGCGAAGAAGAAGCAACTCAGATGATCGTGATGGGCTTTATTGAACCCTTCACGAAAGAGCTCCCGATGGAGTACGCAGTGGAAATGAACCGCCTCATCAAGCTAGAGATGGAAGGTTCGATTGGATAAATGTAAAATGCAATCACCCTTGGTATAGCACATATGCCAAGGGTGATTTTTTGGATGAGAGGATGATCTTTGATGACAAATAAGAATCGTAAGGTTGATGGATTTTTAAGACAAGTTAAAGAGTGGAATGAAGAATATGTGGAGTTACGAAATATCGTTCTTGCCTGTGGGCTTACTGAAGAATTTAAGTGGATGCATCCGTGTTATACGTTTGGCGGAAAAAACATAGTCTTAATACATGGATTTAAAGAATATTGTGCGCTACTCTTTCATAAAGGTGTCTTGTTACAAGATACTCACGAGATTCTCATTCAGCAAACGGAGAATGTACAGGCTGCGCGTCAGATTAGATTTTCGAATGTTCAAGAAATATTTGAAATGGAACACGTATTGAAATCCTATATTTATGAAGCGATTGAAGTTGAAAAAACCGGTTTGAAAGTGAAAAGAGATACAGAAATCACAATTTCAGAAGAGCTTCAGAATAAATTCGATGAAATTCCTGCCTTGAAAACTGCTTTCGAAGCCTTGACTCCTGGACGGCAAAGAGCATATATTCTTTATTTTTCTCAAGCAAAACAAATGAAGACTCGCCAGTTAAGGGTTGAAAAATATGTAGAGCACATCCTAAATGGAAAGGGAATGAATGATTAGTTACATAATTTAGGATGATAAGGGGGTGGCTCGTAGGAGCTATTCCCCTATTATTTTGACGGGAAGTGGTAAGAATTAAAACAAATAAAGAACAGCCCTGCTCATGAGCAGGGCTGCTTGTACAGTTACTTATCGCGAGATACTTTGATTATTACCGATTTATTGAAGTCCTCTAAGACTTTGATCTTTACGCCATGACGAGGGAGGATTTTGCCCACCTCTTCTGCACCTGGTAGGGTGTAATCACGATAGTCATAGAAGCTGGAGACTCCTCTTAAACCTTCATAATTGAGATCCCCAAAGGTTCGGAAGTTTTCAAGATGAATACCGCTGGTTTTGTTTTTACCGAAGGCGGCATCTACTAATTGGTATCGCTCTCCTGCGGGGGTACTGGTATCATCGTTCCAGTAGTGTACACGCTGGTGAGCGTCAACAACTCCGATGAAGCCTTCACCAGGGTGATTACTGGTTCTATTATCTTCTCCAAAACGTCCATCATAGTACCAGACCAAAAGTCCAGGGTCATAACTCATGAAGTTATCCCCACGGCGGATTTTACCTAAGCCTTGATCCATACCGTGATGGGTGCGGTATTCGACTAGATAGTAGTTGGGCTGTGGAACGCCGGCGCCATCAAATTTCTCAAAGCCGTTTAGTGTAAATACAGTTTTGTCATCAGCGTTGTCTTCCAGAAGTGTTTCTCCATCGGCAGTTAACTTGATGTTATCGATGTAAAAAGCTTCGAGAGCTAAGCCACCATCAGTAACATAGTTAAACTGAATTTGAACTTTTTTATTAGTAAATGCAGATAAATCTAGTTCTTCTGTGACCCAGTTACCTTCTGTGGTGTCATCGTAAACTTTTACTTGGGTGACTTCATTTGATGCTTGATCAATAACATTTACATACAGATAATCATAGGCAGTTTCGATTTCGCGCCAGTTGTCGAAGCTAAGTTTCACGTCTGTTTTCCCACTTAGATCGATAACGGGAGAGGTCAACTTGGTATTGAGGTTATCTCCTTTAGTGGAGAAATACGATTCGCCCTCTTTAGGCTGGGTAGGCGGATCGAGATAGAGATCAGGCAAATTGATTTTTAAAAGCTTGTTGTTTGCTTTGGTCGAATTAGCTTCACGTAGCCAGTAATATTTGCTATTAAATATACCACGACCAAGATCATTCAGATTAATTTCTGTTGGTTCTACCCAGTTGCCCCCAAAGGTAACTTGCATGTAGAGACGAGACCAGGCATCCATACCAGAAGGTTGTCCACCACCAATTTCACCAGCCCAGCTACCAGCAGACATAAGAGACCAGTATCCGACCGGGGAACCCAGTCCACTGGTATCATATAAATCGGGTAGTCCAAGGTTGTGAGCATATTCGTGTGCAAAGACCCCAGGAGCCCCATCTTCTGGCTGGATCATGTAGTCGAAAGCGAGCAAGGAAGTTCCAGGAATCGCCGTAGGTTGCTGTAACCCCCAGCGATGTGACCAGATCGCATCTTCACCTAGTTCACCACCGCCTGCTTCTTCCCCTACACCAGAGTGAACGATCATCAAGTTATCGAGCATGCCATCTGGTTCCATGATATTGCCATCCCCATCGATGTCATAAGGATCTCGCTGATCGTATTTTGCTTCGTTACCTTTAATCATTTGCCCTACAGATTCAAGGGTTTCTACGACGAGCTCACGAGGATTCTTATCGCCGTATTCGTTATTGCCACCATAATATTCAGCATTATGATTGGCTTCCACCCATTCAGTCGCTTCTCCATCAATCTTCCAAGATCCGCCCGATTGCTCTTGGTAAAATTGATTGACCGAGAAGACCCCAGTACCTTCCGGAGTGGTGTAACCGTCTTTGTTAAACATCATTTTCTCATAGTGACTAGAGTTGAAATCCTTAGTGTACATATAGCCAGGATCTTCTTGCAAGCGGTTGTGCTTATAGTCTGGAAATTCAATCAATGCGAGCACGATATTATCCGTGTAGGCGGATTGATTGTTCTTACCACCATCAAACAAATTTTTGTCTATCTTTTCTTTCCCTTTTTCTTGTATTCGCTGTAAGCCAGCAGCAGCTTTTTGTCCTGCTTTCGTAGAGGTGTCAATCCCTTGAGGGATTTTACGGTCTCCCACGTATTCTTTAATCGCTTTTTCAATCTCTTTTTGCGATGCATTTTTCTTTAACAAGCCTCGTTCTTGTAATGAATCGGCTAGTCGCTCTTCGTTTACAATACCCCAGTCAATTTTGGGCATTGCATTACTGGTGGCTTCCGCGGAGGCAGGTGCCGCAGGTGCACCCATGGCAGTGAGTACAAGTGCAGATGATACTAAGGCCGTTAATGTTTTCTTCAAAGCTAGCGTCATCCTCTCTTTAGTAGTAAGTAGGTTGGGAGAATAGATCGTGGACAAAAATTAAGAATGTCCTGAATAAATCCCACTAATGTATTTCGACTCTTAGGAAAAGGATTCCTGCTTCATTGTATAGAAGGGTCATTTCGTGATTTTTATACTAAATATAACAATCTCTTTTTACGCTATCGATACAAGAACAAGAAAAACCCCGTTCAACACGAACGGGGTTTTTCTATCTTATTTACTCTTACTTTTCGCGCGAGATCTTGATCATCGCGGATGAATCGAAGTCTGCGAGGACTTTGATTTTAAGACCATGACGTGGGAGGATTTTCCCAGCGTCTTCTGCACCTTTGAGGCTGTAATCACGGTAGTCATAGAAGGATGACGTTCCTTTAAGACCATCGTATTTTAGATCGCCCAAGGTACCGAAGTTGGTTAGGTCAACACCTTTGGTCTTCTCTTTACCGAATGCAGCATCGATCATTTGGTAACGGCTATCGGCTGGTGTGCTTTTATCATTGTTCCAGTAGTGAACGCGTTGATGAGCGTCAACCACTCCGATAAAGCCTTCACCTGGGTGATCGCTGGTACGGTTATCTTCACCGTAACGGCCATCATAGTACCAGACAAGTAGACCTGGGTCATAGCTCATCAGGTTATCACCACGACGGATTTCACCAAGACCTTGGTCGGTACCATTGTGGGTGCGGTATTCAATGAGGTAGTAGTTTGGATATGGGATACCATCACCATTAAACTTTTCAAACCCATCTAATGTGAATACTGCTTTGTCATCTGCGTTATCTTCAAGGACGGTGCTACCATCAGCAGTTACTACGATGTTATCTAGATAGAATGCTTCAAGAGCGAGCCCACCATCAGTAACGTAGTTAAACTCGATTTGAACACTCTTACCAGCGAAGGCAGACAGATCGATTTCTTCTTTTACCCATTTTCCTTCGGTGCTATCATCGTATACTTTGACTTCGGTTTTTTCACCGGTTGCTTTGTCGATCACGTTGATGTAGAGATAGTCATAATCTGTTTCAATTTCGCGCCAGCTGTCAAAGCTGAGTTTTACTTCCGTCTTACCGGAGAGATCGATTACCGGAGAGGTCAACTTGGTGTTGAGGTTATCTCCTTTGGTGGAGAAATACGATTCTCCTTCTTTCGGTTGGGTTGGCGGAGCCAACGTACGGTCAGGCAAGTTTACTTTGACCATCTTGTTTGTTGCGTTGGTGGAAGAAGCTTCACGCAGCCAGTAGTACTTGCTGTCAAATACTCCCCGACCTAGATCTTCAAGATCTATTTCGATTGGATCTACCCAGTCACCACCAAAGGTAACTTGCATGTATAGACGGGACCAAGCATCCATACCTGTCGGACGTGCGCCAGCAATTTCACCAGCCCAGCTACCGCCAGACATGAGAGACCAGTATCCTACTGGAGAACCAAGACCACCATAAGCGGTATCGTACATATCTGGAAGACCGAGGTTATGTGCATATTCATGAGCGAATACACCTGGAGCTCCATCTTCAGGTTGAATCATGTAGTCAAAAGCTTTAAGGGAGGTACCTGGAATATCAGTAGGTTGCTTTAGGGACCAACGGTGGGACCAGATTGCATCGTCGCCCAAATCGCCACCACCTGCTTCTTCACCCACACCGGAGTGAACGAGCATCAAGTTATCCAGTAAACCGTCTGCTTCCATGATTTCGCCATCGCCATCGATATCATACGGATCGCGCTGATCGTACTTGGCTTCATTACCTTTGATCATGTTCCCTACAGATTCAAGGGTTTCTGTAACAAGAGCACGAGGGTCTTTATCGTTGTCGGACTCGTTGTTACCACCATAGTAATCGGCGTTATTTTTTGCTTTGATCCAATCCGTTGCTTCACCGTCGATTGCCCAGGTTCCACCGGATTGCTCATCATAAAATTGGCTTACAGTGGTCATTTCAAGACCTTCTGGGGTGGAGTAACCTTCATTTGCAAACATCATTTTCTCATAGTGCTCGGGAGTGAAGTCCTTCGTATACATGGAACCTTCTTCTTGCTTCAAGGTGTTGTGAGCATAGTCAGGAAATTCTACCAAAGCGAGAGCGATGTTATCGGTATAAACATCTTTCTTCTTTGTTTTACCCCAGTCGAAGAGGTTGCTATTGATCAGCTTTTCAGCTCGATCTTGCACCTTCTTCAGCCCATCTGCAGCTTTGCGACCTGCTTTGGTCGAAGTATCAACGCCATCTGGAATTTTGCGGTCACCCACATATTCCGTGATCGCTTTTTCTACTTGTGCTTGCGAAGCGTCCTTTTTTACTAGGCCGCGTTCTTTCAATACATTTGCCAAACGATCATCGTTTACGATCGACCAATCGATCTTTGGCTGAGAGTCTCCATTTAATTTTCCTTCGGCAGATACCGACGGAACGCTCAGGGCTGTAGTTAGCACGAGAGCAGAAGACAATAAGGCAGTTAGGGTCTTCTTCAAAAATGTTCATCCTTTCCTTAATAAGAGATAACGGGGTATAAGACCGGGTAACGATACAATTAGCCCGAATAACATTCCCACTCTTATTCATTCGTCGTATCTCTTAGATTTCCTCCCTCTTTTTAAGAGATTATATAAAAAAATCTATGAAATTAGTAGTTCTTCTACCAGATTATATGTAATTTTATACGAATGTGCGATAAATCATGTATATTGAAGCTATTATTTATAAGGTAAACTTATTATTTGGAAGTAGATGAAAAGAAGAGAAATCGATGTAATTACTATAATGGGGTAGGAATTATTTGATGATAGTTTTAACGATGTTGATAGATTGTGCTTATATCTGACTGTTAGGGTGAAGTGATTTGTATAAAGAGAGAGAATAACATCAGATGATACAATATATAGAATATTAATACTATAATTTAATAGTGATACTCTTGTTGTGTAATATAATTAGATGGTAAATGAGGAGCGAGCCAATATGAAAGGCGAGATTGTAACAAAAGCAAAATAGGAAAAAGCATGGGGAGTGGGTCAGCCCATGCTTTTTTGCCCCGAGTGGATAGGATATTTACTCGCCCAGTGAAGTGAGATAGCTAGTCATGAGATGGATTGCGATACCGATCGCATCCTCATCAGGTTGAAGCTTGGCGTGATGTAAGCCGTATGGGGTGTCAACGCCAAGCCAAAACATGAATCCAGGAATCTCACGTACAAAGTAACCAAAGTCCTCCCCAGTCATCGCAGGGGGAGAGTGAACTACATGGACAAGCTGGGATGCTTGGGCCCACTCCATAAAGGAACGGGTGAGGTGTTCGTCATTATATACTTGACAGTAGTTAGAGCCCCAATCGATAGTCGCTTCACATTGATAGGCGAGCTCTATTCCACTTACAAGCTCACGGATACGACTCTTTACTCTTTTCATGGTATCCATCTGGAGGGCGCGAATGGTGCCTTCTAGTCTAGCGCTACCAGCAATAATATTTTGCTTTGTGCCTGCTTCCATTTTCCCGATGGTAAGAACGGCTGCCTCTTGTGGATCTACATTACGAGAAATAATACTTTGCAGTTGGAGAGCTAGTTGGGAGCTAGCTATGACCATATCATTGGCTTGGTGAGGGCGAGCAGCATGACCGCTCGTTCCAACGAGATCGATAAAGAGCTCTGATGTATTGGCGAAAAACGTACCGGGACAAGTAGCGATACTTCCCACGGGAAGTTCAGGTGCAATATGGAGGGCGAAAATGAGATCAGGTTTCCATGTTTGCCATTCTTTGCTGGCGAGCATTGGTTCTGCGCCACCCGGTCCTTCTTCCGCTGGCTGAAAGATAAAAAGTAGGTCATCTGCGATGGGATGATGGGTGAAGTAAGTTAAAATCCCGAGACTAATCGCCATATGCATATCGTGTCCACAAGCATGCATATAACCAGGGTGCTGCGAAGTGAATGAGTAATCTGTTTCCTCTGCGATCGGGAGCCCATCCATATCAGCGCGATAAGCGAGACAACGAGTAGGTGCCGTGCCGTGTACGCGTACTAATATCCCTGTGCGCCAGGTTTTTACTTCGATTCGTTCCTGTGGAAGTGTAGCCAGATAGCGCAGGAGATACGTTTGTGTTTTTACCTCTTTGAAACCACCTTCTGGGATTTGATGGAGATCCCGTCGAATTTGAATAAAAGGATCGGGTGAGAGATTCATATATTTCCCCTCCTATCATGAGTCACTTACTCGATGGTTTATATAATGATCCAGTGTAAAGATGAAGTGATCGATCTCATCGTGTTGCAAGGTGAGAGGAGGAAGCAAGCGAATCACTGTTTGTGCGGCTACATTAACCAATATTCCTGCATGATAGAGGTCGCGTTGGAGCTGTTGGGCTTGCTCAGGGGTACACGATGTGCGAATGCCGAGCATCATTCCGAGACCACGCACCTCTTTGATGATGTGAGGATGCTTTCTCTGCAGTTCTATTAGCTTTTGCCATAGATATGCTGCGGCTTTTTTTCCCATCTCCAACTGTTCTTGCTCCAACAATATATCAAGTACTGCATTTCCTAAAGCGGAGCTTAATGGAGAAGGGGCAAAAGTGGTTCCATGATCCCCAGGTTGGAAGAGATCACATGTGTTTGCGTTTGCGATGATCCCTCCCAGTGGAAGGCCGCCACCAACTCCTTTAGCAAACAAAATCACGTCGGGTGAAATATCGCTGTGTTGATAGGCAAACAGTTTGCCGGTGCGGCCCATGCCGGTCTGAATTTCATCTATGCAAAGAAGCATGGAGTGTTGATCTGCAATTCTTCGGGCGCCTTGTAGGTAAGAAGGCGATAAGGGATATACGCCGCCTGCCCCTAAAACGGGTTCTAGTAAAATGGCTGCAGGCTGATGTTGATGACAGATCGCTTCTAAAGAGGATAAATCTTCACCCTCTACCTCATATACAGGTAGATCGATTTCTGGATAATCTTGATATACTCCGGGTTGACGGGTGAGGCGAATAGCTCCCATCGTGCGACCATGGAAGCTATTCTTCATGACTACAACCCCTCGCTTTTCATTTTGCTCACGGGTGCACCACTTATGAATCAGTTTGATTGTTGCTTCGGTCGCTTCTGCTCCGGAGTTGGCAAAGTAAACCTTGCCCCTGACGAGGGAATGGGAGAGCAACCGTTTGGCAAGCCGAATCGCGGGTGGATTTAAAAAGAGATTAGAGATATGTAAAAAACGATTTCCTTGCTCTGTAAGCGCTTTGAGTACGGTTGGATGCGAATGACCAACGACATTGACCCCTAATCCCGTTACCAAATCGAGGTAAGCTTTTCCTTCGGTATCGTATAAATAGTTGCCCGTCGCTTTTTCGATCGCGATCGGTAGGCGATTGACGGTAGACATGATATAGGCTTGATCTTGATGTGACCACGATTCCATCTTTTTCCCTCCTTTTTTAGAAAAATCAGGGCCTGTGTGTAGACAGGCCCTGACCGTGGTAAAAGTGATTTACAGCTGACGCAATTCTTGTTTAATCTCTGTTTTGGAACGAGTCTGCTCGTCAATTTCTTTAATTACGCGAGCAGGTGTACCTGCCACAACGGTGTTAGCTGGTACATCTTCAATTACGACCGCACCTGCGGCTACAACAGCACCTTTTCCGACGCGCACACCTTCTAAGATAACAGCATTTGCGCCGATGACTACATCATCTTCAATGATGACTGGGGTAGCTGAGGGGGGTTCGATCACCCCGGCAATGACACTGCCTGCTCCAATGTGGCAGTTTTTCCCGATTGTCCCCCGTCCGCCGATAACCACATTCATATCGATCATGGTACCTTCTCCGACTACGGCGCCAATATTGATAGCAGCCCCCATCATGATAACGGCACCCTTGCCGATTGTTACTTGCTCACGGATGATCGCACCAGGTTCAATGCGTGCCTCAATTCCTTTCATATCGAGGAGAGGAATGGCAGAATTGCGACGATCTTGTTCCAACACATAGTCCTCAATCAGCTCTTGATGTTGAGTGAGGATCGGCTCAATCTGCTTCCAGTCACCAAACAAAACACCAACATTTTCATTAATAAAGGAGTGTATTTCAGTGCCGAAGTTGATTCCGGCTAACTTTCCTTTAATATGTACTTTCACAGGTGTCTTCTTTTCACTGTTTTGGATATACGAGATAATTTGATTTGCGTCCATCATGTCCATGTTTTCCAATCCTTTCTCTTATAAAACGTGCCTAAGAGCTATCTGTGCAAAGTATATCATAAATGAAGGAAGGTGTTGAATGATTGATTTTCTGGGACGAAAGGAGGAGGGGAGTTATAGACCATCGGACGAGTAAAGTTGGTCCTCTCGATCCATGTGTGAAAAGTCTATTTTCACATAGAGTGAAAGCAAAGGAGGAGAGAAGCAATGGTGATAAAGGATGCAAAACACGCTTTGGTTGTAGGGGGAACAGGCATGTTACGGGGGGCTGTGCTTGCATTGGCGGAATCGGGATGGAGTGTCACGGTGATGGCACGTTCCCAGAGACGCTTACATCAGTTAGTAGAGGAGGTACAGCAACGTGGGTATAAAGGAGCGATTCACCCTGTTGTGACTGACTACACCTTGGAAAAAGAATGGTTAGAAGATTGTGAGAGGGCGAAAGAAGCATATGGCCTCTTTCAGTGTGTAATCGCATGGATTCATGGACCGGCCGTACATGCTCCCTTGCAGTTAGCGAGGTGGCTAGAGCAGAGTGAATCGCCTTCTCAATTCTATCATGTGATCGGTAGTAGTGGGGCTGATCCTACGGTTGATCAGGTGGGACGTCGTGCGCCTTTTCAAAAGCTACAACGGGTGAGCTACCATGAAGTTGTGCTTGGATTTATAGATGAAGGAAGCTATTCACGCTGGCTTACACATGAAGAGATTAGTAGTGGAGTGTTGCATGCCCTTGAGACATCGGAAAAACAAGTCATTGTAGGAAGCGTACGTCCATGGACGAAAAGACCATAACAGGGGTGATTGATTATTCATGGTTATTTCGCATCTGGAAATTTGCTCTGCCCCTTGCAGAGCGTTTTTTTATCATGGATGCGCAATCTACTATCAGCAGTAAGCTACGGCGAACTAACAATAAATTCAACTATTTTATTACTCGATAAAAAGATTATTTCGGAGCTCTGTGGTAAGTAGGTAGATGAGGGGGAGGGGGAGTATGCTCGTGAAATCGAACAGTCGTGCCTCTCTCTATAAACGTAATCATAGATTTCGGTTGCTATGGATGGGACAGGCAGGGAGTGTGGTGGGTGATTGGCTTCATACGGTCGCGCTGATGCAGGTAGTAATGGATATAACGGCGTCTTCCTTGTCTGTAGGTGTGGTGTTGATGTGCCGTTCAGTTTCTAGTATTGTATTGGGGCCGTTTCTTGGTCCTCTAGTGGATCAATGGTCAAAACAGAAAATACTTATCTATACCAATCTAATGCGCGCGGTCGCGGTGCTACTTTTTATTGGTGCGTATGAGTGGGGACAGATCGTGCTCATCTATGTTGCAGCTCTGGTTGTGGGATTAGGGAGTGCTTTTTTTCAACCAGCACATCGTTCTTTGCTAACATCTATTGTTACACGCAATGATTTAGCAGAAGCTAATGCGTGGCTGACGATGACTAACAGTGTGAGTATGATGCTTGGGGCAATAGTGGGCGGGGTTGTGACGATGATCTCGCCATCATATGCTTTTTTTATCAATGCAGGTTTGTATACTGCCTCCGCCTATGCTTTTCACCAGATGGTTTTTATGACAGATAGCAGAGAACGGGATCAAGCGATATTTCACTACCTTTCATCTTTATGGGAAGGGTGGAGGGAAGTGAGGCAGAACCGCCATATTCGTGCGATCATATGGATCGGGATCTGTTGGGGACTAGCAGGGGGTGGATATTATGTATTTCTTCCGCTGTTAGGGCAGCAGGGTTCTAGCTGGGGGCTAGGTCTGCTCTACGCTGTGGATGGAATAGGCGTGCTTGTAGGCTCTTTGTTAGTGAGGTGGCGTTTGGGAAAAGAAGAGCGTATTCAGAGGATTAGTTACGGGATCTCCTACATAGGACAAGCGCTTGGTTTTGTTCTGCTCACGCAAACATCTAGCTTTTATGTAGCGATATGGTTTCTTCTGCTGATGCGTATTTTTAGTGGCATTATTATCCCGTTAGACAGTACACTATTACAAACCCATACATCCAAACAAACGATGGGGCGTGTTTTCGCTTTACATATGTCTACATACGGAGGGATGATGCAAATTTCCTACGTGTTGTTCGGCTGGGCATTTAATAAGTGGCCTATATGGTTGATTGGGGTAGGGATAGGAACAGTATCTTGTTTGAGTGGAATCATGTGGTTGATTGTGGTGTGTAGAGGAAAGCAAAGGAAGAGTTAAATCATACCAGCTGAAGAGGTATGCGTTATTTACAAGGAGTGAAGTTTAAAGCATGATAGTGTATATAGTGATTCGTCTTAGGGAGGTATACGTATGTCAGAAGAGCAAGTGCCGTTAAAACCAGCGCACCTTCGTCGCTTTAAAACGTTAAAGGTAGACGGGATGGGAAACATTAATACAGAAGAGGGATATGATCGTGCGGCAGAACCGATCCCGAAATTATTGGAACAAGTGGCAGAACAGTTGCAAGACGATGTGACGGCGAGTGGGACATTAAAAATTCGAGTAAAATTCCCTCCCTCCATCAGTTGTCAATGGGTGATGATACAATTTCATAAACAGTATCCTCATATTTCATTACAGATATTGGATTTGGAAGGGCGAGATATTTTGTTTTTTGCAGGGGATCCGATTGAAGACAACAGAGGGGAAGGGGAGAGGTAATTATGGCTACTTGGGTTCAGTTAAGTGATGAACGCTTGGGGTTGTATGAAATATGTGTCCCGAGCGAATACACAAAAAAAGTTGTGATGGATATCAGTCAAATTTTAGAACTCCCTTTTGACAAAGAGCGACTGACGCATAAATTGGATAATAATGGTGAACAGGGCGTGGGTAGTGTCTATCTTGTAGAGGATGAAAAACGGCGAGTCTTGTTGTTATTGGAATGTGCGAACACGGATTGGCTTCATACCTTGTGTGTTTTATATGATGAGTCGCTCCATCCGCCCATTTACAAGCGCATGGCGCAATGGGATCGTCTCTGTCGAGAGGAGTATCAGCAGCCACGACCGGAAGGGTATCAACTGCGTAATAAACGGATGGAGGAGAATCCTTTGTTTAAACAAATCTTTCGTAAGCACCGAAAGTGAACAACCTGTAAAAATGTTTCTCTATAAGAGAAAAGAGTGATTTAGAGGAGCTTTATTCTCCCTTCAACTCTACCTTTTTCCACTCCTCAATTTTGAGATCTTTTAGATCCCCCTCTTTTTCTGCCTCCGTAAAGGATTTATGCTTTAGAGTGTCTACCTTGATATCGCCGGCATAAATCCATTGCTCACCCCTTTTTTCCATATATATTCCCTTGAGGGAGGGACCTTTCGTCAATTCAGGAGAGAAGTAAAAATAGATTGCGCGTCGTTCCTTTTTATCTGTTTGTTTGGAAGCGATGCGTACCTCCCCAGTTGGTTCAAGAAAAGTGGGGATATGAGCGATGCTCTCCTTGCTTTTATTTCTTCCTGTAAGTTTAGAGAGGATCCCAATATCTCTATTACCCTCGGTATATAATTCCACTACATAAGTGAGTGCTTGTTGCTCAGCGTTATCCAATTGATTTTTCCCTTCGCAAGCGGTTAGCACTAATAAGATAGTGAGAGCTAGTATAAGCTTCTTGCTCATTTTACCATTCATCTCCTAGTAATCGTTAGCTGACATATTAAGATAATATAGCACTATATTTCAAAAAAATCTATTGCAGTTTTCTAGAATTTATGTAAGATAGATAAAGTGCTCATAAAGATTTATAGTCAAAAAGTTAGTCTATATGAGTTCCAATTTTGATATTAGGAGAATGAATATGAAGTATGTGTATGAGCGAAGATATCGCTCTGTGCGAAGAGTGGTATCTGTTTTTTTAATGCTCGCATTAGTGGTTACTTTAATCCCTGTCCAATCGGAACCTGTATTGGCAACAGAAGAAACTAGTGTATCGGAACCAAAAGAGAAAGAACTTATCGAAGAAAGAACGGAAGATTCAAAGGTTATTGATAATGGTGATGGCACCTTTACAAAAGAAGTTTATTTTGAACCTATCCACACTAAAGAAGGATCTAAATGGGAAGAGATTTCTACTGAATTAGTTAAAAAGGAAGATGAAATCAAACCTGAAAATACATCTATCGATGTTACTTTTGCTGCGGAAATTGAAAATGGGGAGTATGCAAGGGTTGTTTCTGGAGATCATCACCTTTCTTATTCCTTTATAGGGGCAGATGGAGAAGAGATCGTTGATGAGAAAGAAGAAAGTAAGGAAGGAGATAAAGAAGAAAATCAGGATAAGCAAAGTAATCCTGCTGAATCACGTTCAGATAAAACATCTCAAGTGGAATCGCAAAAAGAAGCAGAAAGATCTGCTTTGGAAATTGAGGATGCCAAAGCTTCTTATGATGAAAATGAAGTTACATATGAGAATGTTCTTCCAAATGTTGCTTTGCGCAATAAAGTGTTTAATACGAAGATTAAGGAAGATATTATCCTTCAGAAAGAGACTGGCCTGGATACCTTCTATTTTTCACTAGATACCGATTTAAGCGCTGAAAAAAAGAAAGATGGTACGGTCACCTTCGAAGATAAAGAAGGAAACGTTGTTTTTACACTGACTAAGCCGTATATGTATGATTCAAATATAGATCCGAAATCAGACGAGCCTGCACAATCTGATCAGGTGGATTATGTGCTAACGAAAGAAGAGGGAAAGCTCATACTTGCGATCAAAGCGGATCGGGAATGGCTGAGCGATCCAAAGAGAAAGTACCCCATTTATGTAGATCCCTCAACGACGAAATCGACCGCGGGCGATACGTATGTTTCAAGTAAATATACGACGACGAACTATGGGTCTAGCGATCAATTAAAAGTGGGTTACTATGATGGGACTACCGGTCGCAATCATTCTTATTTGAAACAGGATGTAAGTGGCTTAAAGGGAATGATTATCGAGTCTGCCACCCTTAACGTGCATGTGTTTCATAGCTACTTCTTCGCTCCTACGAAGACAGGGCTATGGCTTGATGAAGTAAAGGGTGATTGGACTGAATCCGGTCTAACATGGAAAGTACAACAAGATAAGAAGATCACATCGACCAACATTGGAATGAAAAACGTTGCCCGTGGGGATAAGGTTTCGTTTAATGTGACGCAAACTGTTCAAGCATGGGTAAGTGGAACAAGAAAGAATAATGGTTTCAAGTTTCATACCAACGGCAATGATCAAGAGTACTGGAAAAAGATAATATCATCTGAAGGTTCGGGTAGTAAACCATACCTTTCGATTAAATACCAATCACCGCAACCAGGAAAACCAAAGGGGTTAGCCTACTCCAATTGGGAAGGAAGTGGGAGTGGCTTTATTGATTTGAAATGGGATCCAGTTCAATATGCAACAGGCTACTATCTCTGGATTTTTAATGGTAAGGAATATCAGAAGATTGACGTAGGGAATACCACTCATTTTACGACGAACAACAAAAAGATTTGGCCGACAGAAGAAGAAATTAAGGCGGGAAGATATCAGCTCCACATGGATGCTAACGGGAAGTTGGATGGAAAAGGAGCTGATTTAGCGAAAGATCCCACCCCTGTATATAAAAATTCAGGTGGTACGTACAAGGATTATTATTATTTCCGCGTCAGTGCAAAAACCCCTGCGGGAGAATCGGAGCGCTCTGATTATCTCAAGATTTTGATCCCTAATCGAATAGCGGACCTCGGAACGGAAGAGTTTTGGGCATTTGGTGAGATTCCCGGGGGTGATATCAATGCCGTTACAGGTAACATGATTATCACCGAAGTGGACTTGGAATTGCCTGGGCGTGAACTCGACATGGAAGTAATTCGTACCTATAATAGTCATGCAAGCAAAGTGGGGATATTTGGTCGAGGTTGGTCTTTTAACTATGAAATGTCATTGCAAGCAGATGAGAAAGGGAATGCTCTTCTCAATGATATGGATGGTGGGAAACACTACTTCCAACAAAAAGATGATGGCTCATACGCCCGTCCTCTCGGTGTACACCTGAAGTTAGAGGGATCACAAAAAGACGGGTGGACGTTAACGGATAAGGATCAGACGATCTACTCCTTCAGTAGTGAAGGCAAACTAACTTCTATTGAAGATATGAATAACAACCGTTTATCGTTAACGTATAATGATAAAAAACAATTGACCAAACTAACTGATCCTAGTGGTCGTTCGTTTCACCTTACTTACGAGGGAGAACAGGTGAGCAAAGTAACAGGTCCCGAGGGACGGGACTGGGTGTATACGTATAACGATAAACGAGACTTGATCTCTGTTACGGATGAAACAGGATCAAAGACTCAGTACGGTTATTTTGCTAATGGGACAATGGGTATTGTGATTGATCCCGATGGGGGTAAGACGTGGTATACGTATAATATCTTTAAGCAATTAACTGAGATTATTGATCCAGAAGAAGCGTATACGGACATTGAGTATAACCCTGAGGAAGGGAAAACGATCGTATATGACGCTAATACCAATACGACGGAGTACTATTACAACGATGCGGGGAATTTGATTAAGGAAGTTGAAGATCCCTTCGGCTTAAATTTAATCACAACGTATAAGTACGATCGTAATAACCTGATCGAGGTTTGTGACCCGGAAGCGAACCGGGAAGGTTGTAACGAGCCAACAGAATCGTATCAATATGATGCAGAGGGAAATTTGACGCGAGCGGAAGATGCTGCTGGTGGTGAATCCTTTAAATATGATAAGGATAACAATTTGGTAGAGTATCAAGATGCTGAAGGGGACACCTTTGAGTATATCTATGACGATAAAGGGAACGAAGTAGCAGAAATTGATCCTGATCAAGTAAGTGAAGCCCAGGTGTTAGATGATAAAGGTAATATTGTTGAAGCGACGGATGAGATGGGTACTTCTGAAAACCTGATCCTTAATCCGGGGCTGGAACGTGTGGACTTAGGAGAACCAGATGGTTGGCATACGATTCGTTCGCAAGACGATGGCTTGGTTACGGTAGATGTAGGTGAGAAAAAGAGTGGGCGATATTCACTTCGTCTTACACCGAAGACAGATACCGACAGTTTTGGTTATCTCGCTTCTACCCAAGAGTTAGACGTTGTACCAGGGAAGGAGTATATGTTATCTGCTAACTTAAAAGCGAAATCTTTAAACGGGGCAAACGCTTTTCTTAATGTTGTCCAGCTCAACGATCAGGGAGAAACCATTTCGGGCACATGGCAGGATACTCGAGCTGACGAAATAAATGGCACAACAGAATGGACTAAACACACGTTAAGCGTGAAGTCTCATGCAGATGCAAAGAAAATTAGAGTCTATTTAGAAGTAGATCATCGCAGCAAGGAAGCATCAGGTAGCGTGTGGTTTGATGAGGTTACTTTTCAAACCGATGAAAGTTTTAAAGTACCATTAAACTGGGTACCTGCTGTTTCACAGGATGGTGGCGCCATCGATCTTGATAATGAAGTTATGTATGAAGGAAACCCTTCTATTCGAGTTGATTCAAAGGCTCGTAATGATTTCTTTGGCTATATTGCAGGTGTACAAGAGCGGCCCGTACAGCCTTCTAGTCAATATACACTCTCAGCAATGGTAAAAACAAAAGAGATTAGCGAAGCAAATGCTTTCCTTCATATTGTTCAAGTGAACAAAGATGGTGAAGAGCTATTGGGAAGTCGCTTAGATACGCGTTTGAAGCCAGCGCAAGGGACAAGCGAGTGGAGTAAAAGAGAAATCACGATTCCTACGCGAGCGGATGCTGCGAAGGTGAAGATTTATCTGCAAGTAGATCATACCAATGAAAAAGGTTCAGGGACGGCTTGGTTTAGTGATGTCCAACTTAAACATGATCCTTCACTACTAAAAAATAGTGGGTTTGAAGGAGGGCTTGTTCCTACAAACTGGGTTGCAAAAACATATTATGATGATGGTTTTGCTGAAATGGATGCTGTTACAAAGTATAGTGGCAACCATGCGCTCAAAGTAGTTACTCGCTCTACCTCAGAGAAGCTAGGATATGCAGGAGCGACTCAAGAGTTATATGTAGCGCCTAATACCACCTATACATTTTCGGCGATGATTAAAACGAAGGATCTAATAAAAGCAAATGCTTTCTTAAATGTGAAGCAGATGACGTCTACTGGGAAGACGGCATCGGCAGGTTGGAGTGATAATCGCTATAGTGAGTTGAGTGGAACTCAAGATTGGACAAGAAGGCAATTTACCTTCCATACCGGTCCAGACACTGAGAAAATTTTGATGTATCTCGAAGTTGATCATACTGATTCTGCAGGGAATGGAATGGCATGGTTTGATGAGATTCAATTAGAAGAGGGGGATTACTCCACCAGTTATAACCCGATTGAAAACAGTAGTTTTGAAGACGGGCTAGGAAACTGGATACGCTCAGCTGGTACTGGGAAAATTGACTCAACCGTATCGTTTGAAGGTAGTCAGTCTCTGAAGATGGAGCGGAAATCAACTACTGATGGAAGTGTACAATATCTGCAGTATATTCCTCTAAATCAAAAGGAAGCGACTCCAATTACAGTTACCGGGTTAAGTCGTGCTGTGAATGTAGTAAACAAAGAGGCAAACGAAGCAAATAAGGATTACTCTATCTATGTGGATGCGATCCAAGATGAGGGTAATGGTAAGACGAGCTATAACACGGATCAAGCGAAGTTTGCTCTTGGCAGTCATGGCTGGCAACGAGCAGCCGTTACGATCACACCGGACAAACCACTCAAAGAAGTTCGTGTGTATGTTCTCTTTCGTGGTAAAAACACTGGAACAGTATGGTTTGACAACATTCGTGTAAAAGAAGGAAGCGCGATTGAAAAGTACGAGTATGATCAGACCGGCAATTACATTACAAAAGTAACCGATCCAACAGGTGAGACAGAATCCATTCAATACGATGCGTTTGGTAACGAAACTGCGATTACGGATGCACGTGGTTTAAAGACAGAGTATACGTATGATGATTCTAACCAGTTGAAAACCGTCACCTTACCAGATAAAAAGTTGAAGGTCGTTTATTCTCATGATGAAAATGGGAACGTGATTGAGAAGAAGGTAATGAGCGGCGATGAGAATACTTTGTATAACAAGGTTACGTATACCTATGAAAATGACCTACTCGTTGCGACAACAGATGAGTTAGGCAGGACGACTAGATATCAGCACGATGGTGAAGGCGATGTTACATCTACCACTCATCCGAATGGAAAAACGGTAACACATATCGCAGGTGAAGAAGGGTCCAGTCTGGATGTCGCCTACGATGGAGAAGAGCGTTATCGCATTCACTACGATGTAAACGGTAATGAAGTGAAAATTGAAGACCTGGCTTTGCAGATTGCGAAAGAGAATACCTTTGATGAAAGTGATCGTCTCACTCAAATTACCCAAGGAAAAGGTAGCATTGGCTGGGAGTATAATGATAGCGATGAATTAATTAAGACGCGGTTCGCCCACGGCGATCAGCAAGCTGTAACTCAGTATGGTTACAATGAATCAGAACAAAATACGGAGATTAAAGATGGCAAAGGAAATGTTTATCGTTTTGATTATGATGAGACCGGAAATGTACGTACTGCTATCTATCCTAATGGTGTTGGATTGTCTGCTAGTTATGACGACAATATAAATGTAACTGAGGTAGCAATCGGTAAGAGTAATGGTGATGCGATCGCTCAGTATCAGTATGAATACGATGCTAACGGCAACACCACACGTATTCAAGAAGAAGTAGCAGGATTGGATTTGCCGTATACGTATGATGGACTGGATCAACTGATTTCCGAGATGGATCCGGCTACGGGAAATACAATTTCCTATGCGTACGATCCAGTAGGCAATCGTACGGAGAAAGTGGTAAAAGATAAGGATGGGCAAGTGGTTAGTCATGTCAAGTATAATCACAACACGGGTAATCAGCTCATTCAAGTAGACGATATTGATTATAAATATGATGAAAACGGAAATCGGATTGAAGATGGCCAGTATCTCTACAGTTGGGATGCAGGTAATCGTCTAGTAGAAGTGAAAGAGAAGAAAACAGATAAGCGTGTGGCAACGTATGATTACGACGAAGATGGGCGTCGTGTCCGCTCTACCATCAATGGTGAAGTAACCAACTATCATTATGATGGTGCTGGAATCGAAGTTCTTTATGAAACCGATGCTAGCGACGAACTGACTCGTTACTATACGTATAGTGAAGAAGGTCAGCTTCTCAGTATGACGAAAAGAAGTGGTAAAACCTACTTCTATCAGGTGAATGCGCACGGCGATGTAATAGCAATTACAGATGAAGAGGAAAAGATCGTCGCTTCTTACACCTATGATGCTTGGGGCAATATTGTCTCGCAATGGGGTGAGATGGCGAGCGAAAATCCTTTTCGATATGCAGGCTATCGGTATGACAACGAGACCGGTATGTATTATCTGATGGCTCGTTACTACCAACCGGAAGAAGGTGTCTTTCTTTCCGCAGATCCTGATCCAGGAGATGAAGATGATCCACAGTCCCAAAACGTGTACCTTTATGCGAACAATAACCCGATTAAATACATCGATCCGGACGGGCATTGGTTAAATGTTGCGATCGGTGTGGTGTCAGGTGCCTATAAAGGTTACAAGACTTATAAAAAGACAGGTAGCTTGAAAAAAGCTGCTTGGGCTGGATCGAAACAAGCTTTGATGGATGCCATTCCGGTTGGGCGAATCTTTAAAGCTGGTAAGTATCTTTATAAGGGTGGTAAGAAAGCATACAAGTATGCGAAGAAATATAACAAGAGGGTAAAGAAGAAGCCTTCGAAAAAGAAAGTAAAGAAATACAGCTCGACAAAGAAAGTAAAGAAGAGCAGTCAACGACGATATAGTTCAGGAAAGAAGTATAAGTCAAAGACGAAGTCTAGAGTGAAACGTAAATACTCTCGCAAGCAAAGCAAGTACTCTGGAAAACGGACGAGCCGCTCTACTAAATACTCCAACTCACGCGGCAGCCGTAAAATGAAAAAAGGCGAGAAGAGAGCGTATAACAAGCAAGTAATGAATCGAAAAGCGCCGAAAGCGGATCGAACGAAACGGGAGTTGGAAAGAAAGAGAAGGATTGAACGAATCCTTGAATGTCAAGCAGAAATGAATGCTATCTCGGCAAAAACACAATCGGTAAGCGTTAGAAGTGCGGGGAGAAAAGATTGTGATAAAGATGAGGACCAAGATGACTTAGACGAAGAAGAGTTCGATACGTTAGAGGAGCTTTTAGAATTAGATGATGATGATGTACATGAACTTCCTCGTGCATATAAAGATGGGAAAAATGATGAGTGGTATCAAAGTATGTCAGACTATGTTGTTGAGCTAAGATCTGAATTAGGTAGCAACCATTACCGAGACGGAAATATTGCGATATTAAGTGGTGAAATTAATGGAACGCCTATTGAAATGAAAGCTCATTCAAAAAAGAAAGCGGATCGAGCACGAGGTTGGGAAATCGATTACAAGCAATACCCTGATAAGAAAACGCACTTCCAAGTTAGGGAGTGTAAGAAGAAGACAGGTACTTGTAAAGAGGCTGGATCTAGAAGTGAAGATGAAAGAGACGAATATGAAGATCGGGGACGTGATTCTGAAGTAAAGATATTTGAACGTTTAGCTCGTGATCTGAATATGGAAGTCGGAAAGCGAGATGAGACGGTGAAGGGTACTCTAAAGATATTTACTGAACGAAAACCGTGCGATAGCTGTAACTTTGTAATGACACAATTTAAATGGCATTATCCGGGTATAGAGATCGAGGTTGTCTCTAACGAGGAGACAGGTGGGTACGGTTCAGGTCTTATGGAAGTAAATAGAGTAGATGATGTGGATAAATTGAAAGAGAAAAAAAAGAAATGAAGTCAATGCAGCAATTGCATGGTACTAAGTACTGTGCAATTGCTGCCCAATATACAGAATATAAGCTAGGAAGAGGTGTTATTTAGATGACTTATGATCAATACAGTATACGCATCGATGATGCGGAAACAGAAATGACGGTTGCTTTGATCTTTAGATTTTTACAAATACCTTACAATCATGAGGTTATAAATGAGAATCGAGAGCTTTTTTATTTGCGTAAGGATCCACGTGATCTAAACACTTTTGTCATAGTAGAGCGCTATGACTTAGGGACTACAATTGTGATTCGGTGTTCGCACTCAGAAAGTGCCGAATTGCGTGCATTGCTAGATGCAATTGGGAGAGGTATAAGGAGTTTGTATGAAGAGTACCGTGGACCAAGTCTTACAAATGAACGAGGAACAAGTTCAGATTATGTAGAGAAGTACATTCATCGGGGATTGATTACGAATAAAGAAATATTAGACCCTACGAAAGATGAAGTTGTTGGATGGGTGGATAATAGAGCAGCACGCATTATTCGGTTGGATGAGGTTGAGAAGAAGCGATATGATAAGCGATGAAGAGAAGGATAATCTAGATAATTTTATTGCAAAGTATGCGGATTAAAAATAGGAGGTATTCAATTTGAAGATGTACCAGTATGAGATGCTAGTGATGGGTAGTGTGGTTCCTATTATCATTGCTGATTTATCTCATTTATTAAATTTAAAGATAAGAGATAAGGAAATATACCTTGCATCTGTAAGTGAAAACGATTCAGTAGAAAGTGTTGTTGGACTATACAGAGCTGGTGATGTATCCAGAATGATTATTGAATATGATGAAAATGATTCTTACTTCTCATGGCTGATCATTCAATGTTCTGAACAATTTCGAGAGGAAGTAAAGTCGCGAATGGAGTCATGGATTCCCTATTATAACGATGAGATGGAGTTATGGTGTTCTGACTTTGATGTGGAAACAATTAAAGGTGAGCGCCCGTATCCCGACGATCATAAATTAGAAAACGTCTATGATAAAGAGGATAACGCATTAAAGCGCATCTTAAAAAAGCATAACACTGATTTGGAGAGTATTTTACTTAAGACAGAGCCGTATCTAGAGCGGGGAGGTGTTGAAAAGTAGTTAAGAAACGTCAGGGAGTATTTTTGCTTTGACGGGTTTGAAATTCAACAGTGGATAGACCAAAGTATATTAGACGAAAAATCATTACGAGATCCACATATGTTAGAACTAGAAGTATATCCAGAGAATATTGATATAGATGAGGAAGATTGAGAGGTGGGAGCATGCCTAAAAGAGGGCGTGCTCCCTTTATTATATTTTAGTATTGAAGTCATGAATCGTTGATGATTGGCAGTAGGATAAGTTTAGTTGGCTACAAGAGAATAGTCTCTTGTCCTCACTTACTTTACACTTTTGCCACAAGCCTCCGCTACTTGTCTCACATGTCCTTGGTAATACTCATGATCCAGCTTCGATAAACTGCCCTCGTCTACGGCTTCCATTATATAGCGGGCAAAGCTCCATATCTCTTTTTTGAGCGGTGCACTTTGGATGAGCGCAATTTTGTATAAAGCCTCTAAGATACCACATACGACGGAGATATCGTGTTTGCCGTAAATGCGGATTTGGTAAAAAGCTTTATAGAGGTAATCTTTGTATTGGCGGGGTTTTATGATGAGACGTAACTGATGGTTACTATCGGCAAAGTAACATAGGGGTCGATATACTATTGCCAGTTCAAAGAGTAATGAGCCGATGCGATTGATACAGTTTACGGCAGTATGAGGATCATTGATACTAGGAGAGATTGCTTTAACTGCTACTTCGACTAATTTCTGAATCGAAAACTCGATATCTTGATCATCGGTGCGCTCATTGCCAATCAAGATATAGTGGGTGCAAGCGGTTAAGTCCTTATTCGTTCCATCTGTTTCCTGCCAATAGGTGAAGAGCGGGAGCCCTTTTTGAATATAATCGCCAACACGGAAGTGAGCTTCTAGCAGGAGGTTATTTTGCTGAGCCCAGCGTAAGAGCGGTTGAAATTGAATACGTTGGATGTAGCCAGAGTGGGGAGCAGCAATGGTACGGCCCACGGACGTTTGTAGAGATTTAATATCATGTAGATCCCAATCTTCTTCTACATGATATTTTTCATCAGAAAAAGTGGTTTGAATTACTTGTGACGCACTGCTCCGGATTTGTCCGATCAGGTTATTTACTTGCACAAAGCGAGCGGAATGGTGAATAAAGAGAATGAAAAAGGCAAGGCAAACCACAGCGACAAGGACGGTAAGTGTAGGACTGATCAGTCCACTTTGATCTCCGCCCAATAGGAGCAAGTGTAAGAGTGAAAAGACGAATCCGAACGAGTAGACACCCAATACATGCTGAGTGACACGACTGCCCATAAAGTCCTGCAATGTACGAGGAGAGAATTGGGTCGTATAAGTCGTTAGTACAACCATGATGGTAGAAAAACTGATAGTGGTCATTGTTAAGATTGAGGTAATTAAGGAACTATATAAATCCTGTGCTACACTTTTTTCCGTCAATAATAATGAGGGCAGTAAGTCTTTTAACTTGGGGACTACCCACACATCGAGCGCACTGGTTGCAAGCACTGCCCCGAACGAGATGAGACTATATAACGCGGGTAAAAACCAGAAGCTATCTCTAACCTTTACCCATAATTTTTCGCTATTCATTTTCTCTGCCCCTCTGCTATGTAAGTCCTTCTTGTATGCTTCCCTGTGAGGTTGAAAATGAAACGATGATCTAAAGTAATGTTGGTGCACAATTGTCATAGATTGAAAGATTAAAAGAAGATATGATGATGATGTGAAACTTCAATTGGTCCATATGGGGGAGGTTTTTTTGATGGTTAACAGAGAACAAGCATACTATGCGGTGATATTTACATCTACTCGTAAGCAAGAGGATCAAGGGTATGACCAAATGGCAGTAAGAATGGATAAATTAGCAGCCCAGCAACCAGGGTATATCGGGGTAGAAAGTGTGCGTGATGAAGGGGGAAACGGGATCACGGTCTCATACTGGGAAAGCGAAGAGGCGATCCAGCAATGGAAACGTCATGCCGCTCATCAATTAGCGCAAGAAAAAGGGAAGTCGATGTGGTATGAGGATTATTATGTACGTATTTGTAAGGTGGAGCGAGAGTATGGTTTAAACAAAAAGGATAGGAAGTGAATTGTGATGAAAAGGGATGGTTTGCGCATGGGCGAGCATCCCCTTTTTCTTTCACACCGGGTTCTTGCTAACCCATTTTCATTTTCTCCGCCTTCAGTCGTAGTAAAGTTCCCACCTTCAGATGGAGGAATCTCTCCACCTCGATCCGCATGAGGAGACAGAGGATTGGGTTTATACTGGAAAAGAAAGTAACGGACCTTATGTGGGGAGAGAGTAGCGATGGGGAGCGATCACATCTGTATCACCTGCGGTACACATTATGGACGGAAGAGAATCAATTGTCTTATCTGTGAAGATGAGCGTCAATATGTGCACCGGGAAGGGCAATCTTGGACGAGTATGGAAGAGATGAGGCGGTCAGGATTCCGCACGGTATGGCGTAAGCATGAGAAGCACCTTTACGGTATTGGAGTGGAACCTCGCTTTGCCATTGGACAGCGTGCGCTCTTTATGCAAACAGAGCAGGGGAATGTGATGTGGGATTGCATTCCGTACTTAGATCAGGAAACAATTGAAAAAGTGAATGCATTAGGGGGATTGCATGCGATTCTGATTTCACATCCGCACTATTACAGTGCGATGGCGAAGTGGGCAGAGGTATTTGATTGTCCTATATATCTTCATGAAGCAGATCGTGAGTGGGTAATGCAATCGAGTCGACACATTCGGTTTTGGTCAGGGGAGGAATTGCAACTATGGGAGGGGGTAACTGTACGAAAGGTCGGAGGACATTTTGCTGGCAGCAGTGTATTGCATTGGCGTGAGGGGATGGACGGAAAGGGAGTCTTGCTTACAGGAGATTCTATCTACGTGACTGCCGACCCACAATGGGTTTCTTTTATGTACGGGTATCCCGTAATGATTCCACTACCAAAAAGCGAGGTAGAACGAATTGTAAGTATAGTTTCAGATTTACCATATGAAAGATTGTATGCTGCTTGGTTTGATAAAGTCGTCTTACATGACGCAAAAGAGCGAGTACGATTGTCCGCAGAGCGATATATGGCAGCGCTGGAAGGACGGCTTTTGGCGGAGAGGAATCTTTCTCCTCAGCATACTTAAGATTTCCCTAGTAGAGAATGCAGGTAATGATTGGTACTATTAAGATATGAGATGAAAAATCTGAAGGTAAAGGGAGAAGGAGAGCGACGAATGATAACATGGTTGACAAAATGGGCATTTAAAAATCGTGCGGCTGTGATTGTAATGGTGATCATCACGTTAGTGTTGGGAGCGATAAGTTATACATCACTTCCACGCGAGTTCCTGCCTTCGGCGGATCAGCCGTTGATAACAGTTGTTGTGTTTGGTCAAGGGGCAGATTCTGCTACAGTGGCGAGACAAGTGACAGATCCGGTCGAAGAGGCGGTAAACACTGTAAAAGGAAAGACGAGTGTTCTTTCCACTTCTTCAGATGGTTTCTCCAAAGTGGATCTCTATATTGACGCGGATGCAGATATTGATGAAGTGAGTCGCGAAGTAGAAAAAGCAGTCGGGGCACTTAACTTACCTGAAGGCTATTCAAAACCAGCGGTATCTCAACTTAATACAGATATGATTCCATTGTGGCAATTGGGAGTCTCTTTCCCAGGTGAAATTACGCGTGAAAGCATGGAAAAAGTAGAAACCGAGGTGATTCCTCGTTTCGAAAAAATTGATGGTGTTGCAAGTGTAGGTGTATATGGGAAGCAGACGACCGAGGTACTTATTGATGTAGATCAAGAGAAGATGGCACAGTACCAAGTTCCTGTGCAAGCATTGCAAACATTACTGAGTGGCAAAAATATATCTGTTGCTGTTGGTAGTGAGACGGTGGATGGAAAAACCACCAATATTAAAGTTGTAGGCGAACTAGACAGTGTGAAGTCATTGGAAAATTTACAGGTGACAGAAAAAGCAAAGCTAAAAGATGTAGCGAACGTAAAGGTTGTTTCTCAAGGAGCGGATGAGAAATTTATTACCCGCATTGATGGTAAAGAAGCAGTATCGCTTATTATGATGAAAGAAGCGAGTGCCAATGCGGTTGCTACAGGTGAAAAAGTAGTGGAGGCGATGGAGTCATTAAATGAAGAATACGCTTCCGATTTTAAAATTACGACTTTGATCAACTTCTCCGATTTTATTGTCAACTCTGTGAACAGCATGATGAAAGAGGTATTGCTGGGTGCCCTCTTCGCTACGGTGATTATTTTGCTGTTCTTGCGGAATTTCCGTATGACACTAATCTCTATTCTCTCAATTCCACTCTCCATAGGGCTAACTTTATTTCTGCTCAGTATGTCGGGGATAACGTTAAACATCCTCACACTGGGTGCGGTAGCTGTGGCGGTGGGACGTTTAGTAGATGATTCGATTGTTGTGATTGAAAACATATACCGCCGGGCGCAACATGAAGCAGTAACAAAAGAGATGGTGGTGGACGCAACAAGAGAAGTAGCTTTGGCAATTACGTCTTCAACGTTGGCGACTGTTGTGGTATTCCTACCTATCGGTTTAGTGAAATCAATGAAGGAGTTACTCCTACCCTTTTCCCTAACGATCACTTATTCGTTGATCGCTTCTCTGCTTGTTGCTTTACTCGTGGTACCACTCATGAGCAAGCGATTGTTAAAGCAAAATGGGAAGCACCGCGAAGTAAATCCGATCCGTTATAAGAAGATGCTGACGTGGAGTTTAAATCACAAATGGCTACCACTAGTGATGGCGGCTATATTGTTTATTGGTTCGCTGGCACTATTTACTCAAATTCCTCAGGGAGTGCAGGAAGCGGCAGATAACGATCTCTCCGTCATGGTAGAGTATCCTAATGCGAAAAGCTTTCAGGAAGTGAAAGAAGAATCGATTCAATTAGAGAAATTCTTGCAAACACAATCGGGGGTAGAACATATCAACTTATTGATCGGTTCTAATCCAGAAGATGCACAGTGGGGACAGGTGAAGTCACCCAATCAAGTAGAATACTTTATCACCATGAAAGACGGTGCAGATACGGAACGCATCCAACATGAATTGGAAGAGGAGACGAAGAAGTATCCGGATGGCGAATTTAACGTGCAATTACTCTCTATGACCCCAGGTGGAAATAGTACGATTGATCTTGATTTATCCGGGGGAGATTCGTCAGACCTTTTACAGGCGGCAAAATTGGTTGAAGAAAAAATGGCTACTATTGATGGTGTAGAAAAAGTATCAAGTAATATGAGTGAGCGTAAACCTACGCTAGCAGTGGAAGTAGATATAAACGAAGCGAATCCACAGGAAATCGCGACACAAGTAAGTACTTTCTTTCATCCCGTTCCTATCGGAATGATCCAGATCGAGGGCAAGGAGACGAGAGTGGCACTCGATTTGACACAAGAAATACAGAATGAAAAAGATATTGAAAAGCTACCAATTGCTACAGCTACTGGAGTAACTACCTTAGGGCAAGTGGCAGAGGTTGAAAAGTCGGATGAAGCTACTTCGATTTATCGCAAAAATGGAGAAGAGTATGTGCGGATTAGTGTAAAGGCGGAGGCCGATCGTCTCTCCACTGTCGCACAAAATATCCAGGTAGAAAAAGAGAAGATAGAGTTACCCGATGGTGTGAAGATGACCGTTGGGGGGGCGAGTGAGGAACAAGCCGAACAGTATCAGGAACTTTTCTTTGTTATGCTAATCTCGATCGCGATCGTTTATCTATTGATGGTGATGACATTCCGTACGTTACGTGCTCCGCTCGTGATTCTCTTCACCTTACCTCTGGCCTTGATCGGTGCGGTTCTGGGATTGGTGATTGCGCAAATATCGGTTGATTTAGGGGCGATGATTGGTGCGTTGATGTTAATCGGGATCGTGGTAACCAATGCGATTGTCTTTATTGACCGAGTAAAACAGAATGAAGAGAAGATGAATATTCGCGACGCCTTAATTGAAGCAGGTGCGACGCGCTTACGTCCTATTTTGATGACGGCGCTTGCCACCATTTGCGCGATGTTACCTCTTCTATTTATGGATCAAAATGTGGGAAGTTTAGTTTCCAAAGGATTGGCTGTGGTTGTGATCAGCGGACTTGCTGTCGCAACGCTGCTTACCTTGATTATTATTCCCGTAGTTTATGAACTTCTCCACTTCCGCAAAAGTAAAAAGCAGCGGATAGAAAAAGCAGAACAGGTGACGACTACAGTATAATTCAATCGTCCAGGGTTAGGAGAAACCTTAGCCCTGGACGATTCTTGTTTGTGCTAACGTTAAATGGGGTGCCCGATCTCCACTAGGTACCTGTCAAACTTTTTATTACTTCCGCTTCTCTCCTAATCCAGCACCAAGGGCAAGAAAGATATAAGGAAAAGATAACAAGATCAATTCTAAAAATCCGAAACCGTGAAAGAGCTGTGGTTCGGTTGCTTGTCCGTCGGAGTAGTAACCACCATCTGTCATATATAAGCCAACAAGGAGGTAGAGAAGAAAGGAGATCGTAAATGTGATGCCTGTGACTACATTTAACTTTATCTTGGAGAGTGTGATTGCGAGATAGACGGGGTAAAGAAGTCCTAAGATGAGTAACATAATCGGAATATAGACAGGTTCAAATATGTATAGTTCAAGACTATCAGACATGTGAGGACACACCTTTCCAAATAATAGGATAAAACGGGGTAAAGAAATAATACCCTACATCCGATAATATGTAAAGAGATAGATTAGCAATGAAAAGCACCTATTCCTTTAAGGAATAGGTGCTTTTGCTGTAGGGTTTTTCTAAGTGTTAGTCGGCGTTGCTATAACGTTTGCGGCCTTGTCCACCTTGACCACCACGTTTTTGATGAGGGCGTGAGCGATGATGGCTGTTACGCCCACGTCCACCGCCACTGTTACGTCCACCACCACTGCGGCCTTTCCCTTTGGAGAAGGAAGAGCGTTTGCTGCGAAGGGGTTCTTCCGTTAGCTGGATCGGGGTAGATTCTGGTTCTTTGGTTAACAATTTGAGCGCTGCGGCTAAGAGTACAGCTGCATCTGTTTCATCCAACAAATCTTTGGCGATGCTGTTATACGATTTGTAGTCCCCTTTGCTTACTGTGGACAGTAATTTTTCTACGGTTACTTGCTGTTGCCCTTCGATGGCGGCAGCAAATGTAGGAACTGGCTTGCGATCGATCTTACGCTTGGTGGTGCGTTCGATGAGATGCAAGTGATCCATTTCACGTGGAGTTACAAAGGTAGTAGCAAGCCCGATGTTACCCGCACGACCAGTCCGACCAATCCGGTGAACATAGCTTTCAGGATCTTGTGGGAGGTCAAAGTTGTATACATGTGTAACACCACTGATATCCAACCCACGAGCTGCAACGTCGGTAGCGATAAGGAAGTCGATGTTTCCTTCACGGAATTGACGCAGCACACGATCCCGCTTTGACTGTGTCAGATCACCGTGCGTTCCCTCTGCGGAATACCCGCGGCTGATCAACCCTTCGGTTACTTCATCTACGCGGCGTTTGGTACGAGCGAAGATAATAGCCAATTCAGGTGAATGGATATCAAGCAGACGACATAAGACATCAAACTTCTCTTTTGGACGAACTTCCATGTAATGTTGTTCGATCTTCGGCATCGTTACCTCTTTTGCCTTGACACGAATCATCTCTGGGTTGTTCATAAATTTCATAGCGAGATCTTGAATGCTTTTTGGCATCGTGGCAGAAAACAGTAAGGTTTGTCGCTCTTCTGGTACTTCGCTCAAGATAGTTTCAATATCCTCAAGGAAGCCCATGTTTAACATTTCGTCTGCCTCATCCAAGATGGCAAGCTGGATGGCATGAAGGCGAATGGTGCGACGTCTCATGTGATCCATCAAGCGACCTGGGGTACCTACAATGATTTGTGGGCGTTTCTTTAAGGATTTAATTTGTTTTCCGATCTCTTGCCCACCATAAATAGGAAGGGAGCGGATTCCGCTAAACTGACCAATACGGTTTAATTCCTCAGCTACTTGCATCGCTAGCTCACGGGTGGGAGTTAAAATGAGAGCTTGCACGTCACCGCTCTCTTTATCGATTTTTTGAATGAGGGGAATGCCAAAAGCAGCGGTTTTCCCTGTACCTGTCTGTGCTTGTCCGATCAGATCCTTGCCTTCTAAGGCAACAGGAATCGTCTGTTGTTGGATGGGGGTTGCTTCTTCAAACCCCATTTTGTTCAGTGCGCGAACAATATAGTCGTCGATATTAAAACTTGTAAATGTAGACAACGTATCGTACTCCTTTAAATGGTATTCATCAATCACACTTCTTTCCAACACCTGCTTATTTATTTATATCCATTTATACGGGTTCTCATAAAAAAGCAGGAGTGTAAAAACTCCTGTGCAGGTTGTAGAAGCTGTCTGTGAATAACCAAAAAGAAGCGCGTTGAACAAAAGATGGTATCAGTATCTTTGTCACACCTTGCGAAAGATGGGCTCATCCCATCAATCCGTCTGTTATTCACTCGTTATAGAGGGAATTCCTCGTTACCTATAGCTTCTAGAACAAACTCGTAAAGAGAAGTTGGCTTCAGCCTTTTTCATCTCTTACGTATAAGAGCCGATCAAAGTAGTGTTGATTTCTATCCATTATACCGCTTTTGTATTGAAATAGATACATGGAAATGGCGAGAGGGTGAAAATTTGTGTTGCTAAAGCTGATTTACTGCCATTTTAAAGAATGAATCAAGTGATTGTAGAAAGTTAATGTAGATATGCAACTTTCTGGTGATATGTGTAGTCTAAAGGGATGAAGAAGAAGGAGAGGAGTGGTAGGTGTGCGTACATATTGGATACTCTTACTAGGATTTATACTACTGATAAGCGGATGTAGTCGTGGTGAAGACCATAGTGAAATGCTTACGGGAGACGAGTTGGATGAACAACAAGAGATTGTTCAAGTAGATCCGATCGAAGAGCAGGAACGCGCGAAAGCGCTGACAAGTGAGGAGGAAGTAGCGCCAACCGAGGGAAAAAATGCGAAACCGGCTCCTGACAAGGTGATTTATCACGCGCAAATGGAGATGATAACGAAGGACTTTGCCGATAGCCGTAAGCAAGTAGAAGCGTTGACGGTAGCAAGTGGTGGCTACATGGTAAATAGCAGCGTGGAAGAGATTGAAAGTAGAATTACTGGAACGATGGTGTTGCGCATTCCACAAGCAAAATTTAAAGAGGTAGTGAACAAGCTGGAAGACGTAGGGGAGATAACAAGTCAGGAGGTGAACGGAAATGACATTTCTGAAGAGTATGTTGATCTTACATCCCGACTCAGTGCAAAAGAAGCACAGGAGAAGCGGCTCTTAACATTAATGGAGCAGGCAGAAGATACGAAAGCGGTTTTGCAGGTGTCAGAACAATTGGGGCGTGTGCAAGAAGAAATTGAGCAATTAAAAGGACGCAAACGCTTCTTTGACAATCAAGTGGCCTTGTCCACCATTACGATCCATTTAGTGGAGAATTCCTCCCCACAGCCGAAAAATCCGACTTCAAACTTGAGTGAAGATGTTGCAGGAGCGTGGGTGTCCTCCTTAAATAACATCGGAGCTTTTGTACGAGGACTAACGGTATTTTTTGTTGGAGCTTTGCCCATTCTTTTCTTCATCTTGGTGGTTGCTGCTCCATTCTACTGGTGGTGGAGGCGTAATCGATTCGCGTTAGGCATAGTAAAGAAGCTGGATCGTCTAGATGGGGAAGAAACCAAAGGCGAAGATGAGCAGAGTAAACGGGAGAATAAAGAAGATCCACTGGAGAGTGGACATAAAGAAGAGTAGGAAAAAGTAAAGAAGAGAGGTCATCCTTCATCATGATGAAGGATGACCTCTTCTCTAATGGTGTAGTAGGTGCAAACGTTGTGCGCTGGAGGGGAGCTATTTAATACTCTCCTTTATTCAAATATTCGCTTGAATAAAGTGGGCATATACACTATAATTATAATCAAATACATATTAGAATGAGGGGGTTAATGATGAATCATTATGATGTAATCGTGATTGGAGCAGGACAAGCGGGATTAGCGGTTGGATATTATCTACAGGAGACATCCCTCTCTTTTTGTTTATTCGAAGCACATGATCGCATCGGTTTACCCTGGCATCAGCGTTATGATTCCCTTCATTTATTCACACCAAGACGCTATAGTGCTCTTCCTGGATGTATATTTCCAGGAAAGCAGGACGAATATCCGCATAAAGAGGAAGTTGTTACTTATTTACAGCAGTATGCGAAGCAGTTTGCTCTTCCTATACAGTTTGACACAAGGGTGAGGATGGTAAGGAAGGAGAAGAATATCTTTCGACTTACCACGTCGAAGGGAGAGTATACCGCCGAGCGGCTGGTAGTGGCAACAGGTCCGTTTCAACAGCCTGCCCGGCCATCATTTGCAGATCAATTCTCTCCAGAAGTGACTCAACTTCATTCCGCGGAGTATCGTCATCCTGGGCAATTGCGGACGGGCAATGTGATTGTTATCGGGGGAGGGAATTCAGGAGCACAAATTGCCGCTGAGTGCGCTCCTCATTATGAAACGTTCATCTCTGTACGCCATCCTCTACGGTTTGTACCTGAACGGGTAGCCGGTCACAGTATATTTTGGTATTACGATAAGCTCGGCTTTCTTGACGCCGCGCTGACAACGCGGCGTGGAGCATGGTTAAAACGACAACCAGAAAAAATTTATGGAACCCAGTTGAAAGAATTGATCAAACAAAGAAGAGTAGAAGTGAAGGCGGAAGCGGTGGGAGTAAGCGAAGGACATAGGCTCACTTTCGCAGGGGGTAGCAGTATGGCCGTAGATAACGTGATTTGGGCAACGGGATATCGCTCTGATTATAGCTGGCTTCATATAGAAAAAGCGTTTGATGAGGAGGGAGAGCTGTTACATGAATGGGGAAGTAGCCCTGTTTCTAACTTGTATTTTGTTGGTTTGCGTTGGCTCAGCAGTAGAGGCTCAGCGCTTCTTGGATGGGTAAAAAAAGATGCTAAGAGAGTGGTGAAGCAGATTCGGGAATTGTAGTTGCCTGTAAAGCAAGGGGCGGGGTAATATGAGTGGGGAAGGGTAGGGTGATGATGAGTCAACACATACGTGAGACGGAATTAGTTACGTTAAAAACGATTGCGGAGACTTTAAATGCTTCTAATGATTTGGAACACATGTTATCGGCTGTTTTAAAGGAACTATTACAAGTATCTGGCCTGACGACGGGGTGGATTTTTCTAATTGATGAGGTGGGGCAGTATCAGTTTGTGACAAGTCACAATTTACCGCCGGCACTAGTATGGGAGGATTTTCGCCCGATGTGCGTTGGGGGGTGCTGGTGCTTAGACAAATACTGGGATGGACGTTTGCATCACGCTGTAAATATCATGTCATGTAAGCGACTCGAAGATGCGACAAAGAAGGATTGGGGGGATACACATGGGATTACGCACCACGCTTCTGTCCCTATTTGGGCAGGGGATGAGAAGTTTGGAATTCTCAATGTTGCGGCTCCAGGAAAGAAGCGTTTTCATGATGACGAGTTAACGTTGCTACAATCGGTTGCTTTTCAAATCGGTACTGCGGTGAAGCGAGTACAGCTTTATCACGCACAACAAAAGAGAGCGGATACATATGCGCAATTGGATCATGTAAGTCGAGTCATTTGGAATGTGTCTGATATAAAGGAGTTACCAGCACAGGTTGTCCAAAGTGTAGGGGACACTTTTTTCTGGCCCGTGGTCGCCCTCTTTTTGTATCGGGAGCAGAAGTTGTATTTAGAAACGTTATACGCTGAAGAAAAGGTGCAGTCCATTGGGGTAGGTTTAAAAGTAGACCAGTGGCAAACGGTGAGTGAAGCGTTTATTGAGCAACGTATGATTGAAAAAGAAGAGGAACCCGGACGTCTAACAGCACTGCTTCCACCATATAAATCCTCTATCTCGCTTCCGCTTGCCATTCCAGGTGTGGAGCCTTTCGGTGTACTGATGATTGCAACAACAGAACGATATGTTTTTGATAATGCGGAAAAAAAAGGGTTGCAAGCATTGGCGGATCACATCCGCCTAGCGCTACAAAATGCGAAGTTAGCGCAGAAGCAACGGGAGCTTATTGTAACGGCGGAAAGGAATCGTCTCTCGCGGGATTTGCATGACTCGGTGAATCAAAAACTATTCTCCCTATTATTGACGGCTCAGGGGGCGAAATCAATCTTACCTGCAGAAGAGCCTGAGTTAGAAGAGGCGCTAACTGATATGCAGGGGATGGCTCGAGAGGCGCTAGAGGAGATGCGTTCGCTTATTTGGGAACTACGTCCATCCTCATTAGAAGAAGATTTAGGCACTGCATTGCAAATGTATGGTGAGCATTTAGGGCTAGAAGTGAATTTAGAAGTAGCGGGAAGTAGGTGTTTGACCCGTGCAGTGGAAGAGGGGTTATGGAAAATTGGTCAAGAGGCACTTAATAACGTTGTTAAACATGCGCATGTACAACAGGTGCACATAAGGTTGGACATGTCGGGAGTGGATACTATTTGCCTTCGCATTCGTGATGGGGGAAACGGCTTTGACTATCATCCATCGTTCTCAGAAAAGGGTTCTTATGGCTTGTCCAATATGAGAGAAAGAAGCAAGCTTTTAGGTGGAACGTTAGTGATTAGTGGTAAAAAAGGAGAAGGAACGACGATCACAGTAGAAGTACCTAATCACAGTGGTGTAGCAGCAGATACGTAGAAGGGAATATATGAAGGGCAAAGGATGAGTGGGCGGGGAAACCGAGGGAGGAAATAATATGATTAAGGTATTATTAGTCGACGATCACCCGATGGTTCGAAAAGGGTTAACGTTCGTCTTAAAAGCACACGCAGATATTGAAGTGGTGGGCGAAGCAAACAATGGGGAAGAAGCGCTGCACCAAGTAGGATCTCTGCAGCCGGATGTGGTGTTGATGGATTTGATGATGCCGGTAATGGATGGAATCGAGACGACTAAACGGTTAAAAGAGTTATATCCAGAAGTGGCGGTTATTGTCCTAACTAGTTACTCTAGCCAGGAACATGTGTTACCAGCGATTCGTGCTGGGGCGGTAGGTTATCAGATTAAGGATGTAGAATCAGAGGAATTGGTGCGTGCCATCGAAGCGGCTTATCGAGGGGAGTCACTCATTCATCCCCAGGCAATGAATCAACTGCTAACACATGTGACCGATCAAAAAGGAAATGTTGAAGAAGATGTACACGAAGCGCTCACACCACGTGAAAACGAAGTGTTACAAAAAATTACGGAGGGGAAAAGCAATAAGGAGATTGCAGGGGAGCTTCACATTACAGAGAAGACAGTGAAAACGCATGTGAGCAACATCTTGAGCAAACTAGATGTTCATGATCGAACGCAAGCAGCTATCTATGCAATGAAGAAAGGGTGGTTTTAAGTCGAGAGATAAGACGAAAGTAGGACAGATGCTACTACTTCCTGCCGAGGATCTCGAACTGATGAAGCGATATGATAGAGAGAAAGGGCGGGAGGGTGTTTGTATTTTAATATATGGAAAGTGAATAGCTAGAGGGAGAATAGAGGTGATAATGTGTGAAAAGAGGAGAATCTGTAGGCCAGGTTAGGAAACTACAAGACTCTCCCACTCTATATTACTGCTGGTAGTGGGCATATTGTTGGCATTCATTGGCACATTGTTGACAGATGGCGGCACAGTGACGTGAATCAGGATCTGGATATTTCATGCATTCGGCTGCACACATCCCGCATATATAAGCACAACATTCAGCTAACTTATGTGAAAAAAAGCTTGCACGCGCTACATACTTTACCATTAAAGTGCAAATGTCAGCGCAATCTGAGACAATAAGTATTTGCGAACGACGATGAGAAATATCAGGCATATGGGCGATCATATGCGTTATATGTTCACATTTAGTGGCGCAAGCTTGTAAGGTGTGTAGGATGTTAGGCTGCATATAATGACTACCTGAGTCTTCGTTCATTTTCTCCCTCCTCACGGATGAACCAGGTTGTTGTATTGTATTCGTCCTGAGATGAAGTGATACGAAGAGAATAGAGATGAAAAAAAGGAGAGAATATAATGAATATTCTAGTGGTATGTGGAAGTCCGCGCCGGGAGGCACAAACCCGCACATTGGCGCACGCTTTTATGAAGGAATTAAGGCAGAGAGGAATCGAACCCTTATATTTTGATGTTCATCATCACCGGCTTCCCCTGTTTCAGGGTGCTGAGGTGGAAGAAGATGAGGTGAGGCACATGCGTCAAACTTTTACACAGGCGGATGGGATGATTATTTTGTCGCCTGAGTATCATTTTTCTATTAGTGGCGCCCTAAAGAATGCTCTAGACTATCTTCAGCGGGACTATTTTCGTGGTAAACCAGTGGCGATTGCAGCTGCGGCAGGTGGAGGGCGGGGAGGAATGTCAGCGCTTAATCATTTGCGATTAGTTTTGCGGGGCTTGCAAGCTTTGGTTATCTCAGAACAGGTGATCACGCAACCCAGTTGCTTTAATGCGGAAGGGGAGTGTATCAGTAGTTCCGATCGGCAACGGATGGAGGAGATGGTAGAACAGTTACTAAGGTTAACACGGGCACTAAAGAGAGAATCGTTGTGATGATGATAAAGACAAACACGACACTCCTAATAGGTGTCGTGTTTGTTACGGCTGTGTATTGATTTTTAATGTAACAGAGCCCTTAGCTCTTGGCGAGAGGGGATTGTTTTTGATTCCAAACGCGTAAGATGGCGACGAGAATTGCTAAACCAGCAAAAGTGGAGAGCAACCCGAGTAGGACACTGTTGGTTATTCCTAGAATAAGATACCCGATGGTTGCTACTATACCGGATAGTAATGCATAAGGGAGCTGTGTCGTAACGTGATCTATATGAACACAGCCTGCCCCTGTAGACGACATAATCGTAGTATCGGAGATAGGTGAACAGTGATCCCCCAGTACCGAACCACCTAATACTGCGCCGATGGCAGGGATGATGTAGAGAGGGTCGGTTGCGGCCACAATCTCACCTGCAATCGGCAACATGATGCCAAACGTACCCCAGGAGGTCCCAGTAGCAAACGCCATAATAGAAGCGAATAAAAAGAGAATGGCAGGTAACCAGAACAAAGAGAGTGATGGATCAATCCAACTGGCGAGGTAATCGCCTGTTTCTAATTTTGAGATGATGTCGGTAATCATCCAAGCGAGAAAGAGGATATATATAGCAGGTAGCATGGAACGAATTCCTGCCCATGCTCCTTTAAAAAGCCAACTTCCTGATGTTTTTTGTCTTAAATTGGCGAACAGGGCAACGACCACACCTACTATTGCACCGTAAAAGAGTGAAGCGGAAACATCCGTAAATTCCAAGATGGTAAGTAAGGTGACCTCGCCTTCAATCGCTTGGATTCCCGTCCATGCCATCGAGATGATGGTACCGATGATTAAGCCGATCAAAGGTAAGAGTAAGTTGCTTATCTTTCCGGTTTCACTGGAAGGAAGAACGCTTTCATGTCCAGGAACATCCCCGCTATTGGGATCGACGAGCACGCCTTCTTCTTGAGCGCGACGCTCATGCTTCCGCATGGGCCCGATATCCAGTTGGAAAAGGATTACGGCCAAGAGAAGTAGTAACGCGGTGATAGCATAATAATTAGCGGGAATAGCGAACAGGAATGCCTCTAGCCCAGAGTATTGTGTGATCTGTGTGCTACCTAAGATACCAGCGATTAGTGCGATAATATAGGCGCCCCAACTGGAAAGGGGCATCATGACCACGACGGGAGCAGAGGTGGAGTCAATTAAATATGCCAACTTGGCACGTGAGATGCGTTGGCGATCCGTAATTTGTCGACTCACATTACCCACAATCAAGGTATTAAAATAATCATCGAAAAAGATGAGAATTCCTAAGAAATATGGTACTAACTGTGTTTTTGTACGCGTATTTGCTTTTTTTAGAGCCCAGCGTGCAAAAGCTTCTCCACCGCCGGAGAGCGTAATCCACGCACTTAAGATCCCCATTAAGAGGACGAAGAAGATAATATACATATTCCATGTATTTAAACCGCCGTTTTCTAAATCCCAGATGATACTGATAAATACTTCCCACATAAGATATAAGCTTGCACCTATGTTCCAATCATTTAGTAAAAATGCACCTAGTACGATTCCTGCCCCGAGTGAGAGCAATACTCTTCGTGTCAGGAAAACGAGTAGTAAGGTGATGATTGGTGGTAATAGTGATAAAAATGAACTTTCCATGTAGACACCCCTTTTGTAAATAGATAGATCGCTTTGCTTCGTGGTAAAGTAGAGTGAAGAGCGAGAGGTGGATGGGCGATGACCAAACTGATTATGAATAAATATACTAACTAGTGATATCGACTCATCCGCGGCTAGGCAATAATAATATTATATATAGAAAGGAACGAGAAATAAATGATAAAAGAGAGATTGCAAAAAGTTACAAGTTGGTTGCATAAAGAAAAGCTTGATTTTGCTTTGGTTACGTCAACGGCCAATATATTTTATTTGACACAATTTTATTGTGATCCGCATGAGAGACTGTTTGGACTGCTTTTGTTTCCAGATCGAGAGCCCATACTAATCTGTCCTGCGATGGAGAAGGAATTGGCGCGTGCCGCAGGTTGGAGTAAAGATATTCTTGGTCACCATGATACGGATCAACCGTGGAAGATGGTGGCGGCGGCATTGGAACGTAACGGGGTTACGAACCCGAAGATTGCGGCTATCGAAAAAGAACATCTTTCATTTGAGCGGGCAGAACAGCTAACCAGTCTTTTTCCATCTTTATCTTTTCGTTCAATGGAAGAAAAGATGCATCATTTGCGGATGGTGAAGTCAACCGAAGAAATCTCGATTATGTTAGAAGCGGCACAGTTGGCTGATTATGGAGTGCAAGTTGGGATGGATGCACTCTATGAAGGGTGTACAGAGATGGAGATCGTGGCTACTATTGAGTACGCATTAAAAAGAAAGGGAGTTAGCCAGATGTCCTTCTCCACCCTGGTACTTTTTGGTGCAAACAGTGGCGCTCCTCATGGTAATCCAGGCTTAAATCAACTGCGACGAGGTGATCTGGTTTTATTTGATTTAGGCGTAGTATGGAAAGGATACTGTTCAGATATCACACGTACTTGTGGCTTTTATTCGCTTGACACGAAAGAGCGTCAAATGTATGAAGCTGTTCAGCAAGCTCAAGAGAGCGCGCTACAGGCATGTCGACCAGGTGTTCAATTGTCCGAACTGGATCGTATTGCTCGTACGACCATTTCCGAAGCAGGGTGGGGAGAGTATTTTCCACATCGCTTAGGTCATGGACTAGGGATCGACGTACATGAACAACCGTATGTACATGACCTAAATAGCCTTGTCTTAGAGCCTGGGATGGTGTTTACCATCGAACCAGGAGTATATGTACCTGGCGTCGGCGGAGTTCGGATCGAGGATGATGTAGTGGTGACAGAAGATGGCGCCCGCTCGTTAACTTCGTTTTCAAAAGAGCTGCTTCTTGTGGAAGCGAAAAGTGAAGAGTAGCAACATGTCTATTCCCGCTCAGGTGGAAAAGTAAACCTTGATGCATGAAGAATGAGTTTGGACGCCCTCTTCTAGAAGTGGGCTTTTCCAATCAGGTGGAGACATAGAATAGATAGCTTCCTTAAATTCAAACTGTATCATAACAGATGAAATATCTTTTATTAAAAGAAAAACCCTTGATATAAAAGGGTTTTTCTTTATGTCCATATCAACAAACAGAAAGAAAATAAAAATAAAGGAAGAAGACATGAAAAAAAGTGTTGTCAAAACAACAAGTACTGTACTATAATACAAACAAGGAAATGAGATCTGTTATTAAACAGTAAGCCAATCAGCTTTGACTCAAGGAGGAATTGGACGTGACAACGGAAACGTCTTCCTATTCAGCTCATGTACAGATCAAGGGTAAGATGCATCCTGGCTTTGCAGAAATATTAACACCGGGTGCAATTCAGTTCGTAGAAAAATTAGTGAGGGAATTTTCCGAACGACGCGAATGGTTGTTAGAAAAACGTGTCGAGCGACAATTAAAATTAGATGCAGGTGAAAAGCTTGATTTTTTAGCGGAGACCGCTTGGATTCGTGAACAGTCCTGGAACGTCGATCCGCTACCACATGATCTACAAGATCGGCGTGTAGAAATTACTGGTCCAACTGGTGATCGCAAGATGGTAATCAATGCACTAAATTCAGGTGCGAAAGCATTTATGGCTGATTTTGAGGACGCCAATTCTCCAACATGGGAAAACAGTGTTCAAGGTCAGATCAATATGCGCGATGCCATTCGGCGCACGATTGACTTTACCAGTCCACAAGGGAAGCGTTACGCATTGAAAGAAAAGGTGGCTACCTTGCTGGTACGTCCACGTGGATGGCATCTACTGGAGAAAAATTTATTAATCGATGGCCAACCTGTATCTGCTAGTCTCTTCGATTTTGGCTTGTATTTTTATCACAATGCAAAGAGACTTCTCAGTAAAGGATCGGGTCCGTATTTTTATCTTCCGAAGTTGGAAAGCCATCTAGAAGCGCGTTTATGGAATGATGTCTTTGTCTTCGCTCAAAATGAGATGAAGATTAGGCAGGGGACAATTAAGGCTACAGTTCTAATCGAAACAATACCCGCTGTTTTCGAAATGGAAGAAATTTTATATGAATTACGTCATCATTCGGCTGGCTTAAACTGTGGTCGTTGGGATTATATCTTTAGTTACATCAAGCGTTTCCATAAACAACCGGAGGTGATTCTGCCGGATCGCTCGCAAGTGACAATGACTGTTCCCTTTATGCGTGCCTATACACTGTTGACAGTGAAAACTTGTCATAAGCATAAAGCGTCTGCGATTGGAGGTATGGCTGCTCAGGTGCCGGTTAAGGGTGACCCTGTTAAGAATGAAGAAGCAGTGCAGAAGGTTCGTCAGGATAAAGAACGTGAAGCTAGCGATGGTCATGATGGTACGTGGGTAGCGCATCCGGCATTAGTTCCGGTGGCGATGGAAGTGTTTGATCAACATATGAGTTTACCAAACCAAATAACGAAGCAACGACCTGATGTAGAGGTGAGTGCGGAGGAGTTAGTGGCAGTACCTGTAGGAACGATCACTGAAGAGGGTTTACGTACTAATATAAATGTGGGTGTGCAGTATATCGAAGCATGGCTACGTGGTTACGGAGCCGTTGCCATTCATGGATTGATGGAAGACGCTGCAACTGCAGAAATTTCTCGTGCTCAAGTATGGCAATGGATTCGCCATCCGAAAGGGATCTTAGAGGATGGACGCAATATTACGCTGGCGTTATGTGAAGAAGTGTTGGCAGAAGAGTTGAATAAGATTCAAGTTGAAATCGGAGAAGAACGGTTTGCAGAAGGAGAATTTGAAGCTGCGAGTCGCTTGTTTAAAAAACTGATCACTCAAGATGAATTTGAAGAGTTTCTTACTATTCCAGGGTATAAACTGTTGGATGCGTAAAGTGAATAAAAACTGATATAAAAAAATGAGAGGATGAAGATCATGACCATTCAAAAAGAACGTGATGCACTACAATTGAAAGAAAGCTGGGAGAAAGATGCCCGTTGGAAAGGAATTGAACGCTCGTATAGCCCTGAAGATGTAATTCGTCTGCGTGGTTCCGTACACATTGAACATACATTGGCACGTCGTGGTGCAGAGCGTTTGTGGGAACTTCTTCATACTGAACATCATATTAATGCTCTCGGTGCTTTGACAGGTAACCAAGCGGTTCAGCAAGTAAAAGCGGGTTTGAAGGCGATTTATTTGAGCGGGTGGCAAGTAGCAGCAGATGCCAACCTGTCTGGACAAATGTATCCAGATCAAAGCTTGTATCCAGCAAATAGCGTACCAAGTGTAGTGAAACGGATTAATCAAGCATTGCAACGGGCAGATCAAATCCATCATGCAGAAGGGGATAACGAGATTGAATGGTTTGCTCCTATTGTAGCGGATGCGGAAGCAGGTTTTGGTGGACCGCTCAATGTGTTCGAATTAATGAAAGGCATGATTGAAGCTGGTGCAGCGGGCGTTCACTTTGAGGATCAATTGGCCTCAGAAAAGAAATGTGGTCACTTGGGCGGAAAAGTATTGATTCCGACGCAAGCGGCTGTGCGCAACTTGATCTCTGCCCGTCTTGCTGCGGATGTGATGGGAACACCTACGATTGTGGTCGCGCGTACTGATGCTAATGCGGCGCAATTGATCACGAGCGATGTGGATGAACGTGATCATGAGTTTATCACGGGTGAACGTACCCCTGAAGGGTTTTATCGCATTAAAAATGGTTTAGATACTGCGATTGCACGTGGATTGGCATATGCTCCTTATGCTGATTTAATCTGGTGTGAAACTTCGGAACCAAGTTTGGAAGAGGCGCAGCGCTTTGCTGAAGCTATTCATGCGAAATTCCCAGGGAAATTGCTTGCATACAACTGTTCACCATCATTTAACTGGAAGAAAAAACTGGATGATAAGACGATTGCTGAATTCCAACATCGCTTGGGTGAAATGGGGTATAAATTCCAATTTGTTACCTTGGCTGGTTTCCACGCTCTTAACTACGGAATGTTTGAACTGGCACGTAAGTACAAAGAGACGGGTATGGCGGCTTACTCTGAATTGCAACAAGCGGAATTTGATAGCGAAGTTCATGGATATACAGCTACTCGTCATCAGCGTGAAGTGGGTACTGGATACTTTGATGAAGTATCGCAAGTGGTATCTGGTGGTAAGTCTTCAACGACAGCTTTGTCAGGTTCAACTGAAGAAGAGCAATTTAGCGTTAAATAGGGATTATGCAAAAACCCATCAGCTACTGCTGGTGGGTTTTTTGATATGCAATTGGTGTCAAATGCCTTCTTGACTCTAACGTAGCGTTAGGATATACGATACGGATAAGAGGAGGAAATAAGATGTATCAAGTGAAAGAAGTAGCCGCAATGATCGGAGTAAGTATTCGTACATTACACCACTATGATCAAATTGGATTATTGATTCCGGCGACTACAACGGAGGCAGGGTATCGGCTCTACTCTGATGAAAACTTGGAGCGCTTACAACAGGTGTTGTTTTTTAAAGAGATGGGGATATCGCTCCAAGAGATTCAACAAATTCTGGACCATCCGGGGTTTGATCGTGAGCGAGCACTTTGCTTACATCGAGAGGCACTTCTTCAAAAGAAGAATCGCTTGGAAACAATGATTACCACGATCGATAAAACATTGGACCATATGAAAGGGGAAAAAAGGATGGAAAAAGAAGAGTTATTTAGTGGGTTGAGTAAGAAAGAGATTGAAGCACACCAACAAAAGTATAGGGCAGAAGTGAAAGAAAAGTATGCCCCGGAATTAGTAGCAGAAAGTGAACGACGGAGTGCCAGTTATTCAAGTGCACAATGGGAAAAAATTCAACAAGAAGCAGATGCGATATTTTGGCGCATTGCTAAGCGAATGGATGGTGTTGCTACGGATGAGCATGTTCAAGAAGCGGTGGCGCAGTGGCATCAGCATATTAATTCCCACTTCTACGAGTGTAAACTAGACACTTTTCGGGGGTTGGCAGATCTTTATGTAGCGGATGAACGCTTTCGTCAAAATATAGATCACATTCATGTGGGATTAGCTCAATTTATGCATGATGCGATGCACGTTTACTGTGATCAACACGATCGTTAAACAGAAAAGAACGTCCTCCGTTTGTTGAGCGGGGGACGTTATCATAGTTTAGAAGGGAAAATTTTGGGTGTAGTGTAGATGTGGGGGAGCAGGGAATGTGAGCAGTTATTTAGCCTTCATGTTTTTGGCACGGTGATGAAGACGAAGAACTCTTCTATACATTTTTTTATCGGAAGAGGTGCGAAACACACCGATGCCGGGGATGGAGTTAACCTCATAAAACCAGATATTTCTTTTGGCATCAATGCCAGCGTCGATGCCAAAAGTGCGAGGGCGGGTATACGTTCGTCCCATAACAGTGGAGGTGGCGATCGCAAAATCACGTATCCGATTAAATACTTCTTCACGCTCTTTGGAGTCATATCCTAAATGAGTGTTAAGTAATGCTCCCATGGGGGTTGCTTTGCCTCCACGATGACGATTGGTCACGATATATTCTTGAGGTGCGATTTTTCCCACTATCCCGGCGAAGATCCATCTTTGTTTGAGGCGAACGGTATGGATGCGGAGATCAAAAGGGCGTCCATCCTTTGTTAAACTTTCGATTCCTTGTTGAATAATATAAGATTGATCATTCATTTGTAAACGAAGCGTCTTTTTAAGTTCAGGTAGATCGCAACAGTGAAAAGTTTGATCGAGTGTGCGCAGAATATAGTTGGAGGGAGTTCGATCAATACGTAAGATGCCTCTACCCTGCCAACCGATTTGAGGTTTGAGATAGAGGCTTGCATACTGCTCTATCATTTCTTTTACATTCTTCCATGAATAACAGCGAGTCTCGGGAACGTAGTGTCGAGTTGTATCATGGTTGGCAAGTACATTACTTTGTAGCATTTTCCCTCCCCATTTGCGTGGGGGATTTATTATCTTTCCCTTCATCAACGCATCTCCTTGTACAGCTTATTTATCCATATGCTATTCAAGAGTATGAAGTCGTGGTATGGGAGAGTGCCAGGACTTGGAGACCATTTTATGAAGAAATGAAATTGGAAGGAACAGGTGCCTACCACTTCCGTCGTTCTAAATATAGGATCTTATAATATAATTTTTTGTTGGGTAGAGCACGGAATACGTGGATTCCAGGTGTGGTGTTTATTTCATAAAACCAGATGTGGTTTTGGGCATCGATGCCGATATCTACACCGAGTCTCTTTACCTTTGGATAAGAATGCCCAACTTGGGTAGCTGCTTCGATGGAAAGTTTTTTGATTTGACGTATCATGTTTGCACATTGCTTTGGAGAATAGCCTAAGTGTTTAGATAATAGTCTTTTTACGGAAATGCATGTAGCACCTTGATGACGATTGGTCACGATGTGATTGCGAGGTCCTACTTTTGCCATGATCCCAGCTACTATCCATCTATTTCCCATACGCAAGGTGTGGATGCGTAAGTCGAATGGGTGCCCAGTACGAGTAGTACTATTGATGCCTTGTTGTATAATATATCGTTTGTTTGATTTTAAATATCGGTGTAATGGTTGAATAGAGGAGAATGTTGCCTGTCTGTGTAATGTTTTTACATGGTATTTTCCTTGATTTGTACGCCAGACCCGAGCTATCCCATATCCTTGTCCACCACCATCGGGCTTGACATATAGAAATGGATGTTTTTGTAACATTTGTTTTAGGTTGGCGCATTTATATACTTTCCAGTCGGGCGTATGACGTCTAGTAGAAGGACGGACAGAGAGGATCCGCATCTGAAGGATTTTACTTTTTTGATAGGCTCTATATTTCTTCTTTTTTATCAATGTTTTAACCCCCCTTTACTCTTTCTACTATTCTACTCATTTATAGTAGAAAAGGTGTGGGGAAAGAGAGGGGGACAAGAAAAAAACCTCCTTAAATCGATAAAGGAGGCTCTACTATTAAAATTTTATCTGGCACGTTGCTGTAGCTTTTGAATTCGTTCATACATACTTTTTTCTTGTAAGACTTGAAATACCATAGTGCCTGGAGTCGTATTAATTTCGTAGATCCATATATGAAGGTTCTTATCAATTCCTGCATCTATGCCCATGCGCTTCCCGTTGGTATAAAGACGCCCCATTACTTTGGAGGCTTCAATCGAAAGGGATTTCATCTGTTCAAATACTGGGCGACGTTGACTCACTTCGCATTGGAGATGGGTAGTCAATATTTCTTGAATGGGTACAGGACTTCCTCCACTATGTCGGTTTGTGACTATACGGTCAGAGTTGGCTATTTTTCCCACAATTCCTCCTACGACCCACTTGTCTTGTAATCGGATGGTATGAATTCGAATGTCGAAAGGATCGCCAGTGCGAGTTAGGCTCGTAATCCCTTGTTGAATAATATACGGTCTTTCTCCGATCCGCTCGTGTAGATGTTCCATCATATTAGAAAAAGTGGAGTAAAAGCGAGTATGATTTGGGGTACGTAAGAGGAACCCTTCTTTTATTTTATCGATGCGAATAATCCCAGCCCCTTGTCCACCTCCACTAGGCTTTAAGTAGAGAAATGAGTAAGTGGAAAGCATTTGTTGTACATGCTCTTTTTGATAAGGAAGGGTAGAGGGGATATGTGGAGATATATAGGGATCTTTGGATAATAGTTCATATTGTAACAGCTTATTTCTGTAAGAAGGTTTTAACGAAGTCATGTAAGATCTACTCCTGTTCACCTGTGATGCTCTCTTGACTATTATGTTACTCTGTTGAGGCGATTTCGGTATAGGTAAGGATGGACAGCATCGTGTAGATTTTAGCCTTACTATAAATGAAGGGTATAAAAACCATGTGAGGAGCTGAAGGAGAATGAAAGAACTAGGTGCGCGACAAAATGCTGAACACGGGAGGTTTCCGCCGATTTCAAAAGAATCGACTGAGAAGATGTGTGCATATTTGAATCAATTGACGAAACCGCGAGGGAGTCTCGGAATGTTAGAAGAGATCGCTATTCGGATGGCAGGGATTACAGGCAAGCTGAATCCAACTTTGACAAATAAAATGGTGGTGGTGATGTGTGGTGATCATGGGGTTGTGGAAGAAGGTGTAAGTGCTTATCCCCAAGAGGTGACCGGTTGGATGATGAGAAATTTTGCTAGTGGTGGGGCCGCGATTAACGTATTAGCCCGGCAAATGGGGGCTGAAGTACTTGTTATTGATATGGGAACAAAAGCAGAAAAAATTCCTGGATCGGTCTTAAATCGGAAGGTGCGTGCAGGTACGTCTAATTTGGCGCGTGAAGCGGCAATGTCGAGGGATGAAGCGTGGCTTGCACTTCGGCATGGTGAGGAAGTGATAGAAGATTTGCAGAAACGGGGTATACACTTGCTGGCGGTGGGTGAAATGGGGATTGGAAATACCACTGCAGCCACAGCAATTACCTCGGTGCTGATAGGATTGCCTGTTAACCAATGTACTGGTTTTGGTACAGGGTTGACAGAAGGACAACGTCAGGTAAAGGTGAGAGTGATTGAGCAGGCGCTAAGACATAATCGACCAGACCCAAAAGACCCTATCGATATACTAGCAAAAGTAGGTGGCTTTGAAATAGCGGGTATGGTAGGAGTGATGATCGGAGCAGCAAAAGCGGGGTTGCCCATTGTATTAGATGGAGTGATCTCTTCTGCTGCGGCATTACTTGCTGTGAGGATGGAAGCGAGGGTACAAGATTTTCTCTTTGCTTCGCATCTATCGGTGGAGCCTGCCCACGCACTGATATTACAGGATCTGTCTCTGGAGCCGATGCTCGATGCTAAACTGCGTTTAGGTGAGGGAAGTGGTGCAGTACTCGCTTTTCCTCTCTTTGATGCTGCCGTCGCTATCGTGTCTGAAATGTCTACCTTTGCTGATATGGAGAAAAAAGAAGAGGGTGAATGGTGAGTGTTAGAGCGCTACGGACATGGGGGAGATATCATGACTGCCGTCTCTTTATATGGAGGGGAGGCTTCAGATTATCTCGATTTTAGTAGTAATATATATCCTTATGGCCCACCGATAAGTGTAACAAAGGCTTTATTGGAACATGTGCAAGTTGTTACACAGTATCCGGATCCGAGAGCACGCAAACTGACAGCGCGGATTGCCAATCGTCATCAGATTGATTGTGATCAAATCATAGTGGGTAATGGTGGAGCGGAGTTGATCGATTTGTGTATACAGGTGGTAAAACCTCAACGAGTGGGTGTGATCCATCCTTCTTTTAGTGAGTATGTGGTGTGTGCGCAAAAGCGAGGGATTCCTGTTTCTGCTGTGGTCGCAAAGGTGGAGGATCATTTTCAACCACAAATGGAAGAACTGGCTCGTCTGATTCAAAAAGTAGATATGCTTTTTTTAACCATCCCTAATAATCCGACAGGAGTGATGCTTCCACAAGCGGATGTAGAACAGGTTGCAGATTGGTGTGCCGAGTCAGAGACGGTTCTAATATTAGATGAAGCATTTCTGCACTTCGTTGACGGAGAAGAGGAAATGCGATGGCGATGGCAACAGCATTCTCATGTGATTTGCTTACGTTCTTTGACGAAGTTTTATGCTTTGCCAGGGTTGCGACTAGGATATGGACTTATGTCAGCAGAATGGGTGCACCGTTTCCGGAAGATGCAAATATCATGGAGTGTGAATAGTTTGGCTCAGGTTGCAGGACAGGCAGCACTTTTAGATAGGGAATTTGACGATAAGGTGCATAAGTGGATTCAATGTGAGCGTGCATGGTTAGGGAGACATCTTGCTTCGATTCCCGGCATTACACTGTTTGCAGGTAAAGCTAACTATCATCTATTACGGCTACATCATCAGAAGTGGAGTGCCCAACGATTACAGTACAACCTGGGAAAGGAGCGAATTTTAATTCGAGACTGTTCTACTTATACAGGATTGGATGAGAATTATGTACGTGTGGCGGTGAAAAAGAGAGAAGAAAACGTAGTATTGGTAGAAAAAATAAGAGAGTTGCTGGATGGATATTAGAGAGAGGAGGAGAGAACAATCATACAAATGGTAACAGGTGGAATACGCTCTGGCAAAAGTGTATTTGCAGAAAAATTGTGTTCACATAATAAGAGGAAAGTTATCTATGTAGCAACCGGTGTCATCGTAGATGAAGAGATGGAAGAGCGGATTCAACTTCATCAACAGCGCCGTCCTGCGGATTGGAAGGTGGTTGAAGAGCCTCTGTTACTAGCCGATGTGTTTAAGCAGGGAGAGGAGGGAGTCATTTATTTACTGGATTGCCTTTCTACCTGGGTAAGTAATCATTTGCTAGCTCATGGAGCAGAAGGAATGGATCGCACGGAACGAGGTTTGTGGCTTCAGTGCTTGCAAGAGGATGTGGAGGCGCTCATTACCTCTCTGAGTGGAAAGGAGGTTGTAATTGTAACGAGTGAAGTAGGTATGGGGGGAGTCTCCTCTTATGAGATGGGACGAGCTTTTCAAGATGGATTGGGGTATGTAAATCAACGTTTTACAGAGATAGCGGATGAAGTTTGGTTAATGACAGCAGGTGCACCGCTTAAATTGAAAAGGAAGGATGGAGAAGGGAGAAAGAAGAAAGAAGTTAAGAAAGAGTGGGCCTCGTTCCTGTCAGCGTGGTCATTTCTAACGCGCATCCCGCTTCCTTTTCGTCAAGAGGAAGATCGCTCTTCCTGGCAAGGGAGTATTCGCTACTATCCAGTGATCGGATTAGTAGTTGGGTTAATTGTAGCGCTATTCGATCAGTTGGTGGCAGTCTATTTTCCTCCATTGGTGCGTGCAGTGCTCGACGTAGGAGTATGGGTGTGGCTAACGGGCGGCTTGCATTTAGACGGACTGATGGATACGGCGGATGGATGGGGGGCAAATCAGGGGCGGGAAATGACACTAACCATTATGAAGGATAGCCGTGTAGGCGCTATGGGGGTATTGGCAGCTTTGTTTATATTGGCGCTTAAAGGAGCCACTTTGGCGTCATTGGGGATGACACCTGTAGTGGCACTATTGACCAGCACGATAATGGCTCGAAGTGCCGCCGTCTACGCAGTCTATTTTTGGCCATATGTACGACGAAGTGATGGGATAGCGAGCGGTCTTTCTGCAGGATTATCCAGAAAGACGATGACCGTTATAACAGTAGGAACTGGGAGTTGGTGTGCGCTATGGTTTGGTTGGTTTGGTCTACTGATGTGGGTTTTGGTCGCAGTTGTTGTATTTAGCTTTGCAGCGCTTGTGATGAAAAAGTTAGGGGGAATGACAGGGGATACATATGGTGCACTAATTGAATTAGTGGAAGTAGTTGTACTTGTTTTGCTACTTCTTCAAGTGGGAGGATAGAAGATGCGTGTGATTTGGGTACGGCATGGTCAGACAAAGGATAACGAAGAAAATCGATATGGTGGAGAGCGGGATACTGAGTTAACTCCATTGGGACAAAAAGAATCGGAACAGGTAGCAACGAAATTAGCAAAAATCGAAGTGAGTGGGTTATATTGCAGTGATTTACGGCGGGCACAAGAGACAGCCACGGCAATTCAATCACATCATCCACACCTACACTTGCGTACAACCGCTCAGTTGCGTGAGCTTTCCTTCGGTGAATGGGAAGGTTTAACTTATGATGACGTATATCGGTTGGACCGTGAATGGCTCTCATGTTGGTTGGATGATCCATGGCAGGTCTCTCCACCGCGAGGAGAGACCTTGCAGGAGATGTCAGGACGGTTGTCTCGTTGGCTCAGCAGTATCCTAACGGCACATGCACTTACAGAGACGGTAGTCGTCGTAAGTCATGGTGGTCCGATAAGATGGTTTATGGCCGATATCGTGCGCCGTCGCCCACAGTCATTTTGGGAAACTTCTATCCCTAATGGTGGCTGCTTAATCGCTGAATGGAATGGGCAGCAGTGGAAGGAAATGAAGGCGTATGAAGGTTTTGTATCATATGAGAGTGGGGAAGGGACAGGGTGACTATGGAGAATGACTCTTTCTTTCGAGAGCACGGCATGAATTTAACCATGCAGGATGATTATATTGCCGTTTGTGCAAGGCGCCCCCTATATTCTATGAGTAGCGCCTTTATAGGTGGCGGGAGTCGTTATCATACAATCTGGGTAAATCGTCAAGTAGATCCTTCCTATCATGCGGATGAGCCTGCACAGGAGATGCGAGCGTGGCTAGCAGCTAAGCAATTAGACCCACTTGAAACGTGTGGCATGATGACCGCGGCTAATGTGAGTGATGTGGCAATCCGTTTTCTTCGTGAGCAAACATTTCAGCTAGCAGTGTTGATAACAGCTGGGGTAGGAAATGCAGTACGAGCAGGAAAGGAATTGAACAGTGAGAAGTGTTCACAAACGGGTACCATCAATCTGATTCTCTTTGTTGGAGGCTCGCTCTCTCCGGCGGCTATGATTAATGCGCTGATGGTAGCAACGGAAGCAAAGACGGCAGCATTATCTACTCTTGGAGTAACAGATGATGAGGGCGAATTGGCGACAGGGACGACTACAGATTCCGTCGTCATCTCGACTACTCAGGAGAAGTGGGGTTGTCACCATGAATACGCAGGGTTAGCCACACCGCTTGGAGCAGCGATTGGGAAGGAAGTTTATCACGCGGTAACGGTGGCAGTAGAACGGGAGCGTACATCCTTAAGGAAGCAGCGTCTATGAGGGTTGCTTTACTTCTCCTACTGGCCTATGGTCTCGATCGTTGGATAGGAGATCCAAGTTGGCTCCCACATCCGGTCATAGCGATGGGGAAAATGATATCGTGGTTAGAGAGATGTTTACTAACCATAGGTCGATCGGTTTCTTTTTCACGCTGGGGAGTACGTTTATTGGGTGCTATACTCCCTCTTGTGATTGTGGGAGGGGTCTATACGTTGACCTGGTGGTTAGTGATGTGGTGCACCCGTGAGTGGAACAATAGTATCGCATTCCTATTGGAAGTAGGATTGATCGCTACTACTATTGCGACAAAAGGTTTAGCAGAAGCGGCTCAAGCAGTTCAACGAGCATTACAGCAAGGGGAAATTAAGGAGGCACGGGCACGTCTTAAGCTTATCGTAGGAAGGGATACAGATCATTTGGAAGAGGAGGAAGTGGTGCGTGCAACTGTGGAGACAGTAGCGGAAAATATTGTAGATGCAGTCTCTTCCCCGTTGTTTTACGCGTTCGTAGGTGGGGCACCTCTAGCTTTAGCATATCGTGCGGTAAATACACTAGATTCCATGGTAGGGTATAAAAATGAAAAATATCGAGACTTTGGTTGGGCGTCAGCTCGCTTAGATGATATAGCCAATTGGCTTCCGGCTCGTTTAATGGTAGGTTCATTCCTGTTAGCGATGTGGCTGTTACGGTTAGATGCCAGAGGCTGTTGGAAAATCATGTGGCGTGATGCACGTAAACATCCGAGCCCAAACAGTGGGATTCCTGAAGCTGGCATGGCGGGAGGACTAGGAATTCGATTAGGAGGAGCGAACTTGTATCAAGGCGTGCGCTCACACAGAGCATACTTAGGTGAGGAGAAAGCGAGAAAGCGAGCTCATCATATTAAGCAGGCGGTTGCGGTACTCTTTGTGAGTACTCAGATGTATACCCTTTTCTTAGCACTGATTGGAATCTTATTGTGGAGGGTATAAAAAAAGGCCATCGGCGTGATGCCGATAGCCTTTTTATAGATATAATTAGCGGCCAAGCTTGGTTACGTTAGCTGCTTGGTCACCACGGTTCCCTTGGGTGATTTCGAAGCTGACGCGCTCGCCTTCTTCTAAGGTTTTGAACCCTTCGGTGTTAATTGCAGAGTAGTGTACGAATACATCGTCACGACCTTCAACTTCGATGAATCCAAACCCTTTTTCAGAGTTAAACCATTTTACGGTACCTTCGATCATGAATGTGAAACCTCCAAAAATATAATTGTTGGGAACCATATCTTAATATAAGAACACACAGTGCAAAAGCTTATAACCGGGGACTATATTCCTTTGCACTGTGTGTGCAATATATCGCAATACGTCCAACCAAGTTCATTATAGCATGGTTTATTTTTTTTTGCAAAGCAGAAGTACAGGTGCAAAAGCCCACTAATAAGGGTGACTATATTCTTTTGCACTGTGTGTGCACTATATTTTCAATACGTCCAACCAACCTAAAAACAGTATAGCATGGATGGGTTCATATTGCAAAGATAATAAAAGGAGGAGGTTAGACTCCAGTCAGTGGAGGAATAGGTGCATACAAACAGGGAAAATAGGGCATGGCAACAAATTGGTTTTTTATGTATTTCCATACATTTACTTATCGATGTTAGGGTCACGTTGGCTTTGGATGTGATGGAGGCAGTTGATTGCCCATTCGCACCATCCCATTCGCATCTTTGCATAGCGAATACCGTATTCAGATGTAAAGTAATCGCCTATCTCCCGATGATCTGATGGTATGTGTTCTGTAAATTTTTCTTGCTGCCAGGCATGTGTCATCTCGTAAGTATATTGAGATACCATATGTTCTTCTCTCAGGATCTGTATGGCTTGCTCAAAAGGAATGAGATGTAGAATCTTGGCACGCAGGAGAAACTCATCCTTTATACTAGGGGGCGGGGAAGATTCATCGAGTAACCAATGTAAGAGTTGTTTTAAACCTTCATTAGTAAGGGAATACCTTTTTTTATTGGGATGGTTAGGTTGGGTGATGATTTCGGAATGAACGAGCTGGTCTATCTCCATTTTGCCCAATTCACGATAAATTTGTGAATGGTGAGCGTGCCAATAATATATCATTGTTTCCTTAAATTGATGGTGTAAATCGTACCCGGTAGCAGGTTCTTTTGCTAGTAATCCCATAAGTGCATAGCGCAAAGACATATTGAACTTCCTCTCTATCTTCTATTCTTTGATACTAGTTTACCGAAAATATATCGTGTGCACAAAATGTGAGGTATGTTCTTGTCAGTAGGGAAGCACGTTGATATAATAACTTTTGCACATATGTGACTTTGCACATAAATATGAAAGGGGTTGAAGAGATGAATTTTTTTACACGATTTTCTTTGAAGAACTCTGTTGCCGTTTTAATATTGGCGGCGTTGATGATCATTGCGGGGTTGTTCTCATTTCAAAACTTAAAGGTTGATTTACTACCAGACATTGAGTTCCCACAATTATCGATCGAGATCGTTTATCCAGGTGCCTCGCCTCAAGATGTGGAGGAACAGGTGACGCGCCCACTAGAATCAAAACTGGAAAACATAGACAAATTAAGTACATTGAAAAGTTCTTCTTACGAAAGTACGGCAATCATCAATCTTGAGTTCCCCTTTGCTACAAATATAGAGAGTGCGAAACAAGAGGTAGAGGGGGTTATTCAAGAAGTTGATGTTCCGGTAGAAGCAAAAATAAATGTAAATAGCTTCTCTTTTGGTTCCTTTCCTATCTATAGTATCTCCCTGTTCGCCAAAGATGGCACGGATCTTGAGAAAGTATACATAGAAGAGATTCAGCCCGCATTATCTAAAGTATCTGGAGTGGGCAGTGTCTCCGTGGGCGGAGAGACGAACGAGATCTTGATGATTACCGTTGATCGAGCAAAGGCGGCGCGGGCTGGACTAACTCTGCAACAAATACAAGAGGCGATTAAAGGAAAATTCATCTCCTTTCCTGCAGGGACAATCACAAGTGATAAGATTGAAGTTCCTGTCAGAGTGGAGGAGAAAGTAAAGTCTATTAAGGAGTTGGAATCGCTTACTTTCCCTGTACAATCGAATGGGGCAGAAAAGGATATGCCAACTTCTGAGCAAATTAAACCAGCTACGCTCACCTTAGGTGAGATTGCAAAGATAGAGGCCTCATCCGAACAAACTGAGATAACCCGTTTTAATGAGAAGAGTTCGTTGATGGTAGCCGTGACGAAAAAGCAGGACGCGAATACAGTTGAGGTTTCGGATCAAGTATTAGAAGTGTTGGATCAGTATTCTGGTCAGGTAGAGTACGCTATTGGATTTGATCAAGCATCTGGTATCAAAGAATCGGTATTTACCTTGATTCGTGAGGGGTTACTGGGCGCACTTTTTGCCTCCTTAGCTGTTTTAATATTCTTGCGTAACATTCGAGCTACCCTGATCGCGATTACTTCGATTCCTTTGTCGCTCATCATGACAGCTATTTTTTTAGATCAGCAAAATATCACGCTCAATATAATGACATTGGGTGGGATGGCAGTAGCTGTTGGACGAGTGGTCGATGATAGTATTGTGGTCATTGAAAATATCTTCCGTCGAAATCGCATGCGTGCGACTGGCGAAGACAAAAATGAGTTAATTGCTGATGCTACACGCGAAGTCTTAAAAGCGATTGTGTCTTCAACGATAACAACAGCAGTTGTTTTTTTACCGCTTGCCTTCGTGGGTGGGATTACGGGTGAGTTTTTCCGGCCGTTTGCTTATACGGTTGTCGCTGCTCTGGCGGCGTCCTTGTTAGTATCTGTAACATTGGTCCCCATTTTCGGTCGTTTCTCTTTCGCTAAAGAAGAGAAAGAAGAAAAAGATGGGCGCTTACAAGTAGGATACTTACGAATTATTCGCTCGCTGTTAAATCACAAAAAATGGGTTATTGCCGGATCACTTCTTTTGCTAATCGGTTCATTAGCACTGGTACCGACACTTGGATTTACGTTTCTTCCCAATGAGGAACAAAAAACTATTGTTGGCTCAGTGGAGTTGCCCTCATCCACCCCCTTGGAGCGAAGCAACCAGATTTCGATGGAGTTGGAATCTCTTTTTTCTGAGCGTCAGCAGATTGAATCGGTAACGACAGGGGTGGGGGCACGAGACTATACGACGGGTTTACAAAGAGAAAATACGATTGAGTATTTTATTGGATTAAAAGATGAAGCGGATATTGAAAAAGAGATTGCGGAATTAGACAGTAGGATAGAGGAGATTCTTGCTAAATTTTCAAAAGAATCGGTGGTGTCATTGCAGGAGTTAGAAGCGGGTGGGCCACCTACAAATACGAATGTAGATATTAACTTGTATTCGTCTGATTTAGACGCCTTGCAGGTAGCCGCGGCTAATGTGGAAACATACATGGAGGGGTTAGAAGAGATTGAGGATATTCAAAACAATTTACAAGACAAGCAGACACAATGGGTGGTTGAGCTGGATGCGAAGGAAACATCGCGGTTAGGGATTTCTAACGGAATGGTCCTTGGGTTAGTAGCCGATCGTACCCGCCCATCTAACTTAGAAGAGTTTACAATAGATGGCGAGGAAAAGAGACTAAGGATTCAATATAACGAGCAAGTGAAGGAAAAAGGTGAATTGGAGCAGATTATGCTCCCTTCGAGTAAAGGAATGGTTCCTTTAAAAGAAGTGGCTAAGGTGAAAGAAGTTAAGCGAGTAACCTCTATTCAAAAGCTTGATGGAAATGTGTATGCACAGGTAACAGGACAAGTGAGAGGTGACAATGTGCAACAGGTGTCACAATCTATCATCCAAAAAGTAGAGGACGAAGTAAACTTACCAGATAATGTATCTTTGGATGCGGGCAGCGGTAGTGAAGAGACGGTAAAAACGTTCCGTGAACTAGGTTTGGCCATGATTGTCGCGATCGGTTTGGTCTACTTGACGATGCTGATCACTTTTGGTGAAGCGCGGATTCCGTTTATCGTGCTCTCCTCCTTGATCTTTGTACCTGTTGGGGCAATTGGCGGATTGTTTCTTACGGGGGAGCCGCTCTCCGTTAGTGCGATGATAGGTTTGTTGATGCTGATCGGAATTGTAACCACTAATGCAATTGTGCTAGTCGATCGCATTGGACAGAATAGGGATAAGGGAATGGCGATTCGTGAAGCGCTGATGGAGGCAGGGAAGACTCGATTGCGTCCTATTTTGATGACAGCCTTTGCAACAATTGCGGCTTTATTGCCGCTAGCCTTTACTACTTCTTCGGGAACATTGATTTCTAAGAGTTTAGCGGTGGTTGTTATAGGTGGATTAACCACCTCTACGTTGTTGACACTGGTAATTATCCCTGTCATTTATGAGCTCTTTTACTTCAGACAGGTAAGAAAAGAGCAAGGGAAATAATTTTAGATAAACGCTCTCTTCTGTGCATCTGCATGGGAGAGAGTATTTTTATCTATTAAACTTTTAGCTGCAACGAGTGTGAACAGTCCCAAGAAAGGGTGCGCTTTAGTTTTTTACACAAATATTGATATTAATTTAATGTTATTTGCCTATTTTTAACTTACATTCAATCAATTATTGTTTAAAATAATGTGGAGATCATGTTATACTGGTGGAAAGCCCGTATTGAAATGGGTGAAAAAAGGAGCGAAATGATGAATAAAAATTGGATGATTTCCATTATTCTCACTATCTCTCTATGTTTTATAAGCTTGGGATCGGTGGTAGGTGCTGAAGGTGAAACCTCCTCATCCTTGGAGGATGAGGGGTCATTTACGCTACTAAATTATAATGTAGCTGGACTGTGGGCTCCGCTCTCTGGATCGAATCCCGACAAAAATACGAAAAAGATAAGTGCACTCCTTAATAACTATGATATTGTTACAGTTCAAGAAAACTTTAACTATCATGACGAGTTGGTTTCAAAAGTGGATCACCCTTATATTTCTAAACATGATAGTGTCTTGGGCTTTGGTACAGGTACAGGTGATGGGCTCACACGCCTGTCTATGTTTAAGTTTAAGGACTTTAAGCGTAAAGAGTGGAAAAACTGTCATGGCTACTTCGATCAAGGAAGTGATTGTCTTACGCCCAAAGGGTTTACTTTCGCCCGCCATGAAGTAAGCGAAGGTGTATTTGTCGATGTTTACAATGTGCATGCAGATGCTGGTCGCAACAAAGATGACCTGAAGGCGAAGGAGAAAAACTTCAAACAAGTGCTGGAAAAGGTAGAGAAATGGTCTGAAGGCAATGCAGTCATTATTGCTGGTGACTTTAACAGTACGTATAACTATAAAAAGTATAAAGATGGGTTGCGCCGTTTCCCTGATGCTGGATTTACAGACGTGTGGGCAGAGTTTGATAACAACGGAGTCATTCCAGGTATTGATGAAAAAGAAGTAGATGGTGACCGGATTGAGAAGATTTTTTACCGGAGTGGGAAGGAAGTAAAGTTATCAATAGATGATTATCAGTATGTAACAGATGTATTTGTTGATGAGAAGGGCAAAGACTTATCTGATCATCGCCCCATCTATTCGAAGTTTTCTTATCGTGTTGTGCGCTAATCAATTCCTTCTAATTAGACAGCCCTTGGAGAAAATTCCTCTGAGGGCTGTTTTGTTTTAGGCTTAAGCTGAGACGAGTTTTGATATGGTTAAATAAGGAAATAGTATCATCCTGCAGTATCTACAGCCCTTTTAGGTGAGCCAATCTTCTTCAACCAGTTCGTGATGTAGAGCAACTCCTGTTTCATATCCTTCTGCAGCTGCGCCAATCAAGCCGCTAAAAATATTTACTGCGTCGCCGGCAATGTATAGCCCGGGGATTGATGTTTTTCCATGCTCTAATGTTTCATAAGCACCACGTTTGTTAATTGTAACTCCTAGTTGATATGGGAGTAAGCAAGCTTGGTGTGGATGGGTGTCGAGGAGAAAAGCGGCTCGTCGAGAGATGGTACGACCACTTTGTAAGATAATAGCTTCTAAGAAACCGTTTTGAGAAGAGAGATGAGAGATGGGTTCCTCTATAAGGATGATTTGACGTTTTTGTAATATGTTCTTTTGCCACGAAGGAAGCGGTGCTAAACCATGAGAAAAGACCATAAGATCTTTGCTCCATTCGTAGATGAGATGAGCAAAAGAATAAAGTGAAGGGCTACTACCAAGCAGGGCGAGGGGTTGATCTCTTACCTCCCAGCCATCGCAGTAGGGGCAGGGAAAGATAGATTTTCCATACGCTTCTTTAAGACCTGGGAGAGGAGGAAGCTGATCAATCATGCCAGTGGCGAAAAGGACTTTACGTGCTTGTAGTCGTTGTTCATCAGAAAGAATTAAGATGAAGGCATTATAGTACTGTTCGATCTGCTCTGCTCTCATTGTGATGAAGTGAACGTTGGGATAGGTGGCGAGTTGCTTGCGGCTACACTCGCGAAAGGAGTGTGGTGATACCCCGTCTTGGGTGAGATAGCCGTGAGAATGTAAGGCTACCGCATTACGAGGCTTCCCCTCGTCAATGACGGCAATCATTCTACCTGTTCTCCCTAGCACCAATGCCGCACTCATACCACTTGCACCACCGCCAATGATGGCTACATCATAAGAGGTTTTTTTCATCACCAGAAAACTTCTCCTTTTGCTATAGAAATGTGGTTTATACTATATGTACGTTCAATCTAAGATAATCATTTCTCTAAACTAGGCGGATGAAGGATGTAATGTGAAAATGATACATATATAGGGGTAGTTTAGGTTTTTCGACGAAGAATTATTTACATGGCATTGTTGTGTCAAGAAGGATCGCAGTTACATTAAGGCTAATACATAGTAAAGAATGGGACCTGAAAATCGTCGATAAAGAAAGAGGGGGGTAGTTATGATTGCGCGTATTATTTCGCCGCAGACGTTATATCAAAACTTGGATCATCCTGATTGGGTTATCGTTGATTGTCGTTTCGATTTAGAAGAAGAGACTGAAGGGGAGCGAGAGTACAAACAAGCACATATTCCTAGAGCGATTTATATGAACCTAGAGCGTGATTTGTCGGGTATGGAAGGGAAGGTGGGGGGGCGTCACCCTTTGCCAGACTTGAGTACGTTTACTCAGTTACTGGGAGAGTGTGGCATAAATCATGAAAAGCATGTCGTTATTTACGACAATCATGGAGGAATGTTTGCTGTACGATTGTGGTGGATGCTCTCTTATGTAGGTCATGAAGAAGTGTCTTTGTTAGATGAAGGGTATGAAGGTTGGTGTCAGAAGGGGTATCCGATTACGGAGGAGGAACCTTATTACGAACCTACTACTTTTGTGCCTACCCTTCAGGATCACATGTTAGTGGAACGGAAAGAGGTAGAAGAGAGCATCGGCAATCAACCCATTATTGATGCGCGCGCCCCTGAAAGATTTCGAGGGGAAGAAGAATCCCTTGATCCACGAGCAGGCCACATCCCTGGTGCAATCAATCATTTTTGGAAAAATAATTTAGAAGAAGGACAAAGATGGAAGTGTGAAGAGCAGTTACAATCAGAGTATTCCTATCTTTCTTCTATGAGTGAACCGATTGTTTATTGTGGATCAGGAGTAACCGCTTGTGCCAATATCTTTGCAATGAAAAGAGCTGGGATCGAAGGTGCGCGTCTTTATGTGGGCAGTTGGAGCGAGTGGAGCCGTAATGATACCTTACCGGTGGAGAGGGAGTAAGGGTTAAACATTAGAGATTGGGTAGAAGCACTAGCCAACGCTATCATGAATAACTTATGGGAAAAGAGGTGAAAGAGGGGAGAGAGCATGTCATCCCAAGATGAACGGTTAGAGCAAGCGATTGCTTCTTTGCAGCGTCATCTATTATCACAGCAATGTGAAGATGGACGCTTTCTTTTTTGTTTTGAAGGAAGTACGATGACAGACGCTTATCGCTTATTGTTGCTTCAAACGATGGAAGAAGAGGAAAATGAACTTGATGAACAGTTGCGAACACGAATTCATACAGTTCAATCAACCGATGGGGCATGGCGGTTATATGATGACGAGAAAGAAGGAAATTTGGGGGCGACTGTCGAATCATGTGTGGGTCTGCTTTATGCAGGAGAGAGTGATGGTGCCCCTGCTATGAAACAGGCGCAGGAAGCAATTCGGATGATGGTGGAAGAAGGGCAACCTTTAGGCTCGTATACCCAGGTGATGATGACAGCGTTGGGTCATTTTAAATGGGATAGGCTACCAGCAATCCCGCTCTCTTTTTTCTTTATTCCGCCTACTTTTCCGATTAATTTTTTTGATTTTGTCTCGTATGCCCGTGCCCATATTGCCCCGATCATGTTGATGGCAAATAAGAAATTTTCTATGCACCTGCCTCGGTTTGAGCGAGTGGAGAGGTGGTTACACCAGAGTGGATTATTCTCATCTTCTCACATACGGAATGGATGGGATTGGTCAGCGTATGAACTAGAATCGGAAGGGGGAAAATGGATTCAGAAGGGGGCGCAGCGCTGGGGAGAAGAGTATTTGCTTCATCGGCTAGAGGCAGATGGGACGATGAGTAATTACTTTAGTGCTACTTTTCTTACTATCCTTACATTTTTAGCACAAGGATATGGTAAAGAGCATCCATTGATTGCACAGGCGAACGAGGGGCTAAACTCCTATCTGTATCCAATGCACGAAGGATGGCATCAGCAATTGACCGATACGGGAGTATGGGATACTGCTCTTTCCTTATACGCACTGTTGGAGAGTGGGTTAGACCCTGAGGCAGAAGAGCTCAGGCGTGGACTTTATTACCTATTGGTACGCCAACATACGCGCAAAGGAGATTGGGCACTACGCAATCCCGATGTGCGTCCAGGGGGATGGGGGTTTTCACAGGACAACACGTTTCATCCGGACGTAGATGATACTTCGTACTGCCTGCGTGTGCTCTCCCATTATGTTGATCATGATGAACAGCAAGAGTGTTGGCAAAGAGGCCATCAATGGTTAATCTCTATGCAAAATGCAGATGGGGGTTGGCCGGCCTTTGAACGGAACACGGATAAAAAATGGTTAACCTATTTACCGTACCGGGATGGGAATACCGTTTTTAGTGACCCTTCTATGTCAGACCTTACGGGACGTACCCTTCACTTCTTTGCTGAAACCATGGGTTGGGATCGTTCACATCCTTCTATTAAGAAGGGAGTAGAGTGGCTTATCCAGAACCAAGAAGTAAGTGGGTGCTGGTTTGGGCGTTGGGGAGTTTCATATGTATATGGAACATGGGCGGCATTAACAGGGTTAGTAGCCGCAGGATTAAGGTATGACGATGCCCCCATTGCCAAAGGAGTAAAGTGGTTATTGGCGCGTCAGCAGCTAGATGGCGGATGGGGGGAGTCGTGTGCGAGTGATCGCCGTCTCTATTATGTATCGCTGGCGAAGAGTACGCCATCACAAACAGCATGGGCGTTAGATGCACTGATTGCTACGCATGATCAACCGACTACTGAGATTGAGGCAGGGGTGAAATGCTTACTCCAATTGATGGAGCAAGAGAATTGGCAGACGCGCTATCCAACAGGTGCAGGATTTACGGGGCAATACTATATTCACTATCACAGTTATCGTTATGTGTGGCCCTTACTCGCTTTAGCCCACTATAAAGAGAAATATTTGAGCGGGAGTGACAACCAATGATACAGACAGCAGATCTATGTGATCAATTTGCCTCCGAGATTAGTGTGGCAGAATCGATTTTACATTTTTATGGTGCGAAACGTTCATTTCAAGGAAAAATCGCCACTGTTAAAGTGTATGAGGATAATGTGTTAGTCAAAAAAGCGGTACAAAACCTTCCTCCCAATACGGTTCTTGTTGTAGATGGTGGTGCCTCCAAGCGGTGTGCTCTACTCGGGGATCGAGTAGCTGATTTGGCACTTCAAAGTGGGTTGGCGGGAATTATTATTCATGGGTGTGTACGAGATTCAGCACAACTGGCGCAAATGGACCTCGGAATTTTGGCGCTAGGAACCTCTCCGCTCAAAAGTAAAAAAACAGGCAAAGGGGAGGATGGGGTTCCACTCTCATTCGCTGGTATTACTTGGCATCCTGGACATTATGTATATGCTGATCAGGATGGGATGATTGTAGCGAAACGGGAATTGAAGTGAGTTATAGAAAAGAGGGATTGACAGATGGTGTTATAGTGAAGTATAGTTACTTTATCACTTAAAAGCGAACACGCACACAAGCGTTTAAGCGACAAAAACAATTTGGTGCGTTTATGATAATAATCCACTAGACAACATAGAGTAGCAGGCGTGTAGGCAGCAAAAAGAGACTGGATGGGTGGTGTGAATCCAGGCTGTGCGTCGAGTGAATTACATGTTGTTAGTAGTAAGGTGGAAACCGAAGAGCGGGTGAATGTACTTCATTCACCAAGTAGGGTGGTACCGCGAAGCGAAGCTTCGTCCCTATAGGGGCGAGGTTTTTTTGTATGCTATTTAGCCTATAAACGTAAGAGATAAGGAGAGATAATAATGCCAATGACAGAGAAAAAACAAGAGGTAGCGGCTCACTTGAAACCGTACGTGGTGGAACAACATTACAATCAGTACACCCCGATTAATCAAGCTGTGTGGCGGTTTGTGATGCGTCAAAACATGAACTTTCTTGAAGGACGAGCTCATCCCGCTTTTTTGGAGGGGCTAAAGTCATCGGGAATTCAAGTGGAATCACTGCCGCGAGTAGAAGAAATGAATGCCAGTCTTCGTCCCTTTGGGTGGGGAGCGGTCACCATTGATGGATTAATACCAGGGGTAGCATTTTTTGATTTTCAAGCTCATGGTTTACTTCCGATCGCAACGGATATTCGGACTTTAGATCACATCGCTTACACCCCTACTCCAGATATTATTCATGAGGCAGCAGGTCATGCGCCTATCCTATGTGATGAAAAATATGCTGAGTACGTAAAGTTGTTTGGTGAGATTGGAGCAAAAGCATTAGCCTCTAAGGAGGAGCACGAAGCGTTTGAAGCGACGCGTCACTTATCACAATTGATGGAGAATCCTAGCTCAACAGAAGAAGAAATTGCAGAAGCTCATTTCCATCTGACACAGAAACAACAGCAAATTGATGGAGTATCAGAAGCAGAACAGATCTCACGCTTGTACTGGTGGACAGTGGAGTATGGTTTGATTGGAAAAGTGGACCAGCCATTGATCTACGGTGCAGGTTTACTCTCTTCCGTTGGTGAGAGCAAACATTGTTTATCAGAGAAGGTGACAAAGCATCCCTTTACCTTAGATGCTTGCATCAATACGGGTTTTGATGTTACTCGCCCGCAACCGCAATTATTCGTATGCCATGACTTCGATCAGTTGATTGCAGCGGTAAAAGAGTTTGCAGAACGAATGGCTTTTAAAGTGGGGGGAACAGAAAGCTTAAATAAGGCGTTACTTTCTCACAATACAGCTACTATGGAGTACAGTTCAGGTCTACAAGTGTCAGGAACATTAACCGATGTGGTGTTGGATACACAAGGGGAAGCTGTTTATATGAAAACGAGCGGCCCTACAGCATTAGCGGTAGATGGTCACGAGTTAGCCGGGCATGGAAAGAGTACTCATCAGGATGGATTTGGAGCACCTATCGGTCGTGTGATAGGGTTGAACAAACCGCTGGAGCTAGCTGATGATCAGGAGTTAAAGCAGCTAGGCGTGCAAAGTGGACAGTGGGTAACCCTTACTTTCCACAGTGGAGTCGAAGTGGAAGGTAGAGTGCTCTCTATACGTCGGGAAGCTGGAAAATTGGTGTTGATCTCATTTACTGAATGTCGGGTGCAATTTGAAGAGCAACTTTTGTTTGCACCTGAATGGGGAGATTTTGATATGGCTGTAGGAGAGCGGATTACTTCTGTTTTTGCTGGAGCAGCTGATCGGGAGCGTTTTTTTGCCAATATCGAGCGCGAAGAGATTGTGTTTCAGCCTGTGACAGACAGCAGTCAGGATCGGGAGTGGTCTAGTTTAGAAAAATTATACGATGAGGTGCGCTCGATTCGTGAAGGTCGTTCTCAAGAAGGGATGAAAGGTTTGCAAGTGATCCATGAGCGCTTACAAATAGAACATCCACAAGACTGGTTGCTACGTGTGGAAATCTTAGAACTCCTCGTACAAGCTAATGTAGCCCCACAATGGGTAGAACAGGTGGAAAAAGAATTAGATGAGCTGATTCGGGTAGATGATGAGAATGGATGGCTTATCCAGAATGGAGTAGTGCTTGCGAAAAAAGGAAGCTAACAAAAAGAGCAACGAAGGGCTGTAGAAGCCCTTCGTTGCTCTTTTTTGTTTGAAGAAAAGACTACGATAGCCGAGCCCTAAGTGTTATACTGAAAAGAGAGAGTAATCAGAGTGATTGGGGAGATAGCATGGAGATCAAACCGTTATCTGCGTTATCAGAGGAAGAGATCCTACAGGTTTGGAATGCGGGATTTCGTGGTTATGCACTCAATGTGCAGATGACGTTGGAGCAACTACGGGTTCGTATTCAAAATGAAGAGTTAAATAGCGAAAAGTCTGTTGTGGCAATTTTAGATGGACAAGCAGTTGGTTTTATTATGAATGGATTTCGTGGTTTGGGTGGAAACAAGGTGGCATGGAATGGAGGTACAGGTGTGGTTCCTTCCTACAGAGGTAAAGGTGTGGGACAGGCGCTCGTCCAGGCGACATTAGCGTTGTATGAACATGAGTTTGTGGATATTGCAACGTTGGAAGCCTTACATAATAACCAGTCAGCGATTCAGTTGTATCGACGCAATGGTTATGAAGCGGTAGATGCTCTGTTTATCCATAAGAAGAGAGGTGCGCTCCCACTGTCTGGGGAACAGAGTGATGGTTTTCAGCTGGATAGAGTAGATCCTGCTACACTAGGAGAGCTTCCTTTTTATCGACTGGAGGCCCCCTGGCAATCACATTGGCATAGCGTGCGGGATGGAGAAGCGGCTGTTGTGAAAAGAGTAGGGGAAGGTAACCCTATCGGTTATGCATTATGGAAACGGGTTCAGGAGCCTGAAACTGGTATTCATCAAGCGACTGTATTGTACCAGTGCGAAATTGAACATGGCATAAAAGGGAAAGCACGAGAAGAAGTGGTGCATTTACTTCTTACACATCTTTACGAGCCCCACAAAAAAGAACTTAATCGGAGTACTTTTAATATTCCTGCAACCAATCGTACGGTCATGAATGCCTTGCGCAACGCCGGTTTTTTACCCTTCGTACAGCAAGTGCAGATGGTGAAGAAATGGGAGCACTAAAGGAGAGTAGGGTGTATTTAATACGGCATTGTCAGGCGGAGGGGCAAGGGGAGGAGGCCGCGCTAACTAAAGTGGGAAGGAGACAAGCGAAAGAGCTGGCAAATGGGTTGCGCTCGTTTGCGATCAAGCGAGTAGTGAGCAGTCCATGGGAAAGAGCGATAGCATCGATCACCCCTTTCGTGGAGAATAGCGGGATTGAATTGGAATGTGACACCCGGTTAACAGAGTGGGTATTAAGTACTTACTCCTATTCAGACTGGCAGGATCGTTTACAAAGAGGCTTTGTAGCGATTGAAGACTCTCAGCCTGGGGGAGAACCAGCTGTTGTTGCAATGAAGCGAGGAGTAGCGGTGATATCTTCGCTTTTATCAGGGAAGGATGTGGCAAGTGCTGTAGTAACTCATGGGGGGATGCTTACTCTAATAGTAAAACATTTTTTTCCAGAGTGGGGTTATGCACAGTGGGCTAAGTTGGATAACCCCGATGTATATGAACTTACATGGAGGCAAGGGCATGTTAGTCTGAGAAAAGTGTGGGGGAACATGGCCGGTGAGTAAGCAGTAAAAAACAACGACGATTAATGCCGTTGTTTTTTTACTGCTTTTTTTAGGATCTCTATACAGTGATGCGCTGCGACATGATTCCATCTAATAATTGGTATAACCAATGCTGATTAGAGGAGAGATGGAGGTTTCCACCCTGATGAATCGCTTGTTCATCAGAGATGTATGTGCCTGAGGAATTAAGTTCATCTGCGCAGTGATTCGTCATGCTATGCAGAGATGAGGTGGTCATCTCAAAATGAAATTGAAGTCCGAAAGCATGCTTCCCATAACGAAAGATTTGATTGGGGCAGGCGGCACTGGTGGCCAGACAGGTTGCGCCTACGGGCACCGCTGCTACATCACCGTGCCAGTGGAAAACGGTCATCTCAGGAGGGAGAAGACCCACGATTGGATCACTTAATCCGGCCTTTGTCAGTGTAATAGGGTACCATCCAATCTCTTTTTGTACGCCAGGGGTGATGCGTGCTCCGAGGGTATGGGCTAATAGTTGTGCCCCCAGGCAAATACCGAGGATAAGCTTCTGCTGTTGAATGGCCTCTTTGAGCCATTCTTTTTCTTGTACTAGCCAAGGGTATTGCTCATCTTCGTAAACATTCATCGGTCCTCCCATGATGACAATCATGTCTACTGTGGACAGGGAAGGTAAGTATTCACCACTATATAGTTTGGTGCTACTAAGTGTATATTTACGAGAGGATGCCCACTGGGAGATAGCGGCTGGACCTTCAAAATCTACATGTTGAATAATATGAATACGAGTAGACCGTGGATTCATTTTTCTTCCTCCTCTTCATTCCAATAATAACTGTCGGGATAGGAGCGCGCACCAAAAATGGCGCTTCCGATGCGGATCATGGTTGCTCCCTCTTCAATCGCTGTTTCAAAATCATGGGACATTCCCATCGACAATGTCTCCATTTCTACCCGAGGTAGATTTAGTTGTTTAGCTTGTTCTCTTAGCGTAGCCAAACGCCGAAAGCAAGTGCGCACAGGCTCTGGTTGAGAGGAGAAGAGACCGATCGTCATTAAGCCTTTGATCTTTAGACAGTCCGTTTGGGACACCTGGCGAATAAATGCGAGAGTTTTATCGGGATGAAGTCCAAATTTACTTTCTTCGTATGAAGTATTTACTTGGATGAGGATATCGAGAGAGCGTCCTTGCTTTTGTAATTCCTGCTCCAATTTGCGAACGAGTGAGAGACGGTCTATCGATTGAATACAGGTTGCAAAGCGAAGTGCATGTCTTACTTTATTGGATTGAAGGTGCCCGATGAAATGGTGTTCCAATGTGGGAGCGATTTGGAGATGATCTATTTTGGAGAGCGCCTCTTGAACACGATTTTCACCAATAAGTCGCTCCCCTAGATGATGTGCCAATAAGATGTGAGTAGCAGGAACCGTTTTACATGCTAATAGTAAGCGTACATCTTGTGGTGGGCGGTGGACGCGATGACATGCTGCCTCGATGCGCTTATGAACTGTAAGCAGGTTTTGTTTTATATTGATTCGATCGTCGCTCTCCATAATTTGATCTCCTCCTAAGCTAGTGATCCGTGAGGTGGATTATGATAGGAGAAACCCTTTCTTAAAAAAGGCTTCTTGGGTATATGGTTCGTCTAATACACCATGCTTACGAAGGTGACGCACTGCTACTTTTGATGCTTTTTGTATATCCGTCTGTATACGCTCGTTCGTATAGGTTTCGCCAATGATCCACTCCCTCTCCTTTTTTGTAAATCGTTCTTGTTGTAAAGAGACGTCGACGGCAGTCAGATCGGGCTCTAAAAAACCAACGATAAATTCAGGGAGGAAGGGACCGATCTTCTGCTTGAGGGAAGAGGAGAGTTGACTCCATACATGACCGATCAATGCAGCGAAATAAGCATGATGACGCACTTCGTCCTCGGCATGGTCTTTGATGATCTCTCTTACGAGGGGAACAACCCGCTGATCTTGAGGGACGGTCATTAGGGTACCTGAGATTAAGGTTTCCGAAATTATGGTGAAAAAGAGAAGGAGCCACGAACGCGTTTCTGTTGTTTCATCTGCAAGTAGGGTGTGAAGACGGGTGAGAAATTGGGGTTGCCTTCCTTTTTGTAGTGGAACACCCGTCAAAGAAATCACTTTGGATACTAATTCAGCCGAGAATTTATAGTGATATGCTTCATCAACATATATTTTCCAAGCATCCGCAATCATAGCAGGTGGAAGAATTAACCCCGTCTTTTCTTTACCGATTTGGAAGGTGATATGGTTTACCACCTCGTGCTCTAAATGTTCAGTAAAGTTGAGGTGAGTATAGAGATGATGAATGATGAGTCTTTTGCTCGCCTGAACCCCTCGTCTTTGAACAAGTTGGTGATCACAGATGGGAACTAATTCAGGTGTGAAAAAGAATTCCCCATGTTCATTTTCTTTTGTAAACCTACTAGGCTTGGCACGTACAGCGGATTCTTCCTCCCACTTTGAAAAGGCACTTTTATACCTATTCTGCTTATGATCGATCACGATTTAGCCTCCTCTGTATCAGCACATGGTATCGGTTATAGTGATGAGGAAAGAGCAAAGTTCGGTATAGTTGGGTTAGGTAAAAAAATATGAATTAGTTCTAAATAATTTCCTCAATCAAAATATAATGGAGTTGGAAGGAAAAGTCAAGCTCTTCATATCTTTTTAATTAGTCAGGGAGTTGGCGTAAAATCCATACATGCTCTAACACCACCATCGTACATCCATAATACGATAAAAGATGAAGGTGAGATGTACTTGCCAGCGATCGTCTATTCTCAGGGTTTTGCTCATGTGGGATGGAGGCGACAAGCGGATTAATTTTTTATATAAGGGGATTAGGCTATGACTAAGCCGATTTTAATTTTTCTCCATGTCCCGAAAACGGGTGGGGTAACCATGAGGCGGATCATGGAAAAGCAATATCGTAAAAAAGAGCTTCTGCGAATCACTCCGCACTTTCCTGCTAACGGCATTAACCAACTTTCGATAAGAGAACAAAGAAAAGTGAAGGCAATGTATGGGCACTTCCCTTATGGGATCCATACTCGTTTCCACCGACCTACTACCTATATGACGTTTATTCGTCATCCCTTTCAACGTGTGGTCTCTTTATACAACTATATTTGTAGCCGCTCACAAAATCCGGCTCATATACCGGTAAAGAAAATCAGCTTTGCGGAATTTATTGATGACCCTCGGTTTCAAGTTCCTCTACAAAATCATCAGGTTCGATTAATATCCGGAGATTTAAGAAAGTTTAGTTTGGGCGAAGCGATGGATCATCTGCAGCGACACTTTTCTGTAGTGGGAATTACCGATCTATATCCAGAATCGCTGGAAGTGATGAAACAGCGTTATGGATGGAGAGATGTTAACTATACGAGGGAGAATAAAAGTGTTGAAAGGGTACGCAAACAAGATGTTCCAGATAGGTTGAGACGGCTCATTATACAGCGGAACCAGCTTGATTTGGAACTGTATCGCCACTGTAGAGAGGAATTGATCAATCAGCATCGTGTGCTAACCTGACTCTAAAGCGGAAGGACGGCAAACAATATAGTGATTGGCGGCCCTCTTCACACTCAGAGGATATGTGTGTAGGGGGCGTTTTTTATTTATGATTTGTGATAGGATAGTGGAAATTATCATAAATAGGGGAGAGATAGAAGTGTTGAATAAAGTGCAGGTAGGGGTGTGTGGATGGGGGGATCATGATGTCCTATATACACCTGGAACTCCTTCTCATGAGAAACTGGCCGCCTATGCGGGGCACTTCCCGGTGGTAGAAGTAGATAGCAGTTACCACGCAATACCCACGGCAATGCGATGTCAGCATTGGGTGGAAGAAACCCCACCATCCTTTCAGTTTGTTGTCAAAGCTTATCGGGAGATGACAGGACATGGACGACCAAAAGGTGCGCCAGAACGTGGAATGAAAGAGATATTTCATGTATTTGCGGAAGCAATTACTCCCTTTGTTGATGCGGGGAGATTAACAGCGCTACTCTTTCAGTTTCCACCATGGTTTGATTGCACGAGAGAGCATGTGCAGTACATACGTCGCTGCCGCCAAACGTATGCTAATCTTCCGCTCGCGATTGAATTTCGCCATCAAAGTTGGTATACACCTGCTTTTCGCGCACGTACGCTTGCTTTGTTAAAGCAGGAAAATCTCATCCATGTGGTGTGTGATGAACCTCAGGCAGGCGCTGGATGTGTGCCACTTGTTCCAGTGGCAACTCATCCTCACCAGGCGTTAATTCGTTTTCATGGTCGCAATCATGCTGCTTGGAATGGAAAAGGCCGCCCCGATTGGCGTGAAGTACGGTATGCGTACCGATATAGTGAAGAAGAGCTAAGAGAGTGGAAGGAGCATATCCTTGCATTACAACAGCAAGCAGAGCAAGTAACGATTCTTTTTAACAACAATTCACAAGGAGATGCCGCTCCAAATGCAAAAGAATTGATAAAAGTACTTGGAATTAAATTAGAAGGATTAGCGGCACGCCAACTATCTTTATTGGAGTAAGGGTGCAGGAAGTGAATCGCTCTCATTCCAGCATTGCGGTATAATACAAGAGATGGCTCGATAAGTATTAGTTAGAGATATCGGAGGATAACCATGTTAGAGTTAGTCGTATTACTATTAATCGGATTAATAGCGGGCACAATGGGTAGTTTGGTGGGATTAGGAGGAGGCTTTATCATTGTGCCAGGGTTGCTGATGATGGGTGCTTATTTTTCTAATTATACCTCGCTCACCCCGCAAGAGGCGGTGGGAACTTCACTCACCTTGATTGTATTGACAGCTTTATCTTCTACTTTATCGTACGTCAAGCAGAAAAAAGTAGATGTTGTGAGCGGCACCCTTTTTTTTGCAGCATGTGGACCTGGAGCTGTTTTAGGTGTTTATATCGCTAGTTTATTTGAAGCAGAGCAGTTTTCGCTCGCTTTTGCTATTTTCATGGTATTTAATATGTGTATATTTTTCTTTCGTAAGAAGTGGCAGCCCAGTCAGCATGTTGCTTGGAGCATTAATCGAAGCTATACGGATAGGGAAGGGAATATCCACTTTTATGGATACAGTAAGAAAGTCGCTCTTCCTTTCTGTTTTATTGTGGGGGTAATTTCAGGTACATTTGGAGTAGGGGGCGGTATATTATTGGTCCCGATGATGCTGATCATATTTCGTTTCCCTACACAAGTAGCAACTTCAACCTCTATGTACGTTATTCTCTTCTCTTCTCTGCTCGGTAGTTTGATTAATATCTATCAGGGGCATATTTTGTGGGAAGCTGTTCTCTTTATTGCACCAGGTGCATGGTTTGGTGGGCGCCTTGGAGCTTGGCTCTCTAAGTATCTATCTGACCGCATGATCTACAATCTCTTTGTTGCATTGGTTGTGCTGATTGTTGTCAGAATGGTATATAACGGACTACTTTAACGAAATAAGGGGGGCTGTGAGATTGACAAAAAGGATTCATCTGCTGCATACGAATGATATTCACAGTTTTTTTGCTCGCATGCCACAAGTGACAAGTTGTTTGCGCCGATTGCGCAAAGAATGGACAAGCGAGCAGGATGCTTGTATTACGGTAGATGTAGGCGATCACTTGGATCGCAGTCATGTAATTACTGAGGGAAGTGCGGGTTTAGCTAACAAAAAAGTGCTAAAGCATGCTCAGTATGAAGTGATTACACTTGGAAATAACGAGTTACTCACTCTTTCTAAGGAAGATTTATATTCCTTATATGAAAAGGTTCCTTACGATGTAGTGGGGACCAATGTGAGTGAAATGGAAGGAACACCTCGTCCATCTTGGTTGTTAAGAAGTTCTATTCAGACGCGATTGGGGGTAAAAGTAGGTTTTCTTGGTGTTACGATTCCCTATCAACCGTTTTATCACTTGTTAGGTTGGAATGTGGAAGAGCCTTTTTTGATGTTACCTGCTTATGTCAATCAATTGAGACCAGAGGTAGATGTACTAGTCCTGCTCTCCCATCTAGGTCTACCCCATGATCGGCGTATTGCGGCGGAGATCGAAGGAATTGATCTTATATTGGGCGCGCATACCCATCACCTTTTGGAGGAACCAGAGAAGTTGAATCAGACATGGATTGCTGCAGCGGGTAAGTTTGCCGAGCATATAGGGCATACCGTTATTGAAGTAGGTGCGACCACTCATACTCTTTTATCGATAACGGGGACTTGCTACGCCAGTGAGGCTGAGGAAGCAGACAAGGAAACAGTGCGCATCATCGAAGCGGAAAAAAAGAGTGCTGAGGAGAACTTGTCGTCACCTCTCGTGCAGTTAAATCAGCGTTTGACGATCGATTGGTATAACGAATCCCCCTTAGGCAACTTACTAGCTGATGGGCTACGGAGATGGATTGGAGCAGAATTGGCTTTGGTGAATGCGGGTCAAGTTTTAGATCACTTAGAGCAAGGCAAGATTACACGTAAGCGAATTCATGAAATTTGTCCGCACCCGATTAACCCGTGTATGACTGTATTGACTGGTAAGCAGATTAGGGAAACGTTAGAGGAGTCCCTTCTTCTTGAGTTTCAAGAGAAGAAAATTAAAGGCTTTGGCTTCCGAGGGAAACGATTGGGTATGTTAAATGTGTCTGGAATCGATGTTTATTATCATCCAGAGAAACCACCCTCCCAGAAAATCTCCCATATTTGCTTGGGAAATGATACATTAAAGGATGAAAAGATGTATCGAGTGGCAACAATCGATATGTTTACCTTTGGAATCGGGTATCTTAAGCTTAAAGAAGGAAAAAAAGTTGATTATGAGTTACCTGAGTTTCTGCGCGATGTCCTTAGCGATGCGTTGCAAAACCCAAAGGAAATTGAAGAGAGCTATAAGCAACGTTGGCGGGTAGTCTCAAAGGATGAATAAAATAGAAGGAGGATCTGTATGCGTTTTGTAGATGAGGTGTATTCACTCTATCGTGATGAATTGGAGGGGGATGAAGAAACAGCTGTTAATATTGTGCTCAGTATCTTAGAGGAGCAGTCTCGCGAAGATATCTTGCGTTTGATTGAAGAGATGGGTGATGATGAAGTGATGCAAATGGTGGGTGTGTATTTGGTAGAAATGCTTAAGATGAAAATGGTACAGGATGGGAAAGCTATTTTCAAAAAATCATCTACTCAGACACAAATACATTAAAAATTAAAGACTATGGTATTTTCATATTTTCATATAGAATAGAGAAGTTGCTACCATATAGATACGGATAGAGGAGAGATAGCTTTGGGCAACTTAGAAACATGGATTGAGGCAATTATTCTGGGGTTGGTTCAAGGATTAACTGAATTTTTACCCATCAGCAGTTCTGGACACTTGGTTATTGCGGAAAAGATACTGGGGGTAGATGAACCCGATCTCGCGTTTGAACTACTATTACATTTTGGTTCATTATTGGCTGTATTTATATTTTTCTGGAAGGATATTGTGCAGATTATCATTGGCTTAGTGCGTTATCCCCTTACCCGTAAGCAAGTGGATCGCACTCCATTTATGATGGGTATCTACTTGCTAATAAGTACGGTTGTTACAGGTGTGATGGTTGTTCTTTTTCAAGATATATTGGAACAGCATGCAAAATCGCTTCCTGTGATCGCTTGCTCACTATTTGTAACAGGATTGTTCTTATGGTGGTTGGATGGGAAAAGTGGATTGAAGCGTACAGGTGATTTGAAGATATCAGATGCGCTCTGGATCGGATTGGCACAAGGAGTCGCACTCATCCCCGGTATTTCTCGTTCGGGGGCAACCGTAGTGGCTGGGCTGATGCGCGGGCTAGATAAGAAAACGGCACTTAATTACTCGTTTCTATTAGCGATTCCGGTTATTGGAGGGGGAGCTTTACTTCAGCTATTGGACTACCTGGATGAGGGTGGAAGCTCTTATTTTGCAGCGGGTCCCTATGTAACAGCAGTGCTCGTCTCTTTTTTATCGGCGGTAGTAGGAATCAAATGGTTTATGAACCTGATGGATAATACACGCTTGCGTCCTTTTGCAATCTACTGTTGGTGCGTAAGTGTAGCAATTGTAATTGCACTCATGGTGTAAGATAGACGAACCTCTTCTCGCTCGCTTACATATGGTATATGGAATAGCGGATAGCAAGGGGGATCAGCCATGGTTCGAGTGACACCTTTAGAGGTTGATGGTATTCAAGTGGTAGGAGTTGAAGTGGAGCTCCCGAAGACAACACTACTGGTGATCAGCACGAAGAGAGGTTACATCATGTGTGGAGCATTAGATGTCGGATTATTAAATGAGAAACTAGCTGACCGAAATATTTTGGCGGGACGAGCTGTAGGCGTGCGCTCATTAGATGATTTATTGACAGCACCACTAGAGTCAGTGACGGGCTTTGCAGAATCAATCGGTATTAAAGTGGGTATGAGCGGTCGTGAGGCGTTAAAGCGCATGGCTGGGTGATTATGAGGGGTGGAGAGGCGATTATCCAACGGGAAGATCGTCTTCCATTCGTTAAAGCGAAGTGTGAGCTTGTAAACCTAACATGATCAATAAAAAATCATGAATAATAGAAATAAAACGAATAAATGGGTGAACAATGTCTATATTAGGATAAAATTAGTATATATAGAAAGAGTCAAGTAAAAAGCGCACGGTTATAGCGCTTTTTTTATTTCATTTGTAAAGAGTTTTGTAGAAGATGTTGAATTAGTGTGGATTTGGATATTTAAAAAGGATTTTTCAAATACATAGTAGAAAAGAAAAAGAGAAGAATTAAAGAGAGAAAAAATTAGATCGTATGTATTGCGGGGGACAGATTAGAGAAAACATCTGATGCTCACAGAGAATGAGTGGGATGGGGGTTTCATGAACATAGGGGAGAGATTAAAGACTGTCGCAAAGTGGAGATGGAGTCGCCGGAGGAAGAAAACGGACGATGATATCAGAAAGAGATGGAGCATTAAGGGGATAGCGCGTATTTCTTTAAAGTTGATAAAGGGTATCCTGTTGTTCATGACAGTGGGAGTGTTACTCGTGCTTGCTTCATTTGCATATCTCTATTTTACAACGGATGCGATTCCATTTGATAAGATGAATAATATTCAATTTGGCTCCACCATCTATGACAAAAATGATGAAGCTATCGGTGTATTGGGACCGAAACGAGAATATGTAGATATGGAGAAAGTGCCTTCGAAAGAGATGTTGATGAAAACGTTTGTGGCAGTTGAAGATCGACGCTTTTATCAACATGGTGGTATCGATTACAAAGGGATGGCCCGAGCTTTTAAGGTGAATATTCAAGAGATGAGTAAAGCAGAAGGTGCCAGCACGATAACGATGCAAGTAGCCCGCAATGTAGTGATGGGAACAAGACAGAAAACATATAAGCGTAAAGTGAAAGAATTAATTGTTTCTAAAAAGATAGAGTCACAATATAGTAAGGAAGAGATTTTGACGGCATATTTAAACTATATTCCTTTTGGTAATCAAGTGATGGGAGTTAAATTAGCATCTAAAGTTTATTTTGGTAAGGATATTACGAAAGAGGAATTAGAGCCTCACGAAATTGCATTATTAGCAGGTTTGCCTAAAGCACCTACGGATTATAACCCTTACCATGATCCAGAGCGAGCATTGGAGAGACGTAATGTTGTTCTTTTTATTATGGCAAGGGAGGGACTTATTCCACAAACGGAGTTGAAGAAATATCAAGAGAAGGATCTGGGTGTGGATAAAGCCTTCTTTGAACAGTATTTCGATGTAAACTATCAGAGCTATACGCACTATATTCTGTTAGAAGCGCAGGAGCGGTATGAACTGACAGCTGAAGAAGTAACGACTGGAGGTTACGAAATATACACCAGTCTCGACCCTCGAATTCAAGAATCGCTAGATCATGCGTTAAAAGATGATGATATTTTTGACCACAATAATGAGATTGATGCGGGAGCAACAGTTGTGGATCCAAAGTCAGGGGAGATCTTGGCGATCGGGGGTGGGCGGTACTATATGCGGCCACAACCAGAAACGAAAAATAAGAAAGAAACTGTGAAGAAGAAGGAGTCTGTTCAGCTTCCTAAAGGAACAAGTTATATGCCAAGTTTTCCATTACGCACAGTGGAAACCTACATTCAACCAGGTACGGCAATTCGACCCATTTCGGTTTATGCGCCATTGATTGAAGAGGAAAATTATGATGAATATAGCGTTGTTCGTGATCCAGCTGCGTATCAAGTGGAAGGTTGGCAACCTCACAATACGGATGGTCGAATTTATGGTGATCTCCCTTTAAAAGAGGCAGCGGCCAAATCCCTCAATATCAATTCTGCATGGACAATCGAAGATCAGCTGGGGGCAGAAACTTCTTCCACCTATGCTAAAAATTTCGGATTTGAGCTAGAGGCAGTAGAAAAATCATCAGTAGAAGCCCTAGCAATGGGACATACAAAAAAAGGGGTAAATGCGCTGGATATGGCAGAAGCGTATATTCCTTTTGCAAATCAGGGGGTAGCAGTAGAGGCAGGTGGGATTCGTAAGATTTTATATAACGGAGACGAACAACACTTGCCTAAAACAAAACCACGGCAACAGTTAGATGAGCAGACTGCATATTATATGACTCGTATTTTGCAGTATCACGTGTCCGTTGGTAAAGGTAAAGAAGCAAGGATTAAAGGACATGAAGTAGCAGGATTTACCGGTGACAACGGTGATCGCTCTGTGGGGTGGTTTATCGGCTACACCAATCAATATTTAATGTCAGTTAATGTATTTAACATGTTGAGTGGGACGAAGATTACTGGTGACAATTATCCAGCCAAACTCTTTCATACCGTGATGTCGGATATTCTAAAGGATAAACAAGGTTCAGTGTTTGTTAACCCAGGTGTTCCAGAGCCTACCTTAGTTCGTGCTCCCCAGTGGCTAACATTGAAATACGTTGCCAGCAGTCGAAGTGTAAAGTTGAATTGGGAAGATTATAGCCCAGATATAATGTATCGAGTAGAGCGGTCTACAGATGGACGCACATGGAAAAGTATTGGTGTGACAAGTGCGGGTCAGTTGACAGATACTCAAGTGGGGGCAAGACAGATTGCTTATTTCTACCGTGTCGTTGCGACTGGTCCAGAGAGCTCAACGGGATACTATTCGATGATAAAGGCAGTATCTATCCCCTCTATTATGGTGTATTTAGATGATGGTGAGTCTGAGCAATCTTCTCTAGAAGAGGAAGTAAATGCTGAGGAAAGAGCGGAAGAAGACTCTCCTGGAGAAGAAGAGATCGATCCTTCTGGAGAAGGAGAGTCTGATGGAGAAGAAGAGGAGCCAGAGGAGTCAGAGCCACCACCGACAGAAGGAGATCCGGAGCCACCACCAGATGAGGACACCATGGATGCAAGTGATGATCAACCTCTACGCGAGTAAGTAAAAGTGTGTGTGTCAGGGCAATGTATATAGAACATCTATTGCGTAAACCACGTCTTGTTCATATCAGACGTGGTTTTTAGCAAGATTTTTACCATACGTTCAGTTAAAATAATAAAGAATAAACATTGGTATGGTAGGAGGATCCTATGGAAAATCAATTTGAACTTATCTTATTGTTACTGGCGATTGCGGCAGCTGTTACTGCGATTGCGAAAAAACTAAATGTGGTTTATCCGATTGCGTTGGTTATCGTAGGTACAGTGATTGGGATACTTCCAATTCCAGCATTAGAAGAATTAAAGGATTTTGTGGCTGAGGATGAGGTTTTTCGTTTTGCAGTTATCTCTATTTTCTTACCTGCGTTGTTGGGCGAGGCGACGTTAAAACTCCCGTTTTCTCACTTATTGGAGAATAAACTTCCGATCTTATTACTTGCTGTTGGAGGTACATTAATTTCTTACATTTTGATCGGAATGCTGTCGATGGAATGGATTGGTTTATCTGTATCAGTGGCGTTTACATTTGCTGCTTTAATGGCAGCGACAGACCCGGTAAGCGTGCTATCTATTTTTAAAGGGTTGGGTGTCGATCATCGTTTATCGACAATTATGGAAGGAGAAAGTTTAGTTAATGATGGTCTTGCCGTTGTATTGTTTGCTATTTCCTCTACGAGTCTTATGCTTTATTTAGATGCAGGAGTGATGGGACTGGGAATGGGATTGTGGAAATTTATCGTGATGGCAGTGGGAGGAATGGCGGTGGGTGCTATTTTCGCATTCCTTTTCTCCCAATTGATACGCATCTATGATGATTATCCATTAGAAATTATTTTCTCTATGATTTTGTTTTATGGTGTTTTTTTCGTGGCAGAGCATTTTCATCTCTCCGGAGTGATCGCCGTTGTGACTGCAGGGCTGATCTTCGGTAATTATGGGGCTAAAAGAGGAATGACACCAACGACAAAACTAAACATCCGCATTTTTTGGGATGTATTGGCATTGCTCGCCAATTCACTCGTCTTTTTGATGGTTGGATTAGAAATTAATCGTATTGATGTAAGTGCTAAGTGGGGCATGGCTTTATTAGGGATTGTGATTGTGTTATTGGCGCGGAGCGTAGCTGTGTATACCACTATAGGCGGACTCAAAAATATGTCTTGGAAGTGGAAGCATATCGTGAATTGGGGTGGATTGAGAGGCTCTTTGTCAATTGCATTAGCTTTAAGCTTGCCGACTGATTTCGCAGGTCGTGAAGATTTGTTGGTTCTCAGTTTCAGTGTGGTCCTTTTCTCGCTAATTATTCAAGGAATGACAGTGGGTCCGCTAGCACGCTTGCTACAGTTGAAGAACACGAAAGAGCAGGAAACCAAGTATGAAGAACAAATTGCTCGAATCCAACGTTATTTAGCAGGGAAGAAGGAGTTGGCACTACTACGTCAACAAGCATTGATTTCACCACTTACTTATCAAGAGTTACTCACTCAATACGATGAGCGTTTGGAAGAAGTGCAGGAGTCGATCCGTCGTTTGTATGAAAGTAACCCTGATTTGCATGAGGAACAGAGTAAGCGAGCAATTCGTCAGGCATTATATGCTGAACATGAAGCAATTCAAGAATTAGAACAGCATCATACGATTTCTGTCGATGTGGCAGAAAAACAGCGTAAGGAGGTCATCAATTTATTGGAAGGGAGAGAGGAAGGAGACACACTTCCTGTAAGTGAAAAGAAATGAGGAATAATAAGTCAAAAACGAAGAACCTAAATGATAGGAAAGAGTTCTTCGTTTTTTCTTTGCTAGTAGAGAAATGATCGTGTAATATATTACAAAGAGATTACAAAAATGTTTCATGCAGAAATGAAAGTGAACGCATAGTTAAATAGCAGGAGAGAGCGCAAATTAAATAATTTACATTAAATGTAATACCTTAAATGGTTTATCTGTATTGACATCAACGTCGATCAGGCAATATAATGTACTATTGTGAGCCTCTGCTTTATTATTAATGATACTGAGGTGTTCCCGTATGAAAAGAATAATGAAGAAGGTTTTAAACAAAATTGTGAGAACGAAACTGGCGCAAATATTTTTACGACCCTCTTTTATGAAACAGAACACAAGATTAGGGAGATTTTGTCAGAGAGAAGTAACACCTTATCTTGCACGGCTTTTGCAAAAAGTAGTGCGTGTCAAGCAAGGAAGGATACTCTCATTAGGTTCTGGTGGGGTTAGTCCCGTTCAATATAGATTGTTGAAAAGAGAACTGAAGCAATATGATGGTCTGAAGATGTATAGATATAATAACTACTTTGGACAAAGCATAGTTACCAGACTGATCCGAATGCCATATTTGATGGCGACGAGCGAAGTGATTCTTGTGGAGGACGTTTGTCGCTTAATTAAGTACCTTGATCGAAATGATGATCAAATTATTATTCAAACATGGCATGCTCTCGGTGCGTTTAAAAAGTTTGGTCTTGCCAATGTCGATAATTTGGTACGTCTCGACAATGAGGAAAAGGATGAATTGCAGATCATTCATGTATATGATTATGTATTAGATCCTGGATATCGCTTCCGTGAAAAGTATAAAGAGTCATTTGCACAAGGGGAAATTCTTGAGGGTATATTTAATCCACGTGTGGATCTTCTTTTTGATGAAGATTATATGATGAAGAAAAAAGCAAGATTATATGAAAACTACCCTCAGTTGGAGAACAAAAAAGTTTTACTGTATACACCTACCTATAGAGGATTTTCAAGTCGGGTGGATGCAGATCATTTTATGGATTTTGATCAAGTGCTCGATCACTTTGATGATAACTATGTACTTGTTTTAAAGAAACATCCTTCTATGAAGAAATCGTCTTATCAACCTCCGAGTGAGCGAAACGCGCATAAGTTTTTAGATATTAGTAATGTGCACGTAAATAACTTAATGCTGATTGCTGATATGCTGATAAACGATTACTCTTCTACTTTTTTTGAGTTTGCTCTTCTCGGTAAGCCGGTGGTTTTCTTTGCAAAGGACTTAGATGATTATTTAGATAGTCGTGGATTTTACTTTGATTACAAGGAGTTTGTCCCAGGTTCTATTTGTAGGACGGAATTGGAGTTGCAAAGAGAGATCAGCAAACGTTTAGGTGACAACAGTCAAGTTAAGCGGTTTGTTACTGAATACTTCGGTGATGTGCCAAGTAACAATTCAGAGCGCTTGGCCAACTTTATTGTTGATTTTGTAAACCGAAGTGGTTCAGAGATTGTTCAACGGAAAGAAGAAGAAGTTATCGAATATAAATATAAAGAAGAACAAGCTGTATAAAAAGATAGAGAGCCAGAGCCGCTTATGTGCGGTTCTGGCTCTTTTTTCTAGCATAGGTCCCACTTCATTACTGTTTTAAACTGGTGTTTTCCAGCTTGATTAAACGCTTCATGGATATCTTCCACTTGTTGTACATGTTGAATGTAGGAAACACTTTTGTGTAGATTTTCCTTGACGAGTGAAGAACTTTCAATCATGTCTACTACGTCTTTGAAGTCGTCGTAGGTGGAGCGATGACTGGTAAGAATAATGATTCCTTTTTCCATCCACCCTCGCGTATTTACATTTATTTCTTGTTCGCTTACCCCTAACATTAAGATACAGCCAACGGGCTTAACAAGATCTATCGCATTGGTCATAACGGTTTGTGTGCCATACCCGCCAACAGCTTCCACGACCAAATCAAATTCATTTTTATAATCCATATCTTGATGAAGAATGGTTTCATCAACGAAAGAAAAGGCTTCTAATTTATTAGGCGAGCGTCCAATCACAGTAATATGGGCTGTTGGCATCGCTTCTCGGAGGAGAAGGGCTGTCCAAAATGCAACCGAACCAGTTCCCCAGACTGCAATCTTTTGTGGTTGGCGATTGTAGAAGCGCTTTAATCTCTTCACTGCTTGCATAGCGATCGTCGCTACCTCAATGACAGTGCCATGTTGGGGTTCGATATCATTAAATTTCACTAGATTTTCACCGGTAAGTGGAAGCAAGGTTTGCATACAACCGTCAACAGAACTGGACATAAAGGTGCTCCCGGGATAATCGTAGTTGTATTCTTCTGCTAGTGGTGAAACATGACGGGAGATGGGGACGATGGCTACATTGTCACCTTCAACGAAAGCAGGATCATCACTGTAGACAACATTGCCGACTGCTTCATGAATAAGTACGAGCGGCAATTTCTTTTTTAGGACTTCACTGGGACGGTCACCATAGTAATAGCGAAGATCCGCATTGCAGACAGATAAGTAGCTCGGTTTAACGATGATCCCTTTTTTTTTGATCTCTACCTCTTCGACACGTAATTTTTCGGGCAGATAAAGCATGACCTTTTTGCTTTTCAAAGCGCCCACTCCTTTAAATGTTGTTTTATGATAGTAGCATCTTCTGGCACGGTTACTTTATGAATGGGATGATTCGTTATATATAGGAGAATCTCATACCCAGCCGCAGCCATGAGCGAACAAGCGCATGTATAGGTGCTGTGAGTATCACCTAACTGTTCGTACGCGTTTAGATAATCGTGGGCATAAAAGGATTGTGGGGTTAGTCCTGAAAAGAGTCGATCACGATCAATAAAATCTATTTTCCCACTCTCGTCTTTGTATAACATCGTATCGTAGACACGTCTGACCGTATCTACACTTTTCCCAGGTTGGATGAGCGCAATGTTCTCATCAATTACCTCTTCAGGCAATAAAGGTCGAGCAGCATCATGGCTTACAATTTTTAATTGAGGAGCGTCAAATGTCTGCTGTGCATACAGCACCCCATTATATAGAGACTCTTGTCTTGTCTCCCCACCTGCACACACATGGATGCGCGTTTGCTCTTGGAGGGAAAAGGTTTCTTTAATCATATTATCTCCGTATTCCAGATATGGTTTAGAAAATACGATGATAATACGATCAAGGATGGAGGCTTTTAGCATGGATTGAATTGTGTAAAATAAAATTGGCTTATCATCAATAGTGAAATATTGTTTGGGTTTGTCGGATTGAAAACGATTGCCGACACCTGCAGCAAGTATTATTCCAGCGTGGATTGGAATCATCCCCTTTAAAAATGTATGAACATCACAAATATAAGCGATTATATCAAAAGCAGTGGCGTATTCTTCACCCTTTATGATTTTCTAAAATTAAGGTCTATCTTTACACACAGATAATATTAGCATGAACATAAAGTACTGACAATCAATTGTTATTTTATGGGAATATAAGAAGAAGCCCTCTTTATATCCGATGTAGAGGGCTTCTTCTATTTCTTATTGTAGTAACTGCTGATATGGTGTTAAGTCGATCTGCTTTTTTTCTAACGTTTCGATGAGCCATTTATGATCCCGTTTTGGCGTCGCCATAATATATCCACGTACGATTAAGTCTTCTCGCATTGTATTTGCATTCTCTTTATATGCTAACTCACCAATTTTGCCTGCGATGGTCTGCTTAGCGGTATCACGGAAGAGTTCAGGAACAGGCTGTACCAACTCGTTAAGCAGTGTTTTTTGCTCATCACTCCACAAGTCTTTTGTTTTATCAATATAGAAGTCTTGCCAGTCCAAATCAGATATGCCGTCTTGTCTGGGCATGGACTTGAGAAACTTTCGGAACATAAAATAGCCACCCGTTGCAAAGAACCAGAGCATAAACAGAATCCAAGGAATATAAATCCATTTTGTCCATTCAGGAAGGATAGAAGGCATCTTCGTCACCTCAATCATTTAAAACAAGTGATGCGTTCCTCTTTATATTATAGAAGGAGGAGGGACGAATTCAAGTGTTTGGCGACATGAAGAGCGGATCGAGCCTTTTTTCGAGCTCAAATTGGTCTAAACTGTGAAATTCGTACCCTTCTTTTTTTAATTCGTCAATTATGCGGGGGAGTGCCTTGGCATTATCTCTGCTTACAGAATGTAAGAGTAGAATAGCACCAGGGTGAACCTGGTTCATGATTTTATCATAAGCGTATGAGGATCCTTTCTGCTTATCCGTTTCCCAGTCGCGATAAGCAAGTGACCAAAACACATTGGTATAGCCTAGTTCATTGCTATGCGCGAGTGTGCGTTCACTAAAAACTCCACGTGGTGGTCGCAAATACTTCATTTCCTTTATACCAGTGATAGCAGTAAACTTGTCCTTTACCCGTTTCAATTCTTCCGTAATTTGTTTATTGCTAACATCCGTGAAATCGGGATGGCTCCACGAGTGATTGCCAACGATATGGCCATCACTTACCATGCGTTTCACAAGCTCTGGTTGATCCTGTAAATAATGTCCAGTGACAAAAAAAGCAGCGGGTACATGTTTGTCCTGAAGGGTATCCAATACCTCATGTGTATATCCGTTTTCATAGCCATTATCAAAAGTGAGGTAAAGCACTTTTTTTTCTGTATTGCCGATATAGATTCCATCGTACTTTTGAAGCAGTTCTTTAAATTCAGGTTCTGTTTCAGCAGGTTGGTGGTTGATGCTCTTTTTAAAGTACCAGTCATGTTGTACATTGCTGATGTCCCTATATGAAGTAGCTTCAGTTTGAGTAGGGAAGAGTAATAATAAAGAGAACAAAAGCAGTCCAAGGGATGTACAGGTCGATCTCATATTTTCACCTTATTTCTTTCGTTATAGTGGAATGTATTTGTGTTTATAGTCTCAGTCGAATTGCAGAAGTCATGCGAGGGATCACTTCCCATTAGTGGATCATTTCGGAGATTAAGGATGCGAAGAAGTATGTAAATTAGAACATCAACAACTTTGGACAAGAAAATGTCGATTGATGGTTTCTTGCGGTGCTACAAATGATAAAATACGGATGGATACATAAACATGAAGGAGGAGAAGCAATGGAATATCGCATTGAGAAAGATACCTTAGGTGAAATGAAAGTGCCTGTCGATAAATTGTGGGCCGCTCAAACGCAACGCAGCTTAGAAAACTTTAAAATTGGTGAGGAGACGATGCCGCTGGAAGTGATTCGCGCTTTTGCAGTGCTGAAGCGCAGTGCGGCGATCAGTAACCAAAAGCTAGGGAAGTTACCGCAAGAGAAGTCAGACGCCATTGTACAAGCGGCGGATGAAGTTATTGCCGGTAAATTAAATGATCATTTTCCCCTGGTGGTGTGGCAAACGGGAAGCGGAACGCAGTCCAACATGAATACAAATGAAGTGATCGCTCATCGTGGCAATCAGATTTTAGCGGAACAGGGGAGTAACTTACGCCTTCATCCTAATGATGATGTGAATATGTCGCAAAGCTCGAATGATACATTTCCGACTGCGCTCCATGTAGCAGCTTTAATTGTGATTGAAGACAACGTACTGCCCGCACTGGTCTTGCTGAAAGATACCTTGGCAGAAAAGATGGAAGAATTTAGGGATATTATAAAGATCGGACGTACCCATCTACAGGATGCAACCCCACTTACTTTAGGACAAGAAATCAGCGGGTGGCATCGCATGCTGGAAAAAAGTGAACAGATGATTATGGAAAGTAGTCGCTATCTAAAAGAGCTTGCAATAGGTGGTACCGCTGTTGGTACAGGTATTAATGCTCATCCTCGATTTGGTGAGTTGGTGGCAAGTGAAATTAGTCAACTGACCGGCAAAGAGTTTGTTTCTGCACCTAATAAATTTCATGCACTAACGAGTCATGATGAAGTGGTGTATACACACGGTGCTCTTAAGGCATTGGCGGCGGACTTGATGAAAATTGCTAACGATGTGCGATGGTTGGCAAGTGGCCCGCGTTGTGGTTTGGGTGAAATTACTATTCCTGCAAATGAACCGGGCAGCTCCATTATGCCAGGAAAAGTTAACCCGACTCAGAGTGAAGCGCTCACCATGGTTGTAGCGCAGGTAATGGGGAACGATACGGCGATCAGTTTTGCTGCGAGTCAAGGCAATTTTGAACTAAATGTCTTCAAGCCGGTCATCATATATAATTTCTTGCAATCAGCTACCCTCTTAGCAGACGGCATGCGTTCTTTCCATGATAAGTGTGCAGTTGGGATTGAACCTAACCATGAGAAGATTGCAGAGTACCTTAATAACTCTCTTATGTTGGTCACAGCACTTAACCCTCATATCGGATATGAGAATGCGGCGATGATAGCAAAGAATGCGCATCAAAAAGGGTTAACGCTGAAAGAAGCAGCATTGGCGAGTGGGCTTCTCACTGAGGAGAAATTTGATGAAGTGGTTCGTCCGGAAAACATGATCGCTCCTAAAGCTTAACGGTATAGGGATAAAGAATACGAACAGAGCGAGAGGGTGTTTTCACTGCTCATCGTTACATTCGGGAGCAGGGAAAATGACAGCCTCTCCTCTGTTTGATATGGACATTTGGGGAGGGATTCCATGACAATAACAGCGAAGAGAGAGATTTCACCTCTATGGGACCCGTGGGATCCGTGGTATAACCGTTTAGAGAGAGGGTCCTATGCGTTGACGAGTGTTGAGTTCACAGTTACTCATTTGTGTAACTTACGGTGTGAGCATTGTGCGGTAGGGGAGAGCTTAGTGGAGCGTGAAGGGATACCGATTCCGGTGGATAAGCTGATTCGTCGTTTAGACGAGATTGATACTTTGGAAACGTTAAGTTTAACCGGGGGAGAGCCGATCATCAATCCACGTGTGGTTAAAGAGACGATTCAACCGCTCTTAACATATGCGAAGGAACGTGGCATTTATACACAATTAAATTCTAATTTGACTTTACCACTATCTCGGTATGAGGATTGGATAGAAGATCTAGATGTGTTACATATCTCTTACAACTATCGGGATGTTAACGATTTTCACCGTATCGTCTTTGCTCATGCCTCACGAGAAGCGAGTCTGAGTCAAGCTGAGAAATTATATAATCGAATGATTGAAAACGCGCAGATATTGACCAAGAACGGTGTCTTCGTATCGGCCGAATCGTTGTTAAGCCCATACACGGCCTCGTATATGGAACAGATGCATCGCACTGTGGTAGAGATGGGTTGTCAGCGACATGAAGTTCACCCTCTATATCCTAGTGATTTCGCTAGTGGGATGGAAACATTAACACTAGATCAATTTAGAGAGACGATTGAAACATTGTTGGAAATTCGCAACCCTGATACATGGGTGTTGCTAGGCACATTGCCTTTTTATCCCTGCAGCGAAAAAGAAGCGGATCGAGTGTTGTGGCAGAAGTTGCACCATACCTCTAACGTGACTGTACGCCACGATCCTGATGGTCGCAATCGCTTGAATGCGAATATTTTTAGTGGGGATATTTACGTTACAGATTTCGCTGATGTCTCAGCACTGGGGAACATTCATACAGATACGCTTACATCGGTTTTTGAGCAGTGGTTACAGCATCCACTCGCCCAAAAACACCATTGTTTTTGTCCAAAGGCGCGTTGTAGTGGCCCAAACATTTTGGTAGCGGATACTTATTATGATGACTGGGATTTCATGGAGCGAGCAGCGAAGGTAACGGTATTTTAGAAAGATGAAAAAGCGCCTCTGATGTTCAGGGGCGCTTTTAGTATGGTTTGGTGGTTTTAGGTGATTTAGTCGCTGTGTAGGCGGAGGCGCCATAATTGATACACATGGCTGACGACTACTTTGGAAACAGCATAGGTAGGAACGGCTAATAATAATCCGAGGAAACCAGCTAAACTACCTGAGACCAATAAAACAACAATGATGGTAAGAGGGTGAACGTTAAGCGTTTTTCCCATCACTAATGGTGAAATTAAATTCCCTTCTAGCTGTTGGGCAATGACGGCCACGATGAGAACATAGAGTGCCATGATGGGTCGATCGATAAAGCCGACAATGAGAGCGGGAACGGTACCGATGAAGGGACCGATATAGGGAATGACGTTGGTAAACATCATTACTAAGGCGAGCAAGAGTGCGTAGTCCAAACCAATGATCCAATAACCGATCAAGGCAAGTGTACCGACAAAGAAGCTAACGGTGACCTGTCCTTGAATAAATGAACTAATCGCACGATCCATATCACTAAGGATAGAACGCCCTGCTTGTCTACGATTTGTAGGTAGAAGTTTGAGTACTTGTTCAGGCGCTTTTTCCCCTTCTTTTAACATATAAAAGAGGATAAAGGGTACTGTGACAAAGGCTAGTACAATATTGGTGATCACTCCGATAAGTGAAGCGACATTGGTGCCAATGGTAGAGAGTCCATCACTAATATATTGTGAAGCTTGTTGTGTATACTCTTCTAAATTGATTTGTTTCATTATGTCGATCACCCAAGGGTTTTTTTGTAGGTGATTTATCTGTTTTTCAATATCAAAAATAAGCTCAGGAGTGCGCTCAATCAGGCTGGTAAACTGCGCTTGTAACACGGGTCCAATTAAGAGTACAGCTAGAGTTACTACTCCTATGAAGGCCAGGTAGATCAGGAGGATAGATAATGCTTTGGGAATGCGATATTGATGTAGAAGAACAACGATGGGACGAAAGAGATAAAAGAGTAATCCCGCAATTAAAAAGGGGAAGAAAAGTGTTTGGAATGTAACAACTATCGGTAAAAAGATAAAATCGATCTTTGTACCGAGATAGATAAGTAAGGCAAGGAGAATGAGCGCATATAAAGTGTGGAAAAATTTTGTTTGTGGCATGTTTTCACCCTGTTCATTTATTGATACTCCTATTATATTCGTTAGTGTTTCCGGAGGCTAGTAGCAATAAACGTGTGAAAAGTTTCTCTACACTGAAATACTACATCCCAGTTCTTAAGAATTTCTTCAGATTTTTTCTCCTTTATTCCATAGAATTACTATGTAAGATGGAGAAGAGTGTAAGATGGTATCCACTCAACTTTTTAATGCGATAGGTGCTAGCTTAAAAGCATACATAAAAATAAAAAAAGGAGAGTGTAGGGTGAAAACATGGATTCGTAAAATGTCGGTTATCATGGTGATGGTCGCTTTACTCTTCACCCCCCTTGCTAATAGTGAGGCAAGTGGGGACGAACAGCTTGAACTAAAAGTGGAAGAAGGGTTTGATGGTAAGTACAAGGAAGGTTGGGTTCCAGTAAAGGTCTCAATCACAAACAATAGTAAAAAAGATTTAGCTGGTCTCCTGCGATTGACCAGTAAGTCGCAAGAGACCTCACTTAAGTATGTTCCTGAAATCAGCCACTCGGTTGAATTGGCCGCAGATAGGACAAAAGCAGTTTCGTTTGTGATACCTTCTAGACTTTTTAATGAAGAAGAACCTAGCGTTCAGTTTATAGTGGGAAAAGAGGTGATAAAAGAAGTAGACCTTATTGCTTCTTCATTAGGTAGTGAAGATCGACTTGTAGGGATAATTAGCGATCAACCAGAGACAAAAAGGATGATCAAGCAGATAGAAAGTGATCAGTCACCAGCTGTCATAGTAGAATTAACACCATCGCAGATACCTGACAAATCACGGGCCCTTGCCAGTTTGGATGTGATTATGATTAATCGCAGTCCTGAGATGATGGAAAAGAAGAAACGGAAAGCGATCGAGGGCTGGGTGCGTAATGGTGGAACACTTGTAGTGGCAGGTGGTCAGGGTAAGGCGGCTTATAAAGATTGGGAAGACGTATTGCCAGTTACGGTAGCCGGAGTGAGTGAAGCTGAGGGAATGAGTGAGGGCTTGGAGAAATGGGGAGAAGCTCCCGCATTAGATCAATGGAAAATTACAAAAGCAACTGTAAAAGAGGAAGGAGAAATAGTAGCAAAAACAAAAACACTGCCGCTCGTGGCGGTACGATCTTTAGGTGAAGGCAAAGTATTTTTTGCTGCATATGATCTCTCTCTTGAGCCACTCGTCGACTGGCGAGGCAATGCAGAGTTATGGGCAACTCTGCTTCAGGACAGTAAGATATATACAGTTGAGGATGATACCCTTTTGTTTGAGGGTAACTCTTGGCTTTTAAATGAGGCTCTGTATAAAATGCCACATTTAAAACTACCGAGTCTTAAAGTGATGGCGCTTATTTTTCTGCTTTATGTGGCGACCGTAGGGCCTCTAATTTATTGGGTATTATCACGCTTTAAAAAACAAGTGTGGATGTGGGGCATGATTCCTCTCATCGGACTAGTAGTTACGTGTGGCATTTACGGATATGTGGAGAAAATTCGCGGGAGTGATGCGTTGGTGCATCAGTTGGGCTATGCCGAGATCGATGAAGACGGAGTAGCTAGCGTAAATGGTGTTGCGGGAGTAGTAGTGCCCAAGAGTGGTGATTATACCATGTCAGGAAAAGAGCACGCATTTTTATGGCCCTTTGAGTTGGAGCATGAGGTGTTACGTGCAGGAATGGTACGCCCCTCAACTGATCGAGGAGATAGCGTAACCTATTCTGACGTTGGTCATTGGGCGGTTGTTCGTTCTTATATTCATACGGAAGTGGATGTTAGAGGGCCGATTCAAGTTGAATTGCGGATGAAAGGTAGCGATCTAGTAGGGAAGGTACGGAATAACTCGAAGATTGCATTAGAAGATGCTGTACTACGGATTGGGAAACTGGAGAAACAGGTGGGTGGTTTGGAGGCGGGTGAGGAAAAGGATGTGAAGATCGAGCTGGATCAGCTGAAGCCGAATCCATTCTTCCTCTCTTCTCCTTCATCTCCATCGCCCAATATGACGAGAAAAGAGATATTGCTTCAAGCATATATGATCCACATAGCGCAGTCGGATATGAAACTGTATGGGTGGACGAAAGATTCTCTTTATGAGCTGGAGGTAGAGGAAGGAAATGAATCTGTGAATCAGAAAGTGGAGTATCTAACTCTGATATCAGCACCCATTACCATTTCACCTGAGGAGAACGGGGAGATTTTTTGGCCTTTGGGCTCAATTCAACCAAAAGTGATCCAAGGGAAGCTCATGTTAGAGCATGATGGAATCTTTTGGGGAAGAAGTGATGTTGCGGTGCTCGCTTATGATCTCCCTGTGCAAGAACAGCTTTCAGTGAAAGAATTGCAGGTGAAGACGGACATGTTAGGGCTGGATATTGAGATTTTCAATGTGAAAGAGAAGAAATGGGTGAAGGTAGAATCAGGGACAAGCGAGATTAAAAAGCCTGCAAACTATGTTTCCCCACTGCGACGCATCCAGATTAGGATCAGTGGTTTCCGAGATAACGGTGGCCAATTACCGTCGATTCAAGTGAAAGGAGAAGTGAGCCGATGATTCGAACAGAAAACTTGAGTAAAGCTTATGGTAAAACGAATGCATTGATAGATCTAAATCTAGATGTAGAAAAGGGTAGTGTGTTTGGCTTTATCGGTCCTAATGGAGCGGGAAAATCAACAACGATGCAAATATTAGCTACATTACTCGCCCCAACAGGCGGAAGAGCTTGGATCGACGGATTGGATGTTGTGAAACAAGCGCAGGAAGTCCGGCATATTATCGGCTATATGCCTGATTTTTTTGGAGTTTACGACCGCTTGACAGCATTAGAATATATTTGTTTTTATGCTGCTGCTTATGGAATAGAGCTGGAACAGAGACGGAAAATGGCGAATGAACTGCTAGAACTAGTCAATTTGAGTGATAAGCGTGATGCATACGTAGATAATCTTTCGCGCGGAATGAAACAGCGATTAGGGTTAGCGCGTGCATTGGTTCATGATCCTGAACTTCTCATTTTAGATGAACCGGCATCAGGGTTAGATCCACGTGCACGCATTGAGTTTAGAAATGTATTACACGAGTTGAGAAACATGGGTAAGACAATTATGATTAGTTCGCATATCTTACCCGAGTTAGTACATTTGTGTGATCAGATTGGTGTGATGGAAGAGGGCAAGTTGAAAGCCAGTGATCGTGTTGATAATATAGGTGCGCAACTGAACGGGGGACATGGAGTGGAGATTAGCGTGCTGTCTAACGGAGAGAAAGCACGCCAGTTGTTACAAAATTATCCCCAAGTAGTCTCTGTTTATCATGTAGGTGAGACATTGAAGGTGCACCTTCACGGTGGTGAACAAGAACAAGTAGAAGTATTACAAGCATTAATAAGAGATGAAATTCCGGTTCTGGACTTTAAAAAGGTTACGACTGATTTGGAAGATTTGTTTTTGCAAATTACAGCTAAGGAAGAGGAGGAGCAAGCATGAAGTGGTGGAATCGATTTCTCCGTAACCCCGTCATCGAAAAAGAGTTTCGCCAACGGATGCGGCGTAGGAGAACGCCTTGGCTGGTGGCGCTCTATTTACTCATTACTGGTGTCATTTCATTCGCATTCGCCTATTTGTCTACACCGGATGGACAATTTTTGCGTCCTGACGAAAGTCAGATGCTCTTTTTGGTACTAGCTGTGGTTCAGTTGGTCATGATGGCTTTTGTCATACCGGGACTTACAGCTGGTTTGATTAGCGGAGAAAGAGAAAGGCAGACGCTTCCAGTGTTGCTTACTACTCCACTTAGTTCAACCAGTATTGTAATGAGTAAATTAATATCGTCCCTCAGTTTTATGGTGATTTTGCTCATCGCTACAGTTCCGCTTTATGCGATCATGTTCCTTTTCGGAGGTACATCTGTTTTTCAGTTAATTCGCGTCATCGCTCATCTGATCGTTTCAATTTTTTTCATGGGCTGTTTAGGTATTTTTTTCTCTAGCTTGATTAAACGGTCTGCCATAGCTACCGTTGTTACTTATATATCAGTAGCGGTTATTGGGGTAGGAGGATTTATCGCTCATCGCTTCGTTACGATGTGGATGGATCGGAGTCGGATGAATGAGGGGAAGATACAAGAGCATTCACTAATTTTAGAATGGTTGGAAGGGTTAAACCCGATAATGTCCCTCATTGAAACATATTTTAATACCTCTATGTTCTATGTATTTCAAGGGGAAGATCAGTTGAGTGGATTTTTTATTTTTACCAGTACCTACTCGTTACTGGGTGTGGTGCTCTTACTATTTAGCATCTATTTCCTTTCTCCATTGCGTTGGCAAAGGTGGGGCAATAGCGGGGGATAACCCCGCTTCTTTGATTTAACTAAGCTTATATAAGAACCATCGACTCGCGCTGATTATAGTTCCTTAACAGTGTAGGAAGGTGGACAGAGGTTTAAGCAACTGAATAGGAGTGGAATATATATACTAACAATAAGATCCGAAGCAGGGTTGGGAGGCAGTGTGATTGATTGTAAGAGAACAGGGAGATGAATATCTGCTGATTACTCAGCATGATCACGGATTGCTGGCAGGTGAATTCGCAGTTAATTGGAGATTCCAACTGGATCAAATGACATCCACCTTGTTTGCTATTGCTTATCACGATGTGGCATGGAGGGAGCTGGATAAGGAGATTTGTTGGAATGAGGATTCAGGGGCGCCTTATTCATTTATTGATTTCCCATTGGTACCTAAACTACCGGCATATAAGCGAGGGATTGACCGTATACAAGCGGAAGATGCATATGCAGGTGCCTTATGTAGTCTTCACTTCGCTTCTTTTTTTTCTACAGCCGTTGAAGAGGAAGCGATCCGCTTTTATCGAAGTGAACAAGAGCGTCAACAACAACTTCGTACTTGTTTAGGTGAGTGCGTGTGGCAGACAGTGGCTGCTAATTATAAACTACTTCAGTTTTGTGACGATCTCTCCCTGTTCATCTGCTTAAATGAACCAGGGGTTAATCACTTCCCCTGGTATAAGGAAGGCATATTATATCAGGGAGAGACATGGTTACCGCAGTGGGAGGGGAAATATTCTATTCGACTCCAGCCTAACCCATTTCGTCAAAGCTTTACCCTTACTATTCCATATCAGCGTGTTAACAAGAAGAGAGAGTGGTTGAACAGGGGAAGTTACCAGGTTGTGATACTGGGGAATGATACGGAATCATGAGTGAAAAGCAGCTTATTGTGGGGAGATTCTCATATAAAAAAGGGGAGAGCGAAAGAGCTGCGCCTCCTTTTTTATTGTTAACGGACGAGCGGGAACCGAGGATGTTTAAGAAAGGGTGAAAAAATATAGAGATAACAGGAGTGAACCATATTACAATCCGTGTTTCCTGCTTAGAGCGGGCTCTTGTTTTTTATGAGGGAGTGCTGGGTATGAAACGAATTCATCTAGGAAATAGTGATGCCTACCTGGAGTGGGGCGGAGTGTGGATTTGCTTGTTAGAACGTGTATTTTCTCAACCAACAGAGGGTTATGGTGTTGATCATATTGCTTTTTCGATGAGAGAGGATCATTTTTCAGGAGCAGTACACACCTTGCAAGAAAATAAAGTAAGAATTATTCGGGGTCCAACAGAAAGAGGAGGAGGGCAGGTGGTCAATTTTCTCGATCCCGACGGGACGGAATTAGAACTATACACAGGAAATTTAAATCAACGGATGCAGTTATGGAGATAAAATCCAACGGTTTGACCATCGGAACTCCATTAAAACATAGAAGAAGATAAGCGGTTACATAACGAAGGGAGTTATAAAAGATGAGAATCGCCATTACCGGTTCGACAGGGATGGTTGGGAATCGATTGGTAAATCATTTTCGGCAGGAGGGACATCATGTTACACGTCTTGTGCGCGGTGAAAGCGGAAGCGAGTATGATGAACCTGCTATTTATTGGAATCCGACTAAGGGAGAAATCAGCAAGGAAGGGTTGGAGGGACAAGATGTAGTGATTCATCTGGCGGGAGCTAACATTGCTGCAAGAAAATGGACGAGAGAGCGTAAATATGAGATTTTAAAGAGTCGGCAACTGGGAACTTCTCTGCTGGCACAAGCCCTAACTGAGTTATCGCGACCACCAGCACTTCTCTTATCTGCTTCAGGTGGAGAATATGCGGATACGTCAGGAAGGACACCAGTAGATGAATCGTGCCCACTGGGGAAAGGTTTTCTCGCATCGGTAGAAAAAGAGTGGGAGAAGGAGACAGAAGTTGCGGCGCAAGCTGGAATTCGGGTTGTTAATATGCGTTTAGGGGTGGTAATGAGCAGAAAAGGTGGTGCGCTTGCTAAGATGTTGCCGCTCTTCCGTGTGGGACTGGGAGGAAGAATGGGAAGTGGGAAGCAGATTACGAGTTGGATTTTACTTGATGAAATTCCTTACATCATCCATCACTTGATTCAGCATGAGGAAGTGATTGGCCCGGTTAATATGGTTAGTCCTAACCCCGTTACTAATGCGGAGTTCTCACGTATATTAGCAAAAGTATTAGGACGTCCAGCGTTATTTCCCAAACCTGCAGGATTAATTAAGCTATTACTGGGGGAAATGGGGGAAGAAGTGCTCTTAACAGGTAGTCGTATTGAACCTGGAAAGTTGAAATCATCCGGGTATCAATTCCGTTATCCAGAGCTAGAGTCTGCGTTAAAACATGAACTGCAAGGCTAATTAAGTAAAGCAAGGCTAATAAGTAAAAAGAGGAGATACAGCAATGATTCCACGTCCCCCGATGGTAAAGATAGCTATCAGTAGCTGTTTACTGGGAGAGAAAGTTCGTTATGATGGACGGGACAAATATAATCCCAGGATTGTGGAGAATTTAGCCCCCCTTTTTTCCTTTATACCTGTCTGTCCTGAAATGAAGATGGGTTTAGGAGCGCCGCGTGAACCGATGAATCTGGTTCGACCGCGGGATGGCAGAGTGGAGCTGGTTACTGTTAAGAGTAAGCGGAACCTCACTACACTTATGCAAGCAGTATGTGAACAGACGATGCCCGAGCTGGCACGAGCGTGTGTAAGTGGTTATATATTTAAAAAAGGATCTCCTTCCTGTGGGATTGAAGGGGTTCCGTTATATAATGAGGAAGGGGAGAAAGTAGATGAAGGAAGTGGATTGTTTGTTCATGCGCTACGGTCTTTTTTTCCTAATATGCCCATAGTTGAGGAAAGCGATCTTGGCTCTATAGAGGTATTAATTTCGTTTGCTGAACAGGTGGTCGCTTATGAAGAGTGGGCGGCAATTTATGCCGACGGGTTCACCCCCACCCGTTGGGGTTCTTTTCACAGTCGTTATAAAATGAAACTGCTTGCACACAGTCGTCCCCACCTAACAAAGATGGGTAAGTTAGTCGCTCAAGGTGGTGGAGTCGGATTTGAAGATCGATTACAGGAGTACGGACAAGTGCTATTTGCTGGACTACAAGTTCCAGCGACGCGAAAAAAGCATACGGATGTTCTTTATCACTTTTACGGGCATATCAAAAGTATAGCCTCAACAGAAGAAAGGACAGCAATCTTGTCATCGATTGAAGCATATCGACAGGAACAAGAATCGCTACGATCACCCTGGTTAGCGTTAAAGGAAGTGCTACAAAAATATCAGGTTTCGTGGGCATTAAAGCAAAGCTACCTTTCTCCTGGACCTGCTGCCTTATGGTTTTCAAAGGAGGGAAGGGGGATCGTGGATAGATAGTTTCAGGGGTATATAATCTTATTAGTTATTTTTTATTAAGGAAGGGGCCATATTGTAAGTGGAAGCGATATTGGAGAAAGCACGAAAAGTAGCCATGGTGGCTGCTACTGAGGCAGGAAAGATCGCAAAGGAGAGGTTTGTAGGTTCATTCTCTATAGTGGAAAAGGGTGAGGACGGCGATGTAGTAACTGAGGTAGATCTTTTAGCTGAAGAAGTGATTCTTCACTATCTTCGCCAATATTTCCCGACTCATCAAATCGAAAGTGAAGAAGCTGGCATGATCGGAGAGGAAGGGGAATGGCTATGGCAGGTGGATCCATTGGATGGGACGAATAACTTTGCGATCGGCTTGCCCCTGTATGGAGTTTGTATCGCCCTGTTGCATCATGATGAGCCTGTTATGAGCGTAATTTATGATTCTCATCGTGCACAGCTATACTGGGCTGTACGGAATCAGGGGGCATTTTGTGATGGAGTGCAACTGCGAATTCCTACACATCCACCTGTTCCGTTTCATCGGCAAACAATAAGTTGGATTCAAGGTCATATGGTGCAAAACGATCCAGAAGCAGCTCAGTTGAGGCGTCACTTGGAGAATGATTTTAAACGCGTATTGCGTCTGTGGGCACCTGCAATTGCATGGAGCATGTTAGCCCGAGGAGATTTAGGTGGGGTTATTTTGTATAATTCAGAAGGAACCGATTTGTATGCGGGTTTGTTATTAGCAAAAGAAGCAGGAATTGTGATTACGGATTATGATGGACAGCCTTTGTCGACTTTACATAAGGTGTCCGAACCATATCTGACCGCTTGCCATCCGATGCATCTAGACAAATGGGTAGATTGGTTGGATCAAGTGAGAGGTAGAGAGTAGAGAACAGGGAATTTTTCTCTGTTCTTTAATATTGTAATCCCCTTTTTTAGCTGGAGCCAGGAGGTTTATAAAACGAAAATATCGAATAATTCCAACTACAAGATGTATTCTTCTCTGCTATAGATAACGGTCGACTTATAACTTCTTGATCATATTTTACAATAATATACCAATATATGCATATGTTTTGGATGTACCGTCATAATCATGTAACACACAAAATTGAATCACAACGAAGTACCTTGATTAAAGGAGCGGGAAAGTTGAAACAGACGATAGTAGTAATCTTGTTGCTTACGATAAGTTTTTTGGGATACGGCTGTGGGTCTGTTGAGAATGATACTGCAAAGGAAACGGGAAAAGAGGTAGAAGAGAGAAGAGAGGGTAATGAAGCAGGAATGGATGAGGGGGATAGTGGATTAGGAGCAGAGGTGGAAAAGGGTAGTCAGGAGGCGTTTAGCTATGACTTAAAGGAGCAGAAGTACAAACAGGGGGATATTTCGATTGTTTATCCTGAGATTATTAATCCAGCTGCGCCTCACTCCCTTTTAGAAGGAGAAGAGTTGATTGATAAATTGGATAAGGTAAACCTATTAATCAAAGATGAGGC